>JBHIFB010000042.1:0-24350 GCA_046760905.1 Candidatus Glassiibacteriota bacterium | reverse complement strand
GCTAAGACCGGTGCCCAATCCGCCTGACTCACAAAATTAACACTCCCCTGATCCTTAAAAATGCGGCTTTCCCCTTCCTGCTCGACCAAGATGGGTACCCAAATGCTCTCACGACTCGCTCAAGGACTCGGAGCCCTGTAATAGTATTCGCTAAGACCGGTGCCCAACCTCGCCCCATTTCAGTTATCGTGCAAGATGTCCTCATTTTGAACGAATGATCCGGATCAAATGATTAATCATAACCTATGTAGAATGCTGGTATTTGAAAATGTGATCGTAAATTATTATTTTTCTATCTAAATTGCGCTGGGGGAGTCCGTTTCGCTTGGACTCATCTATCCGACAGTTTTAAGCCTTGACAAGGCAGGCCGATTGTGGAGATAACCAATGAACAGGGGGATCAAGAGGCATCCATGACAATCCTTCCCAAAGTTTACAATCCGACTGACGTTGAGGGGAAATGGTATGCATTCTGGATGGAAAAGGAGTACTTCAAGGCAGATCCCGATTCCGGCAAGGAACCCTACGTCATCGTTATCCCGCCGCCGAATGTAACCGGGATCCTTCACATGGGGCATGCTCTCAACAACACCATCCAGGATATTCTGGTGAGATGGAAGAAGATGCAGGGATTCGAGTCTCTCTGGATTCCCGGCGTGGACCACGCCGGCATTGCGACTCAGAATGTGGTTGAGAGGGAACTCGCTAAGAGAAACCTGGACAGACACACCCTGGGGAGGGAGAAGTTCATAGAGGAGGTCTGGAAGTGGAAAGAGCATCACGGAGATCGGATTATCAAGCAGCTTAAAAGGCTCGGCGCAGCGTGCGATTGGTCCAGAGAACGGTTTACGATGGATGAAGGGCTGTCTAAGGCAGTGAGGGAGGCTTTCGTCGGGCTTTTCAAAAAGGGGCTAATCTATCGCGGTAATTACATAATAAACTGGTGCCCCAGGTGCGAGACTGCCCTTTCAGATGAGGAGGCAGAACACAGGGAGGTTAAGGGCAAACTCTATTACATACATTATACATTCAAGGATGGGAAAGGCGGTCTGAGTGTCGCAACTACGAGGCCGGAAACGATGCTCGGCGACACCGCTGTGGCGGTTAATCCGGAGGATGAGCGTTACAGCGCCCTTGTGGGAAAGAGTCTGATTCTACCGCTTGTTGAACGTGAAATCCCCGTCATCGCCGACTCTTTTGTAGACCCAAAGTTCGGGACCGGCGCCGTTAAAGTAACCCCTGCTCATGACCCGAACGATTTTGAGATGGGCCAGAGACACGAGCTCCCCTCGGTGAATGTGTTGAATCCCGATGGTACGATGAGTGATGAAGCTGGGGAGTTTCGGGGCCAGGACAGATTCACCTGCCGGCAGGAGGTTGTAAAGGCGCTGAAAGCAAGGGGACTACTCGAGAAAATAGAGGACCACGAGCACGCGGTGGGGCACTGCTACAGATGTCATACCATGGTGGAACCCTATCTCTCAAACCAGTGGTTTGTGAAGATGAAGCCGCTGGCCCGACCGGCCATCGAAGCGGTGAGAGATGGTCGAATCAGCATTCAGCCTGCCAGGTGGGAGAGGGTCTACTTCGACTGGATGGAGAATATCAGGGACTGGTGTATCTCGCGGCAGATCTGGTGGGGGCACAGGATACCCATCTGGAACTGTGGCTCCTGCGGAAGTGTTTTCTCAGAGGTTGTGGATCCCGAACGCTGCAGTTTCTGCCAGAGCAATGACATTAGGCAGGAAGAGGATGTGCTTGACACCTGGTTCTCCTCTTGGCTCTGGCCTTTCTCCACTCTCGGATGGCCTGAAGGTGGGAAGGATCTCGAGGTATTCTATCCCACAGACACTCTGGTCACAGCATCAGAGATCCTTTTCTTCTGGGTCGCCAGAATGATAATGGCCGGACTCGAATTCATGGGAGACATACCTTTCAGCACAGTCATAATCCATGGTACGGTCAGAGATGAGACCGGCATGAAGATGAGTAAATCCCTGGGCAACGCTATAGACCCCGAGGAAATAATAGACAAATTCGGGGCCGACGCTCTTAGATACAGTCTCATGAGCATGAGTGCTCCCGGCTCCGATGTGTATCTCTCTGATGAGAAGTTTCATTTCGGCAGGAATTTCGCGAACAAGATCTGGAATGCATCCCGTTTCCTCCTGATGAATTTGAAAGACATTGAGATCGCCGGAATCGAGGGACCGGTCGGTCTCAGTACGGAGCTCGTTGACAGGTGGATCATGAGCCGGCTTCAAAGGACACTGGGATTGGTGCAGGATTCTCTTGGACAATACCGATTCAACGAGGCAGCTCTCGCCATACACGGCTTCATGTGGCATGACTATTGTGACTGGTATCTCGAGCTCATAAAGCCTCGCCTGACGGGAAACGATCAAGAGGATCGCGCAAGAAAAGCCTGGCTGGCCTGGTATGTTCTCGAAAAGGTACTCAGGATCCTCCACCCAGTGATGCCTTTCATCACGGAGGAGATCTGGAACACGATTCCCCATGACGGCAACTCCATCTCCCATCAGCCGTGGCCAGAACCAATAGATACCCTCGTGGATGAAGATGCCGAGAGGCAGATGGCCTATATTCAGGATATTTCCGGAGCCATTCTCAACATTAGAGGGGAATACAACATTCATCCTGCTAAGGAGATAGAAGCTCATATATCGACGACGATTGAAGCGGACAGGGAGATAATATCGCTCAACAGCGAGTACATCAAAACTATCGCCAGACTCCATTCGATACGTGTCCATTCGATCTTCGAACCGGATTTCCCTGCAGGAAGAGCAGTCGTGAGAGGTACGCAGGTCGCTGTACCACTTGAAGGCATCGTGGATTTGGAGATGGAGAGGGAGAGGCTCACTAAGGAGCTCATCCGTTTGAGAAACCAGCTGGAAAAAACAGAGAGAAAATTGTCCAAGACCGAATTCCTCGAAAAGGCTCCCGAAGATGTAGTACGCAAGGAGAGGGAAAAGAGGAAGAACTTTCTCGAAAATATGAGGAAGGTCACACAACTCTTAGAGGGCCTCGAATGACTGGTCCTTCAGAGAGGGCATCGAGGGTCCTTTACATCCTGATAGCGATAAGCATACCGTTAGTCACATGTGGCCACAGGCTTCCGCCTCCCGGCGGTCCTGAGGACAAAGAACCACCCGTCCTCATTGAAACAATACCTGGGCCGGAGGAGACAGGTGTCGATCTGTCAACTAAAATACAGATCCTATTCGATGAGAACGTGGATGAAGAGTCGGCAGTGAGGGCAGTTCTGCTTTCACCTGTGCATGAGAAGGTGAAGCTGAAGGTCAAGGGGAAGCGAGTGGAGCTCTGGCCTGAGGATGGCCTGTTCCCTTCAACAACCTACCAGGTGACCGTGGGCAGAAACCTATTGGATCGGAGGGGAAACGGCTTCATGGGACCGGTAACTTTCTACTTCTCCACAGGAGACAGTCTCGATACCGGTATCATCCGTGGCAATGTTCGTTATAGGGGCAAGCCTGCAAAGGGCGCCTTCGTTATAGCGAACACACTTCCCGACTCGATCAGCTATCATGTGCAGGCTGATACGTCGGGAAAATACAGGATGGCTCATCTTCCCATGACACGTTTTAGCGTGAGGGCTTTCCTGGATCAGAATGGTGACGGCAAGTACAGATATGCCGTCGAACCGATTGATGAGAAGGAGACAGAAGTTTCCGATGAACTGGTGGTGGTAGACTTCGATCTCATGGTCCAAGACACATCTCCTCCCGTTCTCCAGTCGGTGGAACCCGTAGATTCAATTACATTGAAGCTCATCTTCGACGACCCTATGAGGTTCGAGACTGTCCGCAAGTCCCCTGAAGGTTTCAGCCTTTTCCCTGAGAAGGATTCCACTACCGTCATCCCGCTTGTTTCCGCTGAAAGAGACAGCGCGGATGCGAAGATCATAGTGCTGGAAACGAAAATCCCGCTCGATGATGGCCAGAGGTACTGGATCGAGCTCACCGGGATAGTGAACGAGAGTGGCCTATATGGTAGGCCTCTTAGTAATAGGAAAAAGTTTACCTTCTATGGGAAGTGAACCTCTCGACTTAGAGAGGTGTAGAACAGATTTGAGTTTCCCGTTTACAGGAGGAATAATGTGAAGTGTCTGATTTGCATCCTCACCGCGCTTTTTGTTGCAGAAGATGCCATGGCAGCGAGTTGGGAAGTTTTCACGAACAAGAACAGTGTGAGAGATATAGTAACTTTGACAGGCGAGGACAGGATGTTTTTCGCAACCGACGGTGGATTGATAGAATTTTCCCGGTCTCCAGATACGGTAATAACATACTGGACGACAATACAGGGCCTCTCCAGTAATGACCTCAACTGTCTTTCCATGGACGCTTCCGGGAATCTCCTGATAGGGACTGCAATGAAGGGCATAGCGATCCTTTTCGTCGACGACGAGGTGAAAAACTACAGTACACTCGATGGACTTCCTTCTGACCAGGTAACATGCATAGTAGTAGGGGATGGAGAATTCTGGGTCGGCACCGCCGAGGGGGCGGTGAGGATGGAACTCGAAGGCGAGAGTGTCAACCGCAAAAGCTCGATCTATTTCGGAGACCCGTTAAATTACGAGGTTCGTGATTTCCATCTGGATGGCTCCAGAGTGTGGTTTGCAACCTCAGAAGGTCTCTGGCTGCTCGAGGACGATGAGTTTCAGAGCTGGCTCGTAGGGCAGGGGCTTATAGATAACTCGGTGAGAGACCTGCTCAAGGTGGGAGGGGATTCGCTCATCGTGGCGACCGATTCAGGCATTCAGGTGTTCTTTCCAGACAGCGGCCTGTTTCATGATTTTTCCGTAGGGCTCGTATCCAGCAACTCGAAGCAGGTAAGGGAAATAGCACCGGTGGATGGGCAGCTCTGGGCGGCGACAAGGGGGGGGATCTACCGATATGATGCAGGTCAGGCAGGCTGGGTCGATGAGACCCTGGACCTTCCGACACGGAATATCCTTGCATTGGACAGTGATTACACAGGCGTCCCCATTCTGGGGACCGATGGGAAAGGAGTTTCCTCACGTGGTGAGGGCACGTGGAGCACTCTGGAATTTCCTGGGCCTCTCGTTAACTCGCTCGACAGGGTGATAGTTGATAGCCGGGGAGTGATATGGGCATCGTCGTGGTCGGCCACACCCTCCAAGGCCGGAATCTTCCGCTACGATGGTGAGACGTATCAGAACTATACGAAAGACAACAGTGGCCTACTGTACAACCTGGCGAGCTCCCTGAATGAGGCTCCGGACGGGTCGCTGTGGATAGGGACTCCATGGTATAACAGTGGTGGTTCGGGATTGTCGATCCTCGATGATGGAGGTACTCCCCAGCTCGAAGACGACACCTGGATTACGCTCTCGGGAACCGATACAGGGCTCTCAGGCGATGCCATCAGGAGTGAGGTAGTATTCAAGGGGGATGGAGAGGCCTGGATTGGAAGCTGGGACCAGGAAAAGTACAACCTGCCAGGTGGGCTCGACGTGCTTCACTATGGTCAAGGAGAGTTCTCTTTCAGGAGCTTTGATCAGCTTGTTGGTGACAGACGGATACAAGCCCTCGCCGTTGACGGACAGGGAGATCTATGGATCGGTTATACGAAGACGGGTGTCGACCTGTTCGTTCTGAGACCTGTAACAGCCGGTGGCGACAGCCTCTTCTTCTCGATCGATCCAGACCTGGTATACCTCTCTGGAGAAAATGTCCTCGACCTGGAAGTAGATCCTCTTGGCCACCTCTGGATCTGTACTACCTCCGGTGTGACGGAGCTCGATTATGCAAATGATCCTCTCAGCTCCTCCAATTTCAAGTGGCGAAGCTTTACGATCGATAACAGCATGATTCCGGATGTAAGGGTGAACGGAGTGGCATTTCATGGATCACGGTTCGTTTGGTTCGCGACCCCCTCGGGTGCGGCAAAGTATGATAGGGACCTCGATGTGTGGGAAATTTTTGACACTAACGGCAGCCCCATTCCAGAAGATGACGTGAAGGATGTATTCGTTGACGAAAACACCGGGGCAGTCTGGTTTGCCACGAAGGGAGGACTCGCCAGATTCTACAGAATCGGGGGTGAGCCTCCAGTCAGTGAATCCGGCTCGATAATCGTTGCTCCGAATCCATACCTTCCGACCATGAGTCCCCAGGGTGTTATCTTCGGGCGGTTCGATCCAGGTACCGTACTGGATATTTACAACATAGCGGGCAGCCATATCGTGAAGCTGGTCGCACAGACGGAGACGATCAAGTGGGATGGGAAGGATGAGAATGGAACGGAAATCGCCAGTGGGATTTACCTGCTGATCTCGAAGTCTCCCGGTGGAAAGATCGGCAAAGGGAAGATAGCGATCGTGAGATAATAAGTCTTAAGGCGGAGGGGGCATTCTCATGTCTAAGAAGAAAGTACTCCTTACCGGCGGCGGAGGGTTCATCGGCACTCATCTGGCCCAACGCTTGCTGCGCGATCACAAGGTAGTTGTCTATGATAACTTCTCCAGGAACTCTCTCGGCGATGTCGATTTCAAGGATCATCCGGATCTCGAAGTGGTGAAAGGCGACGTTCTCGACTTCGAGTCTCTCAAGGGGGCAATGAAGGGCTGTTCGATGATCGTGCACCTCGCTGCGATAACCGGCATAGATACGGTCGTCTTAAGGCCCACGAGAACCATAACTGTCAACCTCGTTGGCACATACAATGTGCTCGAGGCTGCGAAACAGCTTGGAGGTTGTGAAAAATTCATTGATTTTTCAACCAGCGAGGTGTTCGGGAGTCTTGCATACAAACTCGATGAAGGCGAACAGACGCCTATGGGTGCTGTAGGGGAAGCTCGATGGACCTATGCCGTGAGTAAACTCGCAGCCGAGCACCTCACCTACAGTTACTATAAGGAATTCAAGATACCGGCAGTCACGGTCCGCCCATTCAACATATACGGACCCGGCCAGGTTGGTGAGAGCGCAATCCATATTTTCATAAAGCGTGCGCTTAGAAACGAGACTATCGAAATCCACGGTGACGGTGATCAGATCAGATCATGGTGCTACATCGATGACTTCATTGACGGTGTCATGATGTGCATCAGTGAGGAAGCGGCTGTTGGTGAAGTGATCAACCTCGGTAATCCGCGTGGAACAATTACCGTATACGGTCTTGCCCTCCTTATAAAAGGAGTCCTCGAATCCGATGCTCCCCTGGTCTTCATCCCGAAGAATTATGTGGACGTGGAGCTGAGGATGCCGAGCATCGAGAAGGCCAGAAAAGTGCTTGGCTTCGAGCCCAAGATCGACCTTGAAGAGGGGATAAGGAGAACCGCCGAGTGGTACCGAATCAGAATAGGAAAGTGAGACTCGTTGCCCCGAGGGTGGCGGACGATGTGGCCGTGGACCTCGAGGATGTGCTTAAGAGCGGACACCTTGTCCAGGGAGAAAGAGTATATCAGTTCGAGCGAGCCATCAGAGAGCTTTTGAAAGTGAAGAGTGCTGTGGCCGTGAGTTCCGGCACAGCAGCATTGCATCTCTCTCTCATGTCCCTTGGTATAGGTGAAGGGGATGTCGTCCTTTTGCCTGCTTTCACGTTTCCCTCGACTGCAAATGTCGTTGAACAACTGGGGGCGAGGGTTCGGTTCGTTGATGTGGATGCAGACACATTCAACATCCAAACAGAGAATCTCAAGTCACAGTACAGGGATGAGTGCCGTGTTGTGATCCCCGTCCACCTCTTCGGTGTACCTGTGGACATGGACCCAATAGTTGAGTTTTCAAAAGACAGGGGACTGTCGATCATAGAAGATGCGGCTTGTGCACTCGGGGCCATGTATGGAAGCCGCATGTGCGGTGCCATAGGTGATATTGGATGTTTCAGTTTCCATCCCAGAAAGATCATCACCACTTGTGAAGGCGGCCTGGTCACATCACAGAATCCTGAATTGAGTGAGAGAGTGATGAGTTTGAGAGACCACGGCTTCATTGGCGGGGAAGGGGGCAAGGATATCGCAGTGCCGGGGCTCAATTATCGAATGACTGAGTTACACGCCGCTGTTGGTATCTCAGGACTCAAGATGCTCGGCCAGGAGCTCGAGGCCAGAAGGAAACTGGCATCTCTCTATGATGAGCGCCTTCGAGGTGTACCGGGAATTCGAATGCAGAGAGTGCCGGAGGGTTCACAGAGAGTACATCAGTCTTACACTGTCATACTACCAGAGGGGACACAAAGAGACATGGTGATTTCCAAGCTCAGGACGATGCGCATCGAAGCGACCATAGGCACATACGCAGTGCACCTCCTGTCATATTATAAGAAGAAATACGGTACATCCATCCATGACTACCCCAACGCTACTCTTTTGGGCCGGTGTGCCGTCACGCTCCCCCTGCACTCGGGAATGAACGAGGCTGATGTGGATTACGTGGTAAGTTGCCTTAAAAAGGCCATGTCATAATGAGTATCATAGTCTTATTTCTCGGCCATGGACCAATAGCTCCTGAATGCCTCAGAGCGATCATCCACGATGATGATTTCCACCTCTTTTCAATCTTCACGCATCCCTCAAGTTCAGCATCACAAAAGGAGCATCGAGAATCGATGGCAGAGGTCGCTGGAGAGTGCGGCTTAGATGTAAGGTTGATCGAAGATGTAGGGATGATGCGTGAACTGATAGAACAATCAGCTTGTGACCTCATGGTCTCTGTGGGTTTTCTGAAGATAATACCGGCAGATATACTCCGTGTGCCTCGTCTCGGTGCCATAAACATTCACGGCGGACTCCTCCCGAAATATCGCGGGCGGGCGCCGATATCATGGGCGTTGCTCAACGGTGAGAAGACCATAGGCATAACCGTCCATTACATGAGCGAAGAAGTTGATTCCGGTGACATCATCCTTCAGCACAGAATAAACGTGTCGGTTCAGGACACCGCAGCAACGCTCTATGAGAAAATGAAAAGGCTATCACCTGGCGTTCTTCTGGAGGCTATGAGAATGTTCAGACACGGGCCCCCTGTGGGTGTCCCGCAGGATGAAACTCTGGCCACGAAGTACGGCAAACTCACGCCGGATGTTTGCGAGATAAGCTGGGACGAACCCGCAGAGAAGGTGCATGATCGGGTCAGGGCACTGGTGAGACCTTACCCTGGAGCCTATACCTATTACGGGGATAAGAAATACTTCGTCTGGAAGAGCATGCCGGTGTCCACGGAATTGACAGATTACCTTCCAGGACAGGTCCTCGAGAAAAGCCGGAGGGGGGTGGTTGTAGGAACCGGGGAGGGTGCGATCTTTATAGAAGAGGTGCAGGAGGAGGGTGGAGATCCATCGTCACCGGTCTGGGAGGTTGGAAAGTTTCTTAAAAATCGGAGTGAATATGGTAGTTGATGCTCACGTGCATGTGGGGAGATGGGAGGATCCTGCCTATTCCGGCAGGAACCTGAGTCTCAGCGAAACGGTTTCTGAGCTCAAGAGATCTGGCGTGAAAGCCTGTTACTTCTTCCCGACTGATTCGAAGGATAACGAGACGCTGCTTTCCGAATTCAAGAAATTCGATCCAGGAAAGGAAGGCTTCGAGGCCTATTTCTTCCCCTGGGTGGACCTGGAGAAAAAAGATTTCATGGAGTTTATCGAGAGGGAGAGAAGGTGGATCAGTGGTCTCAAGTTCCATCCCTCCTATGCCGGAAAACCGGTGACTGATTCCGCTTACACCCCATTCTTCGAGTTCTCGAGGGAAAACGCATTCCCTGTTATCATTCACTGCGGCAGGTGGCGGGAGGTTTCAGGATTCAGCTTTGCCCTCGAGCGTGCGCGCCAATTGCCGGAATTGAGTTTCGTCCTGAGTCACATGGGTGGTGATATGCCACAGCTTCAGACAGCTGCCATTAGAGATGTAGTGAGTCAGAAGCTTCAAAACGTTTTATTCGGCACCGAGAGTATAAGAGAGTACTGGAACCTCGAGAAGGGTATCAGGGAGCTGGGTGCGAACAGGTTCCTGTTTGGAAGTGATTTTTCACTCGGTCATCCATCGATATACATGTCAGTGATAGAGCTCTGTTCCATGACGGAACAGGAGAAGTCGCTGATATTGGGCAAAAACGCGTTGAGACTCGTCACATCCTCGAGGTGCCGATGTCAATTCGGGTGAAGCTCTATGATAATGAATATGAGAAGCGCTGGAAGGATCTCCTCGCAAGGGCTCATAACGCAACGATATTCCATGATCTGAAATTCCTTTCCTATCACCCTGACTCCAAGTTTAAGACAAGTCACCTCCTTTTCTTTCGCAATGATAGGCTAATATCGGCAATGCCTGCTGCCATACTTGAGAGGTCTGGAAAGGATGTGCTTGCTTCTCCCTACGGCGCATCCTGGGGAGGGCTGCTTCTGCCAGGGAATCTTGGAGTGGAGGATGTGCATGAAATAGTGGAAGCGATGATTCGATTTGCCGTAAAATCGAGCATCGGTGGGATTGAAATCACCTTGCCCCCAATCGTTTATCTCCAGCGGCAGGATCAGGTTCAGGAATATTGCCTCCTCGCCTCCGGCTTCAGGATGTCAAAGGGCGAGGTAACGGAAATAATATATCTCCCGGGTTTCAGCGAATCTGCCCTGAAGAGCTCATATCGTCGGGCGGTGGGGAAGGCAAACCGTTGTGGAGTGAGGGTTAAACCATCTCAACAATTCGGACCGTTCCACGAAATCCTATGCGCGGACAGAGCCGAGAAGAAAGTCCTTCCAACACATTCACTTGCCGATCTGGAGCGAATCCATCTGCTCCTTCCCGACAGGATACGGCTTTTCACGGCAGTGATTGATGGTGAGATAGTGGGAGGTACTCTACTATTCGTTGCCGCCAGGAAGACAGTTCTGAACATGTACCTATGCCAGTTAGCGGAAGGCAGATCGGCGAGAGTCGCGAATATACTCATGTATGAATCCGCATGCTGGGCCAGGGACGCCGGTTTTACATACTACGATCTGGGTACCTCGTCCATCGAGATGGTCCCGAACTGGGGATTAACGAGGTTTAAGGAGGGGTTTCTTGCGAGAGGTTATGTAAGACCGACATACGTTCTGCACATTGCTGAAGCCAGCAATGGATGATCCTCTATTTAAAATTCAGTCCGGGATCGAAAGTGATAAAGAAATCCTCAGTCAGCGGTCTCTTCAAGCATACTTTCATCTATGGCCTGGGGGATCTGGCGAGAAAGCTGGTCGGCTTTCTTCTGATACCGATATATACCAGGTTCATGTCACCGGGTGAATACGGAATCCTGCAGCTGTCTCTACTCTTCATTGCCTTCTTTCAGATCCTGTATTCTTTCGGGATGACAACTGCCTTCTTCCGGTACTACCTCGATTCAGAAGACGAGGAGAAGCGCAGGCGGGTATTCAGCACAACATTATGGAGCGTCATAGTCATCGATATGGTTCTCTCAATAGTTATGATCGTGAATGCAGAGACAGTATCTGATTTCCTATTCGGGACTCCCGATGAACAGAAGATAGTGACTGTTGTGATACTCGTTCTTCTGGTTGAATCGACAGTTCAAATACCTCTTTTGCTTCTAAGAGCCCTCAATCTTTCAAAAACATTCCTCTTCTTCATAGTCACTCAGCTCGTCACAGCCCTCGCCGCGAATGTCATCTTCGTGGCGTATTTACGCATGGGACCTTTCGGTGCTATGCTGGCTAATCTCATTGCATCGATCCTGCTGCTTCTCCTGCTTCTTCCCCTGGTCATGAAGAACATCGGCTGGCGGTTTTCGCTGGAGGCTCTAAGGCGTCTTCTCCGTTTCGGGCTTCCTTTCATTCCTTCCATGATATCGATGATGCTCATGAACCTCTCAGACCAGTACCTGATACGCTACTTCAGAGGACTCGAAGAGACGGGTCTCTATGCGCTCAGCTACAAGTTCGGTATGGCTATTAACCTGTTCATCACAGGCTTCAGATTCGCATGGGTTCCCTTTATATTCAGAGTTTCAGATGAGCCTGATGCAAGCAGGATGTACGCAAGGGCCTTCGAGATCACCGCTGTAATCCTGAGCCTCATATTTTTCCTGATATGTACATTTCTACCTGAGATATATAGGGTGCTGGTTGAGAAGTCATACTTCAGCACAATGGGTATAGTGCCCCTGATCGCATTTTCATACATCCTCTTCGGATTGCACATAATATTTCTTGCAGGGATCTATCTGGAGGATCAGACTGCATTCATCGCAAAGGCTGGAATGGCTTCGGCATCTTTAAACCTGGTCCTTAATCTGATCATCATCCCGCGTTATGGAGCATGGGGCGCCGCGGTGACGACACTGATCTCATTCGCGATGCTCATATCACTGATCTACCGGAAAGCCCAGGCAGTTCACAGGATTCAATTCGATATATCAAGAGCGGGGAGAGTGTTACTGCTGTCAGTCGTGCTGATGTCAGCGGCAAGGCTTATAGACTGGGGCGGACCGCTGACGCTACTCTGGCTGAAATTCGTCATATTCATAATATATTTAGCTATCCTCAGGTCTATGGGATATATCAGGAAAGAGAAGTTACATGAAGTCGCAGGCTGGATAAAAAGGGAGCCGGCACGGTAGGTGGGAACTTTCACAAAAAGACCCTGTTTCTAGTATCTGAAGCAGGACAAGCACAAAGAAGGAGGTTCTGACACTATGTACAAGTTGATAAGGAAATTCAGCACCGTTTTAATCTTAAGTCTTCTCATATTCCCGGTTCTGATCATTCCGGCATGTGGAGGGGAGAAATCCGGCAAGGCTGGCGGAGGGACAGAGCAGGAGGCAAAGATAGACGTCACGCCGAAAGAGGCCAGCGCCATGATTCTTAAAGAGGCAGACAATCCGGATTTCATAGTACTGGACGTGAGAACACCTGCGGAGTTTGAGGTAGAACACCTCGAAGATGCTGTGAACCTGGATTACAAATCCTCCGATTTCGAAAAGGAGCTCGGAAAACTTGACAAGGGTAAAAAGTATCTCGTTTACTGCCGGTCGGGTAGACGCAGTGCCGCAGCACTCAAGATCATGAGAAAGAAGGGCTTTTCGAACTCTTATAACATGCTCGGTGGCATAACAGGATGGAAGAAGGAGGGATTTGCAGTCGTGGGATCCCGGGAAAAGCAAGCTGAAGGGGGGGCTAACTAGAGTCCTGGATCACAGTGATCGATGAGGGAGAAGCCGGAGGGGAGTTGAAGGAGGCCTATCGCACGATGAGGCGCCAACGCGGAAAGATAGCGAATATCATGAAGGTCCACAGCTTGAATCCCGGGGCCATGAAGGCGCACATGAATCTCTATATGACAATCATGTTTGCCGATGACGGCCTTGCCCGTGAGGAATGAGAGATGATCGCTGTTGTCGCCTCAGCAGCAAATTCATGCGATTATTGCGTGAATCATCATTCTAACGCTCTGAACCATTACTGGAAGGATAAAGAGAGGCTAGGGCAGCTAAATTGCCCTTGGGCTTGGCGTCGAATATACCGAGGAAGAAGCGAGCGGTTACAGGTATTGATGATTATCGATCGAGGGTGTTCTGCTTCGAGATGGGTAGGTAGCATCTGAAGATGAAGAAGATTCAGCTGCGGATTTTCACGAAGTCAAGGATGTGACCAACAACCGCCTTCGCACCTCTCAGGAGGTAGCTGGCGTCCTCCCAGCTCCTGATTTTCGACATGTTTCTCAGGACGAACTTAGGTGTGAGGAACGTCTTGTATATATCACCGCAGATCTTTATCACATCTTCTGGTTCCATATCAGGCATTTTCAAGACGGTTTCGGTCATATCGTACCTGTTATATTCCCGGGGATCAATCCTGAACCAGTCGTTATCGAGTGCTTCCTGATAGAGTTTTGTGCCTGGGTAGGGAACAACTACTGTCGACTGGAGCATTTCGGCCGCACCGGAGCTCATAAGGGAGCGTGCGAGCTCGAGGGTCTTTAATGCCTGTTTTCGCGTCTCCCACGGGTAGCCGACCATGATTGTCAGCTGGACTTCCAGCCCAGCTTCGCTCGCAATCCTGCAGCCGTTCACTATATCCTCAACCCTGATTCCTTTCGAAATGCGATCGAGTGTTTCCTGGTTCGCAGACTCAAGACCGGATTTTATCTTCCTGAACCCGGCTTTTTTCATCAGCTCGACCGTTTTCGGTTTCACGTCTGAGAAGCGCATGTTGCATGAGAATAGTATCTCCTCGTTGTATCCCCTCTCGATCATTCCCTCGCAGAATTTCCTGAGCCAGGATCCGCCTGGAAAGTTCCCGGTGTCGTCGAAGATTTCCCTTACTCCATGCTCCTCTATTAGAAATCCGATCTCATCAAGGAGGCTTTCGGGAGTCCTGACAGAGAACTGTGGGTGAATCGTCGTCCATGCACAGAACGTGCACTTTCCCCAGGGACAGTCCCTTCCCGCCATGGTGTACATGAACGGATCTCTTCGCTTCCATTTTTCGAAATACATGTGCGCCTTCGTGAGTTTGCGGTCGATGAATGGAAGGGAGTTAAGATCCTGGATCACTTCGAAAGGCCCCGTGTTCTGTACCGATCCGCCGTCTCTGAAGTAGATGCCCGGCGGAAGCTCCACACCCTGGGAAAGATGTCTTGCGATACCGAGGAGTAGAAAGTCGTAGTGCCCGCCCGTTATTACGAAGTCGACTTTCGAATTTTGGAAAGATTCTTCGGGCAGGGCTGTCACGTGATCTCCCATGAGTGCGAATTTCGTGGAAGGCAGTATATCCTTGAACCTGTCAATCATCTCCCAGTGCTGCTGGATCACGGGCGTTTTTGTTTCGAACGCTGCAATGTCAGGTCTCTCCTCAGTGAGCATTTTGCGGTACTCTTCCCCATTCGCCCTCTCTGTAATCCCATCGGCCCAGATTACATCGAAGCCTTCCCGGGAGAGTAGGGTGGCAGCAGAAGCAGGTACTAGCGGGAATATATATGCCGGCACATGGTACCATTGAAATTGCCTGTTCTGCGTTAGCATCGGGCTGCCTTTGCCTGAAAGCGGAGGGTATCCAATCAGGATTTTCATCTCAGACTACCTCACGCGAGGTGTTTATTGGTTCAGATCAATAACTTCCTCGAAAATCTCGGTATATTTATCGGCCATTCTGTCTGCCAGAAAACTTTCGATTACCTTCCGTCTGGCCGCATCGCCCATCTCCCTGGCCCTCTTCCTATCTTGAAATATCGTGACTATCGCATCGGCGAGAGCAGAGCTGTTAGCCGGTGGGACCAGTATCCCGTTCACTCCGTCTTCAATGAGTTCGACGTTTCCCTCTGTAGCGGTCGCAATTGCCGGGCATCCGAGCCCCATTGCCTCAAGAAGTGTCAGGGAGGAACCTTCCCCAAAAATCGAGGGGAGTATCAACACATCCAGTTCCGAGACGATCTGAGGGATGTCGCTCCTGAAGCCGGTAAATATCACCGAATCACTAACACCGACAGATTCCGAGAGCTCCTTCAAACTGGCAATATAGTCTTTTCCCCTCACCCATTCACCGTGTCCTATCATGAAGAGTACAGCGTCAGGTATTTTCTCGATGACCGCGGGCATTGCCCTTATCAGATGTTCAGCCCCTTTCCTGGGCCTGAACGAGGCTATCATACCCGCTGAGGGCCTCTCCGGGGTCACTTCGAACTCCCTCTTGAATATGGTGTTTTTCGAGCTGTAATCAAGGTATTCGGGATCCACGCTGTTGTATATGGTCCGAACCCTTTCCGGTTCTCTTCCCCATTCGATCATCTCCCTTCTCATGGACCTGTTCACGACGATATGTCTGTCCGAGAAAAATCCAGTGAGCCTTTCTATGTAATAGTTCAACCACATCGGCTGTGTGGTGTTCGTGTCCCTGAGGATTGGGGCCTGGATGACGGTGATATTCGGTTTTCTGGTGATCATCGAGATCAGCCGACCGATAACTGTTGTCCTGGTTGTCTGATTGATGATGAGATCGGCATTCTCCCTTCGTGCGAGGCGTAATATCCTTGGAACGGTGTGAAATGGCAGCATGGCATCGGTATCCATGCAGTGTACTTCCAGGCCGAGTCCTTCCAGTCTCTGTCTCAGTAAACCATCTTCAAGACAAACGACGATGGGATGAAATTTCTGCTTGTTGATGTATTTATATAGTAGGTAGAGTGAATGTTCGCCTCCACTGTAGGTCCTGCCGTGGATGAGGTGGAGAATGGTCGGCTTCTTTTTTTTCCTGCCGGAAGGAACCTTCCTTCCCTTTCGCCCTTTCAGGCCCAGCAATCGTATATACAGCTCTTCATGCTTTCTCACAGTATGCTGTATCGTGAAATTTTCCTCAACTATTTTCCTGCCGGTTTTTCCCATATGCCTGGCCTGCTCCCGATCCTTGAGCACCCTCGAGATCGCCTCCGCCAGTTTATTCCAATCCCCGACCGGCACCAGGAATCCATTCTTACCATCTATGACCATCTCTGGAACACCGCTCACCCTTGTCGATACGACAGGATTCTCCATTGCCATCGCCTCGAGAAGGGCAACCGGGAAAGTCTCGACCACCGGATAGGAGCTGAGCACAACCACGTCAAGAAGGGAGAGTATTTCAGGTATGTCCTTTCTCGTTCCTGTGAATATGGTTCTTTCCGATATCCCGAGGTCTCTACTCAGCTTCTCGAGCTCAAGGCGTCTCGTCCCATCACCTACGATCAGAAAATATGCATCATTCACTTCTTCAAGAACTTTCTTCGCCGCTTTCAGGAATACGTGGTGAGCCTTCTCGGGCCTGAGTGCTGCCACTATCCCGGCCACTGGACTCTTATCCGGGATCGAGAAATCCGATTTCTTTAACGTGACCTCGGCACGTGGATTGAACTTGCTCAGATCTATGCCGTTGTGAATCACTTCGATTTTCTCCGGCGGTATTCCCCTATCCTCGACGAGGTATTTCTTCTGCGCCTGGGCAACACAGATTATCCTGTCCACAAGTGGGATGGTCAAGCGTTTAACAATCCTCTTGTACCTCGGCTCACGCCATTCGCCGGTGTAGTGTTCTGCCGAAAGACTGACCGCAACGCCGGATAACTTCGCCGCAATAGCGCCCAGGACCCTCGCATTGAACTCCATGGCCTGTAACACCTGGATGTTCTCACGCCTGATTATCTGCAGTATCCTGTCGAGAGCCACCAGAATGCTCCCTCCATACCTGGGCCTAATGTTTAGGCAGTATGTCCTTATACCGAGTTTCTGCAGCTCGGCATACAGCAATCCTGGTTCTCTTATGCAACACACCACGGGCCTGAATTTTCTTCGGTCGATGAAATTGAGAGTTTGCACGATCTGATTCTCAGCACCACCGACGATCAGCCATGGCATGAGGTAGAGCACACCGATCCTCTCCAAATGGAACAATCCTCCTGTATAGGTATCAAGTGTGTTTCTTGGCTCTCATCAACAGCACCCTCATGAGAAAAATGCTGTTCCCTATGAGATATCTTCTCCACAACCTCCTCGGTTCGAAAGCGAGTCTGCACAGCCACTCCATTCCGTGGTCAAGCATCCACCGGGGACCTCTCCTCATCTTTCCTGCTACGTAATCGAAGAGGGCGCCCACAACCCAGCACACAGGTGCTTCCAGCTGGGACCTGGTGCTCTCTGTGAATTTTTCCTGAGTCGGGGTGCCCATGCCAATGAGTACGATATGCGGTTTTTTCAGGTTTATATCATCAATCAATCTCCGGGTTTCTCCTCTCTTTTGGAAGAACCCATCATACGTTCCTACGATGTTTAGTCTTCTATACTTCCTCAGTAGCTCGTCCCGGGCCTTCTCCGCGATACCGGGCTCTCCGCCGACAATATAAAGGGTGTAGTTCTTTCCCTCGGCAAAAGTGCACAGATCATAAATCCAATCGGCGCCGGTCATCCTGGGAGGGAGCTCTTCTCCTAGCAGGTTCGCTCCGACGACGACACCATGACCATCCGGGTACACTAAGTCGGCACTGTTGAGTATTTGCATAAGTGAAGGATCCGTGTATGCCTGATTTATCACATGCACATTCGCATACATGATCGTTCTCTTCCCGCCTTCGGCCACGAATTCATCGACCTTCTGCAGAACACCATCGATCGTTACCCTGTCTATTCTCACTCCGAGAACTCTCACACAATTCTCCGGCTGTCTCGCCGTTGAGGTGTCACTCTCTTTCATCACATTACCTGTATTTCTTCAGAGTACTCATGACCTTGATCGCATCCCTCCATCCAATTTTCTTACCCTCTTTCTCCCCTCGCCCATGGTAGGAAATCGGTACATCGACGATTCTGCATCCCATCCGCACCATCTTGGCGGTGAGTTCCGCCTCGAATTCAAATCCCTCGGTATCGAACCGTAGCTTTTTTATGTCCTCGGTCTTGAAAACCTTGTATGCGGTCATAAGGTCGGTGATCTTCGAGCCCAGTGCCAGGTTAGTGAGAAATGTTAGGAATTTGTTTCCGAGATAATTCTTCCATGCCATACCCTCGATATTTCCCAGAAACCTTGAACCGTATACAACATCTGCCTCATCTTCTACAATGGGTTTTATCAGGGCATCGTAATCGTTCGGATCGTATTCGAGGTCGGCATCCTGATTTATGAGAAGCTCTCCCGTTACGATTTCCTGGCCCATCCTCACTGCCATGCCTCTCCCATGATTTCTATCTGAGTAAATCACTCTTATCGGGTAATCCTTCTCCATCTCTCTGAGAATCTCCCGAGTACCATCTGTGGAGAAGTCATCGACGATGATGACCTCCTTCTCTATAGGTACATTCAGCACCCTCTTCGTGATCTCCTGTATTGTATGTTTTTCATTGAAGACAGGTATAATGACCGATAGTTTCATCTCTGTCCTCCCCGTGGAATGGGTTTGCCGGGTATATCTGTCCCCAGTTCGAATATCCTCACAGGTGTGGGTTTTCCATCCTCCCACATATTCGGAACGACCTCACACCCGTGTGACTTGAGGCGCTCACATGCTTCTTTCACCAGGGAATCCATGTACTCCTCGGTCATCACCGCATACTTTAGACTCCCGGGTTCTCTCATTATAGCTTCCAACTCGTCCATATCCCTGATCCCCCACCTTATCCTCCTGTGTGAGTAGAACCCCACATGCGGCATTGGCCAGGTGTGGATCTTCCCGGGGTGGTAGTCGAAGTGCGTTTCAGAGTACCCGAATTTCGAAAGGGCCGGACCGATCACGAGTATCTCATCATGTTCCTCGGTATTTTCCTCAAGCCATTCACCCAGTTCGGGAACATATTCGAATTTCTTTATTGCATGAAGAGATGAAATCCTCCAGAGGGAGAGAGATATGAACATCACGCAAACAGCCGCCAGGAGAAGCTTTTTTGGGAGATCCTTCCTGATCATAGCAAGAATGTAATCGAGACCGAGAGCGGAGGAAATGGCCAGGGGTACCGAGAAGTAATATAGCCAGTACTCATGATGAAGAGCGCCTTCCCTGAACAGGAAGATGTGAGTGATCGCCACGAGATATAGTATTATTATGATGGCCATGCTTCCTGGAGGGTTTTGGCCCCTCTTCGAAACCGTTCTGAACAGGAAGGCAAGAGAAAGGATTAAGAGTATGGGTGTGAAGAAGTAAAGGAATCTGCCAGCAATAACATTGCTGAGACTCGCCTTCCTCATGAGGGCTTGCTCTGCACCCACCCTCTCCAGGAAGAGGGCTATCAGGCTCTGCCCCCAGTTTCCGGTTAGAAACCTGCCATGGAGGAGGAACGCTGCGAATGAGAGCAGGGCCATGGCAGGAAGGATAAGGCAGTGCTTAAGCCTTCTTGGGTTCACTTTCATATTCAGAAGACTGTGTACGAAGAGGAAACCGGTAAGATAAAAAAGCGGCCACGCCGTGAAGAGGCCTATGAGAAGGAGCGTATAAAAGGCCAGCCCCATTGAGGGTTTATCATAGCTTGATCTCTTCGTCCAGAGGATCAGTACCGCAATAATGATTGGTACCGCAAGGGTTTCCTCATTGACCATTCTACCAAAGAATCCGTCCATCGGCACGAAGGCCAAAAAAAGGGATGAGAACAGCGCAGCATTGAATCCCCAGAGCGGCCTAACCAGGAAGAAGATGAGCCCGATGCCGGCAGTTGAGGCTATGGCGGGAACAAGCCTCAGTACCCACTCCTCTGATCCAAGTACTTGCATGGGTATTGACAGCACTATGTTGAAGAGAATGGGATGATGGAAATAATAGCTGAAGCTTTCCGGTTCAGACTCAAAATTAGTGACGGGTCCTAAACCGGTGCCCAGATAACCGAATCTGAGGTAGTTCTTCGCTATCTGTCCGTGGAGAGCTCCCGTGAAATCCTTCAGGCCAATCCAGGGTTCATTCAGTTCATAAAGACGCACCGCGAGACCGGCCAGCACGATTAGGACCAGTATGTATATGTAATTCTTCCTCTCCATCAGTGACTACTCGAACTCGCCCATTCTGTAAATCTTAATAACAGGACCGGGATCTGGATTAATCGCCACTCCGTAAATGTCATCCTCCTCTTCTTCATTCGTGCCTGAAGGAGAAAAGGTCATCAGAAGCTTTCCCTCATCCTCCACTCTTTCGTAGAAAGCTCTTCTTCTCTTGAAGATCATTCCCTTTTTCTCCTTCAGGGTTTCTCCCATTCTGCCGGAGAAAATGTTTTTTACGTATGAGCTGACGATCACATAGTCCGGCTCGAAATCCCAGATGCCATCACTAACTTCGCCTGTTGTGTACATTAGTTTGAAGGAATTGACCTTCTTCCCTGAATTCGCATCTAAGTACCTGTACTTCAGATCACCCCACCTGTCATCCCTCTTCTCGTAATTCAAGACCCACTCGTTGAATCCAAACGGGACCGAGAAGGGCAGGTGGTCAAGTATGATCCTGCTGCCGGCAGGGAGTTGTTCTATGATCCATTTCCTTGCGACCGCTCTCGTGTCCGTATGTGTCAGCATGTGGTCGAAGAGGATTGACTTCCATACCTGAGGAAGTAGGACAAGCAGAGAAAGTATGATCGGGACGACGGTACTTAGCAAGTCATACCTTATTTTCTCTTTCAATCTCGTTATCGCGAGGGCGGAAAGAAGTGCCATGAATGGGATAAGAGGAATCGCATATCTCATAAAGAGAGTCTTGCTCGTTGATAGGAGCAGGACATATGTCACTGGATAAACTATGACAATGAGGTCTTTTTTGTCCGGCTTCAGTAGGAATGTTACGAAGCCGATGATTGAAAAAATGATCATGGGCCAGCCCGTGGAAATGGGAAGGACTGTATCGAACAGATAGGCCAGGGCTGAGCCAGTTGGTATGGCTCTGATATTCCCAATTTCTTTCTGCCAGATCACTACGTTTCTGATGCTCTCGATCATTGCTTTGGGGTCGGTTAATACATAAGGGCACCCGATATAAAAGAAGGTTATCATGCAGGCGATCAAGGAGGTGATTTTCCATCTGTCATCCTTCGCAGGAGCACTCTTCCTCAATAGATGAGCCAGGATAATGGGCATGACTATGATTGCGGAATTGAATTTTAAGGATACACAGAGACCGCAGAGAGCACCTGCAATCACATAAGTTTTTATATTCGTCCCTTCCAGGATCCTGTAGGATAAATAAACAAGCATTACGAGCAGGAGTGTCATCGGAATGTCTGGGAGTGCGAAATGCGAGTGTCTCACGTGCATGAATGAGAATGCAAGAAACGCCGATGAGAGACCCGCGGTCGCCTTCCCATACATCTTTGAGCAGGCTCTGTAGAGGACGAGGACGGTAAGAGCTCCAGCCAGAGCTACGCATACCCTTCCTATCAGGTAGAGCATCGAAGGATCATTCCAGTACATGAATATGAAATCCTCTACGGAGGAAAGCACACCCGAGGACTTCAGATACAGGTAATACGGGAAATATAAAACAAAGAGGAGGAGGACGAGCGATGAGCCAGGCCATCCCAGGATGATTGGATCCTGGCTGTAGAAGTTACCAATGGCACTATCGATGATATACGGCTCATCTGCTTTCAGGAGTAAAGGAAGCCCGTACCGTATGCCGTAGAGCCTTACACCCAGGGCCAGTGCTGTGAGAAAGAAACACATCGCGTGATCCTTTCTCAGCCGACTTCCTTTTTTCTCCTGTTCCACTCTATTACTTCCTCTAGCTTCTCATCTAATCTTCCCTCAGGTTCGAATTTGAGGTGGTTCTGTGCCTGAGTGATATCGGCAATACAGTACTTGAGTTCCCCCGGTTGTGGGGGAGCGTATTCCGGTTTCATGTCAGGCATTATCTTGCCTATCAGCAAGTCTGCGATCTTGTTCACAGACGTGTCGATCCCCGTACCGATGTTGAATATCCCCTTCTTTACCGGTGATCTTAGGGCGAGAGTCGATGCTTTTACTATATCACCAACCCATATGAAATCCCTCCGCTGTTCGCCATCGCCGAATATTACAGGGGGCTTACCTTCCAGCAGATTGTTTATGAAGATCGTCATCACACCGACATATGGCGTGAGTGTTTGCCCTGTTCCGTAGGTGTTGAAATATCTCAGACAGATGGTATCGATTCCAAACGTGTCGGCGAGATTTAGGCAATATTTTTCGCTTGCGAGCTTGCTGATTCCGTAGGGAGAGATTGGTTCGGTTGTGTATTTCTCCGAGACAGGATCCGGTTTCGGAGAGTCGGCATACACTGCCATTGAAGAGGCGTATATTAATTTTTTCACACCTGAGTTCTTTATGCAATCGAGCATATTGAGGGTGCCCATTATATTGTTCCGAGCATCATCACTGAAACCTTCCACCGAGGAGCGGATGCTTACCTTCGCCGCGAGGTGGAAAACCGCGTCGATTCCTTCGAGACAGGAGAGTACCTTTTCACTGTCAAGGATATCACCCAAGATGAACTCTGCGCCTTCGGGAATGTTCTCTTTCCTGCCCATCGAGAGGTTGTCAATGATTCTTACCTCCACTCCCGACTCCAGAAGCGATCTTGCAAGATGGGAGCCGATGAATCCAGCGCCACCTGTAACTAGTACCTTTCTGTATTTTCTATTCTCAGGCATTGTTACAAATCTCCTTCGTCGCTCTGCCCTTGACATTTCCTGTTATTATCCCGTCGGACATCAGGATATGTTCCTGCAATCGATGGTACTGTCCGGTGTAAATATGACTCCATCGCTCGAGGATTCAGTTGTGACGATTGTTCCGTTGAATATAACACAATTCGAGAGGGAGATGGGATTCTCGATCCTTGCGCCATCTCCAACGACCGTTTTAGACAGCTCCGCATCCGGATGGATCTCAGTATCCTTCCCTATAAGAGTATTTCTACCAATGCGCTCTAGCTGATACAGGTTGATTCTGAGTAAATCGATCGGGCTTGTGAGATTGACATCCCACTCAACCACCTCGGCCACTTTTACAGGAGGGAAGTCGTCTATCAACAGCTGAATGGAATCTGTAATCTCATACTCATCTCTCATCGCGGTACGCGGCGTTCTTCTGATTGCGTCGAAAATGGGAAGATCGAAGAGGTAAAGGCCGCATCCTTTAAGCTTGTTCTGTGTATACCTCGGTTTTTCAATCACTCTTCTCACGGTGCGGTCTTCGTTCAGGATTATAGCGAAGTTCCTCTTTATTGCTTCCGGATCCTCCTCGACCTTCACTGCGAGTACGCCGGTCGCCGATTCCTCCAGCATCATGTCTACCATTACCCGGAGGTCGCTTGTGCGGAAGAAGATATCACCCAGAAAAAGCAAAAAAGGTGTCTTAACGAGCCCTTCGAGCTTACCAACTGCGTGAGCGATTCCGAGGGTGCTCTCCTGGTCGACGTACTGGATTTTCACCCCGAATTTTTCACCGCTGCCCAGTATTCGGGTGATCTCGTAAGCCTTGTGTCCAACGACTATGATTATCTCCTCTATTCCGATCTCCCTCATGGATTCGATCTGATAAACTAAAAGTGGCTTGTTGCAGATCGGCAGTATCGGTTTTGGAAAATTGTCGCTGAAAGGTGCCATCCTGGCGCCACGTCCTGCCGCCAGTATCACTCCTACAATCTTTCTATTTCCCATGGGCTACCCCCTCAAATGCTCTCTATCAATTCTCTCCGGTGGAGAATGAGTTTAGTCCTCATATAGAGGAGAAAAAGCAGCATATCTATAGAGGTTTTCATGAACTTGAGTGAGGATTCCCCGCCCTGGCGTGGAAAATGCGAAACCTCCATTTCTGTCACGCTGTGCCCGTTGTAATGTATTTTGAAAACCACCTCAGTCGGAAACATGTACCCTTTCGAT
>JBHIFB010000041.1:0-24567 GCA_046760905.1 Candidatus Glassiibacteriota bacterium | reverse complement strand
GCAGGAAGGGGAAAGCCGCGCGCAGTTTGCGCGGAAGGGGCAAGCTTTCTTCCCCACCTGCGAGACCATAGATGGGTAAATGCGAAACGCCCGAGTGAAAGGACTCGGAGCCCTGAAGCCGGTCAATCCGCATGTCGATACAAAAGGAACACTGCCCTGATTCCCGGTTCAGCCTGTTTTCACCTCTTGCGGCGCTGGATGGGTATCTTGATGGTGAAAGTCGTGTCACCCGGTTTGCTCTTCACATCAAATTTTACGCCATAAGAGCTTAATAGCTGGTAGCAGCTGTGGAGTCCGAGACCGACTCCAGCAGGTTTACCCACCGCCTCGCCGAAATCCTTCGTCGTGAAGAAAGGATCGAAAATCTTAGGAATGTGCTCCTTTTTTATCCCCTCCCCCGTATCATGGATCTCAACATAGATCAGATCCCCGTCGTGGTATGTCCTGACTCTGAGCTCTTTAACAGGTTGGCCGTGCATGGCATCCATGGCATTTCTTATGATGTTCGTGAATGATTGGCTGAAATCTGAATACACTCCTTCGATGTACGGGATACCAGGATCGAGCTCCACCACCTTGGTAGCCTCGTGCTTGAAGAACATGTCCGCCTCGAGAAACCTCAGCTCCTGCTCGAGTATGTGATTGATATTGAGCTTCTTGCGTTCGGAATCCTGTCTCTGGCGGCCTATGTCCATCAGGTTCTTTATTATTGAAGACATGTTCTCAACCTGTTTCAGTATGATTTCAAACGTGTGGTCGCTCTGCTCCCTGAAATTCTCTATTTCCATGCGTACTTCGTCTTCATCCCCCCTCTCTTTTATCAAGCTTCCCGCTTTCTCCATGGCTTTATTCATGTCGTCCCTCAGGAGTTCGCTCCGGCCCATTATGACACCGAGAGGTGTGTTGAGATTGTGTGCTATCCCCTGGGCAAGCATACCCACCGATGAAAGTTTATGCTTCTCCATGAGTTCCAGCTCCAGCCGGTGCCTCTCCCGTTCGAGCCGTTTCTGTTCGGTCACGATACTCCTGTGTTCTATTACGCTTTTGAGTGCACCCTTGTAATCGAAAATGGGGTAGCTGTAAACGTGAAAGATCTCGTCAAGTTCCCTCGACTCGATTTCCGCGAAAGATGACTGCCCCGTCCTGTATGTGATACTCACCGGACAGGGCTTACATCTGACTCCGGTGCGGTGAAGTAGTTCGTGACACTTCTTTCCAACAACCTCCTTGATTCCCACTCCAACCAGACGGGCGGTTGCTCGGTTGGCCCGGCTGATTGTGAAGTCCCTCCTGATCACGGCCAATGGGTCAACGATCGAATCGAAAACCGATTCCAGTTCTATCTTACTCTCATAAATCTCCTGTTCGAGTTTAATACTGCCTGTTATTTCCTTCATGATTAAGACGTGCTGGAGAAGTTTCCGCCGCTGCACCCTGACCCTTGATCCGGAAAGGATGCCGATTATTCGCTTACCATCCTTCCTAAGAAAATCCACTCCGTAAGCCCTGAGCCTTCCCTTTTCAGCGAGTATTTTAAGTATCCTGTGCATCTCCTCATCGCCCTTTGCAAGCAGACGTGAGATGGGCTTGCCGAGAATCTCCCTCAGCGTGTATCCGAAGATGGGAATCGAACCCTTGCTGTAGAAGCTGATGTTCCCCTCCCCGTCGGTGGCGATGATAGCAACCGGAGAGTTATCGACTATGTAACGGAGGAGCTCATCCCTTTCCGTCGACTTCTTCCCCTCCCCCGAGACCTGACCTCTTGCCGAAGCCTTGTTAAGGACCTTCGTGATGAGGAGCCTGAATTCTCCCTCGGATATGGGAACCGAAACGCAGGCATCGACACCACAGCGAAGAGCTCGCTCGGCGATCTCGTTCTGATCTTTCCGGTAGAGGGCCACCAGTCCAACCATCGGATGCATATCTCTCAGGTCGGTGAGAAGCTTAAAGGGATCGATTCTCGGTATGTGGAGATCGACTATACAGATATCCGGGGGATATTCGTTCAAGCTCCTGAGGGCATCCCTTTTCACGTGGCATGTATGGATTGTGAATCCCCTCTTGAGAGACTTCTCCAGCCAGGATGACTCCGCCCCAGCCTTGCTCAAGAAGAGCACTTTCTTTTTACCGGTCTTTTTCACGAAAGCCCCAGGAGTGCGCTTACTTCTTGGCTTTTTTCTTCCTGTCCTTCTGTTCTTTCAGGATCTTTTTCGTCTCTTCTATTTCATCGGCGCTTACGCTTTTAAGAACATCCTGAAGTTCTTTTACTCTCCGCGCGAAGACATTCCCCTCGGCAGCGCTTATCCAGTCCAGTTGAAGTCTCTCAGGGCGAAGACCGATCTTTTCCATCTTCTTGCGGATTTTCTCCACCCTCTTCTGGGTCCAGTGGTTGGCATCGATGTAGTGGCAGTCCCCGATGTGACACCCCGTAACCCATACGATCGGGGCTCCCCTCTCGAAACCCCTCCAGACGAATTCCTCATCAACCCTCCCGCTGCACATGGTCCTTATTATCCTGATATTCGCGGGATACTGCATCCTGCCGGTCCCGGCCGTGTCTGCACCAGCATATGAACACCAGTTACAGCAGAAAGCGAGGATGTTCTCCTCCGGACGGATGTCGGTTGCCGCATCGACCTGAGCCCTCAACTGATCATCGGTGAAATGCTTCTGCGTTATCGCACCAAATTTGCATTCCGCCGCACAGGTACCGCAGCCGAGACAGGCTGCCTCGATGACCACTGCGGGTGTCTTCGCCTTGACATCCACTTTGATCGCACCAAACGGACACACTTTGGCGCACACTCCACAGCTCGTGCACTTGGCTTCGTCTACTATGGCGGTTATGGCCTCGACCGTGATCTTACCCTTCGCCATGAGTATTCCAGCTCTCGCTGCTGCTGCACTCGCCTGTGTCACCGAGTCCTTCACGTCTTTTGGACTCTCGGCACAGCCCGCGAAATAAACACCCTGCGTCGGTGCATCAACCGGCTTCAGCTTTGGATGCGATTCGAGGTAGAAACCATCCGAAGTCTTCGAAAGGGGAAGTATCTTCTGGAGCGAGTCTCCATCTCTATCACCATCACCACGAGGAACGAGGCCAATGGAGAGGACTACCATGTCGAGCTCATAGCTCTCGAGCCTGTTCATCAATGTATTCTCCACCGAAACGCGGAGGTTCTTTGTTTCCCCGTCTTCGGCTATATCACCCGGCAAGCCCCTGATGTACCTCACGCCTTCGTTCTTGCTCCTTTTATAAAGATCCTCGAAGCCTTTACCAAAAGCCCTGATGTCCTGATAGAAAACGAATATCTCAGCCTCGGGGTCATGCTCTTTTATAAGGAGAGAATCCTTCACAGTATTCATACAACAGACATTCGAGCAGTAGGGATTGCCCCTGTTCTCTGACCTTGATCCCACGCAGAGAACGAACCCTATGCGTTTCGGCTCCTTACTGTCACCGGGACGGATGAGGTGGCCACCTGTGGGCCCCCCGGCATTGAGCAGCCTCTCCATTTCCAGGCTCGTCACGACGTTCTCGTACCTGGTGTAACCGTATTCGTCCAGCTCCTCCGGGTTATACACGTTCATTCCGGTTGCAACGATGATCGTGCCTATGTGAAGATCAAGTATTTCATCCTGCATGTCGAAGTCTATACATTTCTTCTCGCAAGCCTCAATACACTTCCCGCAGGCGATGGGATTATTACCAAGACATTCGTCCATGTTTACAACGTAAGATGACGGAACTGCCTGTGGAAAAGGAATGTAAATGGCGCGTCTGGTATTCAGTCCTATCTCGTACTCATTTGGAGAGTAAACGGGACAAACTCCAACGCAGTCACCACAGGCGGTGCATTCTTTCTCATCGACGTACTTCGCCTTCTTCCTAACGCGCACGTTGAAGTTGCCGACGTAGCCGCTTATCTCTTCGACTTCGGATAGTGTCAGAAGCTCTATGTTGGGATGTCGACCGACATCCATCATCTTAGGCCCGAGTATTCATATAGAGCAGTCCATCGTGGGAAATGTCTTGTCGAGTTGGGCCATTATACCGCCGATGGACGGTTCCTTTTCAACAAGATAGACCTTGTAGCCGGTCTCAGCGAGATCGAGGGAGGCCTGTATCCCAGATATCCCACCGCCGATGACCAGGGCGCTTTTCTCGATCGGTACTTCGAGCTCCTTCTGGGCGGTGAGGAAATGCGCTTTCGCAACGGCAATCCTCACTGCATCTTTTGCCTTCTCCGTGGCGGCCTCCGGTTCGTTCTGATGCACCCAGCTCCCGTGCTCACGGATATTCGCCATCTCCACCAGGTAGGGATTGAGGCCAACGGCCTGTGCGGCCGCCCTGAACGTCGGTTCATGAAGCTTTGGGCTGCAAGCTGCAATCACGAGCCGGTTCATCTTGTTCTCGTCTATCTTCTCCTGGATGTGACGCTGTCCTGGATCAGAGCATGAGTAAAGGTTATTGTAAACCGCAACCACTCCATCGAGGGTTCTGGCGTAATCCGCGACGGCATTTACATCTATTACCTTGCTGATGTTTCCACCGCAGGCGCAGACGAACACCCCGACCCTCACTTCTTCCCCGATTCCGGTGTCCATTTCTGTTACCTCCGATTTGCACTACTGAAAGATGATCATCACATCGCTTTGTCAGGTCCCAACATCTGTGACCTGCATTTCTCCTGGAGCTGATACCCTGTTATCCATGAAGCATGCGAAATCTATCATTGGTACCCTGGTGTATGCCGGAAGCTGGGCCTCTCTCTGAGCGCAGCGAAGGTGAATCTGACACTTTGGACATGCCGTTATGAGATAACCTGCATCTGCATTGGAAGCTTCCCCCAGACGTTCGAGCTGGATCTTCTTGGAAACCTCCCCGCAACTCATCCACAGACTCGTTCCACAGCACATCGACCGCACTCCGCTGTGAGACATCTCGACGAGCTCAACCCCCCCTGCACTGTTGAGCACTATCCTTGGGGCATCAAGTATATTCATGTGCTTTGACATCCTGCACGGATCGTGAAATGTAACTTTCACCTGCCGTTTTCCACCGTCCGCGGTCCTCTCTATAACAGCATCGAGCTTTTCCTCCAAGAACTGTGCTAGATGCATGACCTTGAAGCCGAACTCATCCGTGAACTTCGGGTAGTCTATAGAAAGTGTCCTCAGACATTCGGCACACGATACAATGATCGTCGTGGCGTTCGTTCTCCTCATAGCCTCGACGTTCTTTTCCAGGAGCCTTTCAAATGTATCCGTGTCACCGGCCCAGAGAAGATCATGGCCGCAGCATATCTCATCTTTCATCACGGCCGGTGTAATGCCGAACGCATTGAGCAGCCGTATCGAGCTATTTGCTATAGCGTGCAATTCCAGTCCCCAATCACCGAAGTAAGACTGGTAATAGGGGAGGCACCCCATGAAGTAAAGATATTCCCCTTCGCCTGTGAAGTCCACATCCTTCGATAGAAATGACAGCCTGTCTTGATCCCAGGAGTTATCTGCCATTGCTCTTATCCATGAATGTATCGTCTCTCCATGTGTGCATCTACCTTCGTTACCCTGCGGTAGAGCCGAGATTCTGAGTTTCCTCATGAAATCTATGAAACGCACATCTGCCGGACATCGGAGACTGCACATATTACAGGTGAGGCACTCCCAGGTAATGGGATCCTGAACAAGCTCGTCCCATCCTTCGTAGACCGCTTTCTCAACAATCCTCCTCGGCGAGAATTCACCGTCATACCTCGAGACAGGACAGACACTCGTACACTTTCCACAATCGAGGCAGTAGAAAGTTTTGAATTCCTGTAGCAGCTTCTTCTCGTCATCCATTACTGTGTTCGGTGACCTCTTTCACGAAGCCCTTCATCAGGCTCTCGAATTTCCCTGTTTCCCAGGCGGGTATGTTCGTTATCATTAACCTTTCCTCTCCAACGCCCAGCAGCCTTAAAAGCTCTTTCGCCTTTTCCATCCGGTCCATCCCCCTGCTGTTTCCGAACCGGTAATGACATATGTCCTCCCCACACCCCATCACAACAACGCCTGCTGCGCCACAGGAGAAAGCTTTTATCACCATTGATTCCTCAAGGCGACCGGCGCATGTCACCCTGATGACCCTCACTTCGGGTGGGATTTGAAACTTCCCTATATTATAGAAATCCACGCCGGCATAATTCGACCAATGGCATGCGAATACTATTATTCGTTCCCTGCCGGGGAATTTGCCGTCACCGCGAGTCCCAAACATGGAATTTAGGCTCTTGGTGGATGTGTGTACGGCCTGGATTGCGCCTGTGGGACAGTAAGCGACGCACGTACCGCATCCCTGACAGAGTTGCTCCCACATCTGTGAGCGCCTGAAGCCATCATCATTAACCATCTCGAATGCCCCGAATTCACAAATCTCTGCACAGTTTCCGCAACCCCGGCACCAGAACGGTTCCATCACCGGTCTGTATCCAAATGAACGCACCACTCCGTCTGATAGATATGCAGCAACCCTCGCTGAAAGCCCCATTCCAATCATGGTTAGCGTTTTATCATCATCTCCTATTTCTCCAACCGGCTTTCGGAACACACCCTTCAGGGAGGTGTCCAGGGGCATCGCGACCGGATGCAGACGTCCGGGACCCTCTTTACCCGTAAGAACGACAGAGCCGACTTTCATCGACTTCTCTTCACCCGCCGAAAAGAAGCGAACCAGAAGATCCCCGCCGTTTCCCTCTACTTCCTCGACTCTTCCCGAATCGAAAACCGTAACGCCCAGCTCCCTGAGCTCGGATGTCCTCTTTACCAGGTCTGTTTCTTCAACATCGGTATCAGGGAGCAGGCTCACTCCAAAGCCTTTTTTCGAGAGGCTGGCAGCGCAGGTGAGAGCTTCCGTTCCCACACCACAGACCAGAACCTTGTTAGAGAGATCGGCTCTGAACACTTCCCTACACTGCAACGCCCCGGCCCGTTTCACGGCTAAGGCGACCAGTTCAGTTGCCTTCTCGAGTGCAAGCCCTGCATCGTCGGGGTGAGCCCATGCGCACTGTTCTCTTATATTGATTGGTTCGAAAAGACTCCTGGGAACAGTGGAGGAAGCATAAAGGCGTTCCTTCTGCCTGATCCGCTGAGTCGAGCAATTCGAGCATATCTGCTCCAACGAACAACAGGAGCACGAGGCCGTCACGACCCTGGTGACATTCTCTCTCTTTATCGCTTCGACCGCCTGCCTGACACCCTCCTTTGAACACATATAAGTGATCACTTCCGAATGGACTACATTCGGAAGGTCTCCTGCCTCTCTGCTGAGTCGCTCGACATCAAGGTACTCAGAAGTACTGCCTCCACACTCACAGATGAAAACGGCAGTTCTTTCTGATTCATAATCACCTGAAGTGAGAGGTATGACCGCGGCGGCTCGTTTTTTCCTGGAACCCGAGAGCCTTTCCTGGACGAGCGATGCCACTGCCGATCCCTGGCTTATCACCTCGGCGATATACGTGCTGCCAGCGGCATGGCCGCAGATATAGATACCTTCAGTATCAGTTTCGATCCCGACCCCGCCGCTTATGAAGTTCCGGGACTCGTCTATGGAAACGGAAAGCGTCCTTGAAAGCTTCTCGTTAGATTCCGGAGATTCGAACACAGTCGCAAGCACAACGAGATCGACAGTCAAATCATCATCGTCCTTCCGGATCGAGAGCTTCGTCCCCTTCTTTTTGATGTCTTTTACTTCACCACGATGCACTGTGATCCTGTCGATCTCACTCTGGGGATTCTGGAGCTTTTTCTCAAGCACATGGGGAGGATTGATCAACCGCAATTTCAGATCTGGCGATTTATGCATCACAGCATCTATTCTCGAAAGAGTCGACCTGTAATCGAATTCATCCTCCGGCTCGAGGACCGATGTATAGCCAAAGATGTATGCAAGTTCCTTTATTCTCTTACCATTGCCTGTAGCTATAAGCATGCCCCCTGTCGGACCCCATTGGGAAAGATTCAGGTCAAACTCCTCATCAGTCACCACACCCGACTTTGATAGGAAGGCGGATGATATCTCAGCATCGACGGCCACCCGTCGCTTCCCCACGGCCACAACGATGGCGCCTACACCATCAAGGCGCACCTCTTCCTTCTCCTGGTCATGATGTATAGCACCGAGCACCTCGCATGCTCTTTGACACTCCATGCACTCAGAGCATACGCCGCACGATAGACATCGTTCGGCCTCACTCCTTGCCATCTCCTCCGTGAAACCGAACTCGACCTCTTCAAAACTCTTAATTCTTTTCTCTGGCGGGACCTGACCCGGGTCTTCTCGCGGTGCCTTTTTCACATCCTGCGGGATCGCAAATCCCTCTTCGGTTCTTGAATCACGAGCGGCCTTCCACCCTTCGCCACCGGGAGTTTCACCCCTGAGGTATCTGTCTATGGAAATGGCGGCGTTTCGCCCCATGGCAATGGCTTCTATTGCCATCGAAGGGCCAGTTGCAACCTCACCACCCGTGAACACTCCCGGTCTCGATGTGGTTAGATTCTCAGGATCGAATTTCACCGTGCCGCGTCTTGTGAGCTCTATACCATCGGCCTCGGTCAGGAAAGAGAGGTCAGGGAACTGCCCGATGGCGAGGATCACCATGTCCCCCTCGATAGTCGATTCGGTACCGGGATGGAAACTTGGATTGAACCTGCCCATCTCATCGAATACAGATTTCACATCAAGGGTTTCGATCCCGGTAACGTTTTTACCGTTTCCGAGCACGCGCTTTGGTCCAAGAGACGGATAGAGCTCTATACCCTCCTGGAGGGCGTGCTCAATCTCCCATTCATGTGCTGGCATCTCCTCCCTGGACTCGAGGCATACAACCTTGACGCGTCCCGGACCGAGCCGCCTGGCGACCCTGGCACAGTCTAGAGCGACGTTGCCACCGCCTATCACGATGATTTCCCGTCCCATCCTGTATTTGCCCTTGAGATTCGCTTCTCTGAGGAACTGGATCCCGTCCACAACGCCCCCAAGGGTTTCTCCCTCCACATTGAGCTTTCTGGCCTTGTGGCCACCTATGGCCAGGAAAATGGCTTTGTACCCTTCGTCGAAGAGCTCATCGATCGATGTATCAACACCGAGCCTGACCTGTGTCCTTATCTCTACTCCACTTTCCTCAATGTATCTTATTTCTCTGTCTAGTACTTCGCGTGGAAGCCTGTAGGACGGGATTCCAACCCGCAGCATACCGCCTTTGACCGGCAGCGCTTCGAAAATCGTTGGCTTATGTCCCCGCCTGGCGAGTTCATAGCCAGCCGTAAGTCCCGCCGGACCCGATCCGATGATGGCTACAGCTTCCCCGTCGGCTTCAAACCTCACCGGCTCGATGTCGTTCCCCTCATATTCGCATACGAACCGCTTTAGCAGATTGATAGCCACCGGTTCATCGACCTTAGCCCGGTTGCACTCCTCTTCACACGGATGGAAACACACCCTCCCGCATACAGATGGCAGCGGAAGCCTTTCCCTTATGAGGTTGTAAGCTTCCCTGTATTTGCCCCTTGCAATCAGCGCAATGTAACCCTGGACGTTCAGGTGAACGGGACATCGCTGCACACATGGCGCCCTGTCTTCCTTCTCTATCGCATAAACGAGAGGAACGGCCAGCGGGTCCCTGACGAAAATGGGCTTCCTTTTCATGCGACCGTGGAGCCCATCCTCCTCGATATCCACCGGGCAGGCCAGCACGCACTGGCCGCAGCCGGTGCATCTTTCCTCGTCTACGTAACGGGGTTTTTTAAGGAGTCGAACGGAGAAGGAATCATCGCTTCTCTGGACATCCTGTAATTCGGTAAGTGTGTGGATACGGATGTTGGGATGGGTTTCGGCTTCAAGCATGGTGGGAATCATAAGCGTATATGAATCCTCACCCGTAGGATGAGTGAACCAGTGCCCCCTGAGCATTCCACCGATGGAAGAATCCCTCTCGACCAGATGAACCTCGATACCAGACTGGGCAATATCGAGAGCCGCACGCAGACCGCTTGCCCCAGCACCAATGATCAGTGCCTTCTTATCCATTGTCTCCAACTCTTTTTCCGGATGGCTAAGCCGGATGTCAATCCTATTCGTCTGCCTCAACCTCTTTCAGCACGGGTTTTTCCACATATTCGAAACCCCTGCGGAATGCCTCGAGGTTCAAGGCCTCAGTTCCCTTCGGCACGTATTTCTCTATCGCCGATTCCATAGCGCTGGCGCTCACAAGGCCGGTAGTCGCGGTGAAAAAGCCCAGCATTACTATGTTGGCTATTATCCTGCGGCCCATCTCCTCTGCGAATCTCGTGGAGGGGATTGCATGCAGATTGAATTTATCCGCCACCGCTTCATAATCCCCCTTCTTCACCAGGTCTTCATCGACGATTAGAAAGCCTCCCTCCCTAAGTTCATCCACGAATTTGACAAAGGCCTCCTGTGACATAACGACGAGGGTGTCTGGTTCCTTCACGTAAGGGTAATAGATCTGTTCATCGGATATTATCAACTGAGCGCTGCAGGCGCCACCCCTCGCCTCGGGCCCGTATGCTTTCACGAGTGTGGCGTTTTTGCCATCGTAGATAGCAGCGGCCTGCCCCGTAATGGCACCAGCGAGTATGATCCCCTGGCCGCCGAAACCCGCGATTCTCACCTCATTATAGCTCATTTCGATTCCGCCATCCTCTCCTCTATAAGGGATCTCATCATCTGGGAATACGTTGGTTTCTCTATATCAACAAACTTTCCAACGATGATTTTCCCTATCTTGTCAATGTCAACATTCGCCGGATCCTCTCCATGCCTTATCTCACAGTTGTCGTGGAAGAATTTGAGCATGCTCATTCCATCACCCAGCTTGTTCCGCCTGCCGTAAACGGTGGGGCACGGGGAAATGACCTCGATCATGGCGAATCCCGGTTTCTTGAGGGCCTCCATCATAGATTTTTCGAGCCTCCTGACGTGCAGGGAAGTCCATCTGGCAACATAAACCGCCCCCGAGGCCGCGGCAAGATACGGGATGTTGAAAGGGTGCTCGAGGTTCCCGTATGGCGAGGTGGTACTTGTCGCACCCATAGGGGTGGTAGGAGCCATCTGACCGCCGGTCATACCATAAATGAAGTTGTTCACACAGATGACGGTAAGGTCTATGTTCCGCCTCGCAGCATGAATGAAATGATTGCCGCCAATAGCAGTTATATCGCCATCCCCGCTGTAGACAACGATATTCAGCTCCGGGTTTGCGAGCTTCAGTCCCACGGCAAAGGGAATGGCCCTTCCGTGGGTTGTGTGGAAGGAATCGAGCTTAACATACCCAGCCACCCTGCCGGTGCACCCAATTCCCGAGACGACGCAAACCTTGTCGAGATCAATGCCGGTCTTCTCCAGTGCAGAGGTAAATGAATTGACCGAAGTGCCTATACCACATCCAGGGCACCAGACATGAGGGATCCGTTCCGTCCTGATGATATCATCGATGGGATGTACTGGCTCCGGTGGATCTGTAATATCATTTGTTATTGCGATGTCTTCTCTCATTTCAGAGCCTCCGTTATGAATCGAGGTATCTCATCAGGCTGATGGACATGTCCGCCGGCGTGAGGTATGGAAACAACTCTTGATTTACCTGCGACGGCCCTCTCCACCTCCCGTACCATCTGTCCCATATTCACTTCCGGTACAAGTATGCTCTTCACCGATTTTGCAAGTTCATACACCCGCTTCTCTGGAAACGGCCAGACTGTGATGAGTTTCAACAATCCTACTTTGAGCCCCTCATTCCTCGCCCACCTCATTGCACTCAGCGCAATCCTTGCAGAGATCCCGTAAGAAAGCAAAAGCACATCACAATCATCTGTCCCGTATTCCTCGTAGTGCATGATGTCATCAGCGTTTTTTCTTATCTTATCCATCAGTCTCCTCACCAGCTTCGCCTGGGCTTCCCAACCGCTGGTCTGTGGATAACCCCTCTCATCATGAGTAAGGCCTGTCACGTGGTATCGATATCCGGTACCGGCTATCGCCATTGGAGGAACGAGATCTTCATCTGGAACGTAGGGGAGGTATTCTTCAGGAGGCACGGTAGTCAATTTCCTGTCGATAATCTTCACTTCCTCCGCTGGGGGTACGACAACCTTCTCAGTCATGTGCCCAACCACCTCATCCGCCATCACCAGAACGGGTACACGGTACCTCTCGGAGAGGTTGAAAGCGAGGATCGTGTAATCGAAACACTCCTGCGGGGATGAGGGGCTTATCGCTATTATCTCGTAATCGCCATGGGAGCCCCATCTTGCCTGCATCATATCCTGCTGCCCCACGAGAGTCGGGAGCCCTGTGGAAGGTCCACCCCTCTGGACATTAACAAGAACCGTGGGGGTTTCAAGCATGATGCCGAGGCCGAGGTTTTCCATCATGAGGCTGAAACCCGGACCGGATGTACAGGTCATTGATTTCCTACCGGCCCATGAGGCCCCGAGTATTGCGTTCATTGAAGCGAGTTCGTCTTCCATTTGTATGAAGACGCCACCAACCTCCGGGAGCCTCTCCGACATTCTCTCCGCTATCTCAGTGGAAGGCGTGATGGGATAGCCGGCAAAGAATCGACATCCTGCCGCTATCCCCCCTTCGGCACATGCTATATCCCCGTCCCAGTAGTGCTCCCCTGTCAATAAAGATCTATCACTTTTGGTCATCGCTCTCGGTCTCCCCGCCATTCTCGGTCAATACATAAATTGCAAATTCAGGACAGATATTTTGGCAGAGCTTGCAGTCCACGCAATCCTCGGCCCTTGCAGCCACCGGGAAGTGGTAACCCTTCTCATTGAATTCCTGCGAGAGGTCAAGAACATTTCTGGGGCAGTATTCTATACAAAAACTGCAGCCTTTGCACCTGTCTTTCAACACATGGATTTCCCCGACAGGTTTCTTTATCCTCTCCTTATCGAGAGGTTTCCTCCAGTATTTCAATTCTACCTCCTGCCTCCATGTAGTAGTCAGATAAGAGGAACGAGTTCCCCTTCTTCCGGTGACTTGTGGGGGAAATTACAGTGGAATCGTCTAGAAAGAAAAAGGGGATATTCCTTCTCCCGAAAGAAAATTCCCCGAATAATGTATTCCTTTTCCGACTCTTCTGTCTCGTCGCGCAGCATCCCTCTCCCCTTCCTCCCCCATCTATGTGAAGGCTTCCGCCTATAATCCAAGCCCGGTTAAAAGTTTCAATTTGACATAAATTATTAATAACAACGGCAGAAAAAGTCAACATTCTTACGGGAAATTATCGTTCGAAGGGAGGCAACTAAGATGAATCGAAAAGACGGGACAGATTCGGCAATCATATGGCACAATTATTGCTTCTCTTATGTGTAGCCATGCGAAAAGATTGCCTGCAAACGAAAAGAGGTTTCACACTTCTTGAACTCATGGTTGTGGTTGCCATAATTGGCATTCTAGCCGTCGTGGCGATTCCCCTTTTTGGCGGACTTATCAAGAGATCCAAGACGAGTGAAGCAAAATCATGCCTGGGGGAGATGCGGGTCCTTCAGGAGGCCTACCACACCGAATATGACATATATATAGGATGTCCTCCTATGCAAGAAATTCCATCCGGTCTGCATACAGATCAGGATGGCGACAGGGATAACATGTCTTCACTGGGTTTTCACCCTAAGGGCAATACCCGATATGAGTATGACATTGTTGCGGCCGATTCCTCCACCTTCATTGCATCCGCTGAAGGAAACCTCGATGATGATGCAGATCTTGACACATGGAGCATAAATGAGAGGGCTGTTCTCCTTCACACAGATGTAGACTAATTCCCTCCTTCCAGCTGACGTATCAGCTCCCGGGCCCGCCCTGCCGCCTCCTCGTTTCCACGCCGCAGTTTGAGGAAGCTCTTGTATGATTGAAGCGCCTCTTCGGTTCTCCCAAGTTTCCTGTAGACATTACCCAGGTTGAAGTAAGCCTCGGCATAATCCTCTTTGAGAGAAACGGCTTTTCTCAGATTCGTCTTCGCCTCCTCAAAGCGCTCTAGACGGAAGAGGGCGATACCAAGGTTATTGTACACCCTGGATGAGAGGGAATCGATGGCGACAGCCTTCCGGTAGACCTCAACCGCTTCCTCTCCCATCCCGGCCCTATCGTAAGCTATACCGAGCTCTATATATGACTCAAGATCGCCGATGACATCAGCTACGTATTTGAAATGTTCGAGTGCCCCCTTGAAGTCGCCTTTTCTCATGAGGATCTTAGCTGCCTGCCTTCTCGCTTCGGTGTGGGAGCTGTCGATGGATAAGACGTGTCTATAGTGGACGAGCGCAGAATCGAGTTGCCCGGCATCCTTGAGAAGGTTTCCAAAAAAGAGATGCGACTGAAGGAAATCCGGATCCAGCTCGAGCGCTTTTAAGAATTGCTCCCGGGCTTCGAGGTCCCTGCCCATTCTCTTGTAAGTAACACCAAGCTCGACATAAGCCTCAGTGTAATCAGGATTTAACCTCACCGCCTCCAGGAAGGCATCGCGAGCCTCCTCGAGTCTGCCCATCTTCCTCAGGACACTCCCCAGGTTCCGGTACGTCTCCACATAGCCAGGATTGAGTTTGATCACCCTCTTCCAGTGCAGCATCGCCTCCTCCGGCTCACCGAGTTTGTAGAGTATCAACCCGAGGAGGTTGTGCGCGGTGATGTTTCCCGGATCGAGTTCGAGGATACCTTCAAATACCCTGGCAGCCTCCTCTGTATTACCTTCGCTGAAGAGTACCATACCCCTTTCGGTCTCGCTCATGATACCGATCATCTTCTTTGGATCGGCTTCCTCCTCCGTGCTTCCGCCATCAGCATTCCAGACGTAACCGAGGCTTTCCAGCCTCTTTCTGGCATCCTCATCCATCTGATGCAAGGCCTGAGCTCCTACAGCAGTTGATATGTGTCCTTCGGTCCGGGAGAGGAGTGAATCAAGCGCGGTGAGCATTTCATGATTCTCTCCGGCCAGGTTCCTCTGCTCGTGGGGATCAGCCTCGATATCGTACAGTTCCGGTTCCGGTACCCTCAAGTACTTCCAGCCTTGCCACAGGAGGCCGGTTATCTCACTCCATCCATAGTTCTCGACCGGGTACCTCGATTCCATGTAAAGCGGCGTCTCCTGCTTTTCAACGCCACGGATCACATCCAGTAGGCTTCTACCCTGGACCTGATCGGGAACATTGATGTCCAGCACCTCGCAGACTGTGGGGAGTATATCCGCGAGGGAAACGTAATCGTCGACCCGCCTACCAGCCGGTAGAACACCGTCAAGGGTCATGATGAGTGGTACTCTCATCGGGCCTTCGTACAGAAACACTCCATGGGAGGACTCCAGGTGCTCACCGAGTGACTCACCATGATCAGAGGTGAGAACGATGAGTGTTCTATCCCCCAAACCGGTCTCTTTCAGGGCATCAAGCAGTGTTCCGACACAGTGGTCGGTATAGGCTATCTCACCGAGATAGGGAGCATCTCTGTACTTATCTCCGTAAGGTTGAGGAGGGATGTAAGGATGGTGCGGATCGAAGTAATGAACCCAGAGGAAGAAGGGGCTTCGCGCATCTTTCAACCAGTCGACCGCGAGCTCGGTCACCCGGCCGGCATCCCTTTCTGCATACTCGAAGGTTTGCGCTTTGCTCTCTAAATTGAGAAAGGAATCATGGTACAGTTTGAAACCCTGATCCAGGCCAAAGCGGGAGTCCAGAACAAAAGCAGCCAGAAAAGCGGCTGTCCTGTAACCCGCCTCAGAAAGCAGCTCTGCGAGTGTTGTGACTCCTTCTGGAAGCCTGTAATTCCCGTTATTCCTCACACCATGTCCGGGAGGGTACATTCCGGTCATTATGGTGGCATGAGATGGGAGGGTAAGCGGTACCGATGAGTAGGCCCTGGTGAAAAGAACGCCACTCTTTGCCAGCCTGTCTATATTAGGCGTCTTGATTTCAGTGCATCCATAAGCACCCAGCTTATCGGCTCTTGTGGTATCTAATGTGATGACGAGAAGGTTGACCGTTTTCCCCTCTTGGGCCCTCGAGCAGCAGAGTAAGAGAGATAGAATGCAAGGAATCAGAGTCAATCTGGACAGCAACAATACGGCTACACCCCTATTGACCGCTCCCGATCTGAGCGTCTCCCTGTTGCCACTTTTCCCTGTTCTATTTCTCCCTGCCATCAGAGGTATTCTTCAGGTCAGCAGTTTTCCTTTTCACCGTACGGAGCAGGTTCCGGGCCCATGTGAACTCCAAGCTCAGGATTGCCAGGCCGACAGGGATTACTATGATAGCCGGCCCCGGCAGGATAAGCAGGAAAATACCTATCAGGAGGATTGTGCCGCCGACCACGGCTATAACCAACCGCCGTGCTTTCCTGTAAGTTGCCGATATTACTCTGCGAAACATAGCCCTATCTTACGCCTGATCCCGACTGAGCTGCCCGGCTGTCACGGTCGATGAAGACCTACTTTAATAAACCCTGCAACCGGATTTTCGGCCTGAGTGACTTCAGCATCGCATGACCCAATGCTTCTGCCAGGCGGCATGACTCAGTTGTGCGAATTATTAACGACACGGATTTACCAATCAATTTATCGAGCAGGTACTCACCGTCAAGGGCAATCTTCGGGTGTGGATTGACCGTTTATCCACATACCGGTTGCATCCAATCCATTGGAATGTTCGCTGAAAAACTTCTAAAGTTACTGAGAGGCCGCTCTCTTCGCCAGGACCGGTTGACAATTCGTTTGCGCCGTAATATCAATTGTATGAGTGTGATGAGAAACCCAAAAATCAGGGCGAAGCCGGCATGATAGGCACTGCCATGAGAGATTTGCGGTGAAAAGTAAACGAGGATTCATCGTCCCAATCGGTGGCGGGGAGGAGAAACTCCGCACCAAGCTCATCCTGAGTCGATTCGTGGAGATATGCGGTGGGAGGAAGGCCCGCATAGTGATCATACCGACGGCCTCGAGCCGGGAGGATACGGGTAGCCGGTACGAGTCTCTGTTCAGGGAAACAGGGGTCAGGGAGGCCATTTCCCTCCCTTTCGAATCCAGATCAGATTGCGAACGCGAGGATTGGCTCGAAACGCTGGCAAGGGCGGATGGGGTCTTCCTCAGCGGCGGGAACCAGCTCCGCCTGTCGACGAATATCGGAGGAAGTCCGGTCGGCAGGATACTGCGTGAACGGAACGCTCTTGGCCAGCACGTCGCAGGCACTTCGGCGGGGGCGGCATTTCTGTCGGAGCACATGATAGCTTTCGGTGACGAGGGACCGACACCTATCTCCTCGATGGTAACTCTCGCGCCAGGCCTGGGCCTGACACGCAGAGTCATCATCGATCAGCATTTCAGGCAAAGAGACCGTCTTGGGCGGTTGCTGGCTGCCATTTCTTACAACCCAAGAACCATAGGAGTCGGCCTCGACGAGGATACAGCAGCCTTCATAGACCCGGACGATGTAATAAAAGTAACTGGCAGCGGCGGCGTCACCATTGTCGATCCCACACATCTCGAGTATTCCTCGATGGATTCGGCAAATCAGGAAGATCCCGTCTCGCTCATAGGAGTACGACTCCATATTCTAACCGATGGCGGAACCTTCAATCTCAACACCCTCGTGGCCAAACCTGCTGAGTCCTGTGCTGAGAGGCAGTAGTCGTGAAGATCATCGACACATCGGTATACCTCGGTCCCAGCCTCTATGCCCACTTCCCGGTCATACGCCTCACCGTGGATCTGGGCCCACTCGAAGAATGGCCAACCGGACGGCTCGGGACAAGTTTCAACGACAGGTTGATAAGAGCCCTACCAGGGCTTTCGAATCACACCTGTTCCTACGGGGAGCCGGGAGGATTCATCCGGCGTCTTACAGAGGACGAGGGGACCTGGCTAGGCCACGTCCTTGAGCACTGTGCTATCGAGATACAGTGTGCCGCCGGCGTAAAAGTGAGCTACGGGAAGACGCGCTCAATCGATGGCGCTGTTGGTGAGTATCATGTCGTCTACGAGTACGAGCAATCAGAGGTCGGCCTCGAGGCGGGTTCGCTTGCCCTGGATCTAATCCATTCCCTTCTCCCCCGCGAGCTGCAGCCGGAAGACTTCGATGCAAGCTCTTTTGACTTCGAAAAACGGAGGGACTCCTTCATCCGGTTCGCACAGCGGCTCGCCCTGGGCCCAAGCACCGCATCTCTGGTCAAAGCTGCGCGTGAAAGAGACATTCCCTACCTTCGATTGAACCGATACAGCCTGATCCAGCTCGGACACGGTCGCTACCAGCGCCGCCTCCAGGCCACGGTGACGAGTGAGACAAGACATATATCGGTGGAGATCGCCTCTGACAAGGAGGAAACGAACCGTATCCTCGCCGACCTCGGTTTGCCGGTTGCGCGGCAGCGCCTTGTGTATACGGAAGAGGAAGCTGTCAGGGCCTCACAGCAGATCGGCTTCCCGGTCGTTGTGAAACCACTTTCTGCGAATCACGGAAGGGGGGTTTCGATCAACCTAACCAACCCTGACCAGGTAGTCATAGCTTTTCACCACGCCCGTGAACATGGCCGAACCGTCATCGTGGAGAGCTTCATCAAGGGATTCGACCACCGTATGCTTGTAGTGGGTGGTGAACTTATAGCCGTTGCCCAGCGCATACCGGGGCACGTTATCGGCGATGGCAAGAGCACCATAGAGGAGCTCATCGAGAAACTGAACGATGATCCGCAACGAGGCATCGGTCATGAGAAAGTTCTGACGAAGATAGAATTTGACCACCAGGCCCAGCGCCTGCTCGAATTGAGAGGCTACACCAGAGAAACGATACCGCCGAAGGGCGAGATAGTCTTCCTGCGCTCTACCGGCAATCTCTCTACGGGTGGAACTGCGATAGATAAAACCGACGTTGTTCACCCCGACAACCGGGAGATGGCAATCCGGGCCGCAAAAGCGATTGGTCTCGATGTCGCAGGAGTCGATTTCCTCACCACCGATATCTCCCTATCTTATAAGATCACAGGTGGTGCCATCTGCGAAGTGAACGCAGCACCCGGTTTTCGTATGCATGTGGCGCCAAGCGAGGGCCAGCCCCGAGACGTCGCCGGCCCGGTGATGGACATGCTCTTCCCCCCCGGCACTCCCGCCAGAATCCCTATCGCTGCCATCACCGGAACAAACGGCAAGACGACGACAGCAAGAATGCTGGCGTACATATTCAAGCTCACAGGCTCCCGTGTAGGACTGGCTACGACCGATGGTGTTTACATAGATGGTCATAAGACCGTCGACGGGGACATGACCGGACCCGTCGCGGCCAGGATGGTCCTTCGGGATCCCTCGGTCGATGTAGCGGTGTTGGAAACCGCCCGCGGGGGATTGCTCCGACGTGGGATGGGCTATAGTAAATGCAGTGTTGGTGCGTGCCTAAATGTTCAAACCGATCATCTTGGCTTGAAAGGCATCAACAACCTGGAGGAACTCGCCCTCGTCAAGAGAATCGTGATCGAGGTCGCACAGGATACGGCGGTCCTCAACGCTGATGATCCTCTATGTCTCAGGATGGCAGATCACTCTGAGGCCAAGCATGTGTGTTATGTCACGATGAATCCGGCTCACTCCCTGGTGAAGGAACACATCAACTCGGGAGGGCGGGCAATAGTCCTCGAAGAGGGAATCCAGGGTCAGATGATTACACTTTACGATCACGAAGCACACATGCCCCTGCTCTGGACACACCAGATCCCTGCAACTTTAGATGGACGGGCGATGCACAATGTGGAGAACGCAATGTTCGCGGCTGCAATAGCCTATAGCATGGGCCTCAAGCTTGAGGACATTCGTCACGGTCTTCAGACCTTCGATACGACTTACTTCCAGGTTCCAGGAAGAATGAACATCTTCGACGAGCACCCGTTTAAAGTCATCCTGGATTACGGACACAACCCGGCAGCCGTAGAGGCTATGTGTCGGCTTATAGAGAGGCTCGATCCTAAGGGACGCAGGATATGTGTACTATCCGCCCCCGGTGATCGACGAGATGAGGATGTCCGGCAGATAGCCCGCCTCACCGCAGGCAAGTTCGATCACTACATCTGCCGCCGGGACGATTCACTCCGGGGACGCGAATCTGATGAGATACCTAAGCTGCTGCGCGAAACCCTTATCGAGAACGGCGTGGACACCTCCCGTATCGATCTCATACCCGAAGAAACTCTGGCAGTAGATGCAGCCCTCAAAATGGGGCAGAAAGACGATGTCCTCCTGATATTCGGCGACGCGATTTCCCGCTGCTGGGATCAGATAACAAGCTTCCGTTCCGACCGGGAGTCACCACCGCCAGAGAAGACAACTCCTGCGAAGATCCAAGCGTCTCCGATTCTTGACACAGTGGACCCCGCTCCTATCGAGCTCCGTGCAGGGGAATCCCTCGTTCGGGATGAGAAGGGTGTTCGACTGGCACGGGAGGAGGATTGAACGAGGGTTATCAAAGGAACTGATCCCGTGACAGAAATTGAAGTAAAAGATTCCCGTCGCCTCACAGGGCCCAACCTTCTCTGGGATCGAGCCGGTGCCGGGCTCGAAGTCTTCGGACCGGATGAAGTGGTTGAACCGCTTATAAGTAGCTGGCGAAAACAGGCGCGGAGGATGCTTGATGCCGTCGGGTGGAAAACAGAGGATGTGGCCACGCGGCGTTTCCCGGGGGGTGCGACGCTTGCATTGAGTGCTCCGATGGATGCCCTCTATTCGGCCACCGAAATCAACGAGTGGGCCGTGGAGGCGGCACGTGCCGTGGTGGAAGGTGAAAGGTTGGATTCTGGCTTCGATGAGGAGGCATCCAGAATCCGAGAGGAGATAGCCGGGGAGATAAACCCACCGCTTTCGGCGCTTCAGGCCGCGGCGTCTGATCATGGAGTCTCCTTTCTCTGTGATGACGAGTACGCATCGATCGGACTGGGAAAGGGCTCGCTTACTTTCCCCGTTCATGAAATTCCCGATCCGGAGTCGATCGACTGGTCAAGGATACATGACATTCCTCTGGCACTCATAACCGGCACAAACGGTAAGTCGACTACCGTACGCCTGCTCGCATCGATCAGTCGAGCCCACGGAATGGCGGAGGGATTCTCGTCGACCGATGGAATCATTATTGATGCGGAAATCGTTGAACAGGGCGATTACTCCGGACCGGAAGGCGCACGCTGTGTCCTCCGCAATCAAAATGTGGAAGTCGCCATCCTGGAGATAGCCAGGGGCGGCATCCTGCGCCGTGGGCTCCCCGTACGCCACGCTGATGTGGCACTCGTCACAAACGTAGCGGAGGACCACCTGGGAGAGTATGGTGTCACAGACCTTGCAGCACTTGTCGAGACCAAGCTCATCGTCCACCGCGCCATTGGTCCGAATGGGCTTCTGGTACTTTGCGCCGATGATTCAGGCCTTCGAGCGCGCGGAAAGACGCCGGGTGTGCCGACTGCGTGGTTCAGCCTCGACTCCGGTCGATCGAATTTGATGGAACTTCTCGGTGATGGAGGCGAGGTAGCCTGGGTCGAGGACGGGTTTCTCGTTCGGTCGCGCGGAGTGAATCTGGAAAGGATCGTTCAGGTTGATGAAATACCGATCACGCTCGGAGGAGCTGCACGGCACAACATAGCTAATGCCCTGGCCGCTGTCCTCGTGGCCGGGAAGCTGAATATACCCGCTGCCGCGATCTCCCTGGGCCTTAAGAGCTTCGATGGAACACCGCAGGAAAACCCGGGTCGCGGAAATGTCTTCGAGCTCGGCGGTGTCACGGCGATCGTCGATTTCGCTCACAATGCTCATGGATTCAGGTCACTGTTCGAGATGGCAGATGCTTTGCCTGCGAGGCGCTGGCTCGTCCTGTTCGGCCAGGCTGGGGATCGCACCGATGCATCCATCCTCGAACAGGTCGCGATCACCTGGAAAGCGCATCCCGATCGGGTAATCATAAAGGAAATGGATGCCTATTTGCGTGGCCGTGAAAAGGGTGAGGTTACAGGTCTCATAGAATCGGAGCTCCGTCGCCTCGGCGCGGGAGATGACATGATAGGCCGCGCAGATTCAGAGATAGAGGCTGTGCGTCAATCGCTACAATGGGCGAGGCCTGGCGACCTTTTGCTACTTCTTGTCTATTCAGAAAGGAAGGAGACATTCGAGCTTCTCCAGCATCTTCAGGAAATTGGATGGCGGCCGGGCGAGAGGTTGCCTGATTGATCACTGACCCATATCCGGCTTTTTGTTTCTCCGATATCCATCCATTTTTCCCTTGCCCCTTAAGTAACAGCGCGAATGATTTCCTAATGCTCACCAACCATCCACGATTGATTCCTAGAAGCGCTGGTGTCAATACCTCAATTCTACTACCCGCTTGTAAAGGATTTACTCATATCATTTTTCCTTCTATGCCTTCTGCCATTTTCATATAATTTCCATCCCCTCTCGTGTCGTCGGAGTCAAGTCCCCGCCCTCAATCACAGCATGATAATGTCCCAGCAGAATGTCGTATTAGGGACCCAAGCCTCCAAGGGCTTACGATAATGTCGCGCTTATCTTGCCATGGACTGAACTGTTCATAACCGAGCGGGGTTCTTTATATCTCTCTCGCCCTGTCAAGATCCACCAGATGGCCTCGGATAGGTGCCGAGCTAAGGCACCGATGGCCTTTCAGTACCCTCTCCTCCTCCTGGTACTCTCATAGAGCACATAAACATAGAAATACCTCCACGAGCGGCGATTGATGGATATAACTTTATCTACTTCGCTGTAAGCTCATTTGAAGTATTGGTTCACATCAGGCCGCAATCTTCCAAATCTCATCTTGCCACCATTTAGTAAGCATCATCTTAGTTCTCGGCGGGTCCCTTAAGTCCAGAATCTCCTGAGAAGGAATCCACACGTTTGTTAGTGTCTTATTCCTCTGCAAGAGATTCATCCCTATAGCTGCACCTCCTTTTTTGATCTGCTTGTGATTAACTGAATACCCCTTCCTTCTCAGCTAGGCCGTCATCCGCGGTATACCATAAAACAATGTCTTTGTATATTGCTCATCAATCAGGCGCATGAGCTCAAGGTTAAGATCACTCTCGGATTTGGGGTAATAATAGTATGATGAACGAGCAAGCCCAATAAAATCACATTGTTGCTAGATCAAAATCCCCACCCCATTCTCCCACATCAACTTTCTCTTCCTCTCTAACTCAGTTGTTTAAACTTCAATCTAAGAACAAGCTTTGATTCGTCCCAGACCGATCGAACTCCCTTTCCCACTCCCTGAGACCTCCCCCATGCGAAGAAGGAGGAAGAGAGAGGGAGTGAGATTTTCCAATTCCACCTCACCCACAAGCCCCTGCATGGGGATCACTCTCTTTTGTCTCGAGGAGAACCTCGCGAATGTGATCCCTCTCACATCCACCCTTGAGACTCGAACCGTTTTCGCCTCCTCAAAGAGAAACCACCATACAGGAGGCCAGGGCTGCCCTTGGTGAAGAGAACCCCATACTGATATTCGAAATGAGAGGTCTCGCACAAGAGAGAGGAAATCGAAGGAGCGAAGCTCCCGCTTTTTCCTCACGAGTCGTAAGGGAGTCATCATTCTCATCTGGACGCAGCGTTTCGTGCCCTTCTTCGTGTCATCCCGAAAGTCAGATACAAGTGATGATGCTTCGAGGTTTTTCCATCCATTGGACACTAAACCTTTTCTCCACCCCTCTTTCCCCGCTCCCTTCGCGAATGCGAAAAGAAGAGATTTCTCTATACTTTCCCGATAGCTTCTTGCTTTGCCCAGGAGAATGACGCGAAAAGAGAGTTCTTCGCCCAGAGACCACCATTTCCAAGGAGCATCGACTGCAAACGGGACAGGTAATTTCTCGTTCTTTCGAAAAACCGAATCTGTCCTCCGAGCTCGTGGCTCGAGGAGTGCCGAATAGATGCACAAGTCTGGATGTTCGCAGCGAGAGCGACAGGGCGAATTTTCGAGGCACGAAGTTGCCCTGAGTCCAAGTCCAAGGAGCGAATGCACGAGAAATCCAGGTCTTACACGTCGCAATATGAGAGAGGAGTTGAGGTAAGGATCTCTCGATGATGTCGCTTGGGCCGTGAAAGTTGATTCGCACCAGCGAAGAGTAGCGAGAAAGTCGAGAAATTGTTTTCTCTGCATATCGAAAATCTTCATTCACTCATCGACCATGACTATTGTGAATATAAAAACAATGGAAGCGATCATGTACTCAAATAGAAAAAACGACGGACGATTGCGACAATTCGTGGATACACTGGCTATTCCGTGATGATGACCAAAGATTGATGTATCACATTATATCATCCAGCTCCGAAAATGTCAAATAGTTCGATATGAAATCCACCTTATGTCGGGCACTCCTTCGATCATTATTTGATGATGAAAGTAGATTTTCAGGATAAAATATGAGGATGTCCTTAGTGCTGCGTTTCCAAAATATGGTAACGTATCTGGCAATGGAAACGCAGCACTTCCACAGGGGCTCGCGCCCCCCAAGGCCCTTTTAGGAAG
>JBHIFB010000040.1:0-24705 GCA_046760905.1 Candidatus Glassiibacteriota bacterium | reverse complement strand
ATGATGACGCCTCGCCGAGGAGCGTTTACAGCAAAACCAAACTAGAAGGGGAAAGATGTGTTCTACGCACAGCGCAGAGATTTTTCATCGTAACTGCCGGATGGATGTTTGGTGGGGGTTCTTTGGATAAAAAGTTTGTAAGGAAAATTATAGAGTTGTCACATAAGGAGAAGGAATTAAAGGTTGTGAATGATAAATTCGGTTCCCCGACATACACTATAGATTTGTCAAAGGGGATAGCAGAACTTCTGGAGTGGGGGAGGTATGGAAAATATCACATGGCAAATGAAGGATATTGTAGCCGCTATGAATTGGCAAAGAAGATTCTTAGTATTGCGGGGAATAAGTTTTGTAAAGTACAGGCTGTTTCCTCCGAGGAATTTCCTTTAGTGGCTCCCCGTCCGAGAATGGAGGCCATTAGTAATTATAACCTCATGCTCATGAAGAAGCGAATCATGAGATCCTGGGAAGAGGCGCTAGAAGATTATATTCAGAGAATTATCCTGGGGGAGAAGAGACTACAGGATGCTAAGAAAGTATGATTGAGAATGATAGGCTGAAGATCGCAATAATCGGCACAAGGGGAATACCTGCCCGTTACGGAGGGTTTGAGACCTGTGTTGAGGAGGTAAGTACCCGGCTTGTCGAACGGGGACACAAAGTTACTGTATACTGCAGGAAAGGAAATACTCACTATAAAGAAGAATATTACAAAGGTGTACGATTGGTCATACTTCCTTCGGTCAAGGTGAAAAGCATGGACACGATATCACATTCCGGTCTGTCAGCATTTCATCTGATGTTTTTCAGGTGGGATATCGTCCATATATACGGCTTGGGAAATGCTATATATATAATACTCCTCAAACTACTCGGACTGAAGACTGTCATTTCAGTAGATGGACTTGAATGGAACAGAAAAAAGTGGGGAGCCTTGGCTAGATTCTGGTTCAGATTCTCAGAGTTCATCGTAAAACGATTTGCAGATCATGTGATTGCCGATTCGAATGTGATAAGGAAGTACTATAAAGAAAGGCACAATTTGGAAAGTGCTTACATTCCTTATGGAGCTTACGTGAACGTGAATGGAAAGTGTGAATTGATAAAGGAGAATAATCTCGATAAGCGGGATTATATTTTGTTCGTAGGACGATTAATCCCTGAAAAGGGAGTTCATTATCTGATACGAGCCTTTGAGGACGTAGAAACTGACAAGAAGCTGGTTATAGTAGGCGATGATCCATATAACAGGCGGTATATTGAATCGCTGAAACAGATTGACGATAATAGAGTAATGTTTCTTGGCTACGTTTATGGAAATAAATATGTAGAATTGTGCAAAAATGCTTATCTGTTTGTTCAACCATCGGAACTTGAAGGCACCTCTCCGGCGCTTCTCGCTGCTATGGGATATGGCTGCTGTGTTCTGGTTAATGGCATAGATGAGAATATCGAAACAATAGGTGATGCAGGTTTAACTTATGAAAAAAACGATGTAAGGGATCTTACTTTAAAACTACAGTATTTACTGGACAATCCTGAGGTCGTGGAAGAATATCGTCTCCGGGCTGTTCAGAGGATTAAGACTCATTATAATTGGGATACCATAGCACTGGAAATGGAAAATCTCTTCATATCACTTTCAAAACGGGGGACGCTGTGAGGTATATAAACTTAAGATCTTTCATGAACAGGATTTATAATAGATGGGAGATTAAAAGGAGAAGAACATATTTAAAATCGAAACCACCGGAGATAGGTATAGAAACAACAAACAGGTGCAATTCAAAATGCATAATGTGCAATAGAATGTTCAGTCGAACGGATGAGAATCAACATGCAGGATTGCTTGACTGGTCGATTCTTGAAAAATGCAAGAATTTCCTGAGATACTGTGAACGAGTGGCACTCGGTGGTTTCGGTGAACCTTTTCTTCATCCAGAGTATATTGAGATAGCTGAATTCATCAAGGGGTGCGGACCTTATGTTTACTGTTTTACTAACGGATCGCTCCTTAATGAGAAGACGTGCGAGAGTCTGGTAAGGATCTCATATGATGAATTGTGTATCTCTCTCGGAGGAGGGGATAGGGAAACCCATAAATATATCAGGGGAATAGATAATTTTGATGAGGTGGTAGATAACCTCCTGAGATTGAATTATATTAAGAGGCTCCGTGGCTTGAAAAAGCCAGTCATATCTTTCAACATAGTTGCCATGAATACGGTTTTGAAGAGAGTGGATAAAGTGTTGGAACTGGCGGTGAAACTAGAGGCGAAAGCAATCGCCATGCCCAATCTTGTTGTCCAGGGAGAAACGATGAAGGGGGAAAGCCCCTGGATGAATGCAGCACAGTCCATGGAGATCTTTCGGAAAACCGAAGAGGCGGCAAGCGAGCACAACATTAAATTCAGCTATCCCAAACTCCGTGAGAGAAAGGGAGATTGCGTTAATTTTTTCTCGAACATGTATATAACATGGGATGGTACCGTGCTTTCCTGTCCACTTGAAAGATTTATCCTTGGTGATCTAAATAAATCAGGCCTAGAGGAGATTTGGAATTCGGATAGTTACGCAACACTAAGGCAGAAATACCACACCGAAGGTATATCAAGCGTCTGTCCTAACTGTTTCTGCTGGGATATAAGAAAGGAAACATTTCTTAATCCCAACGAAAATACACGCAATAAGGCTCCTGAGCTAACGGCTGGTGAGTATGTCTTCAAATAGAAAAATCATATCATTCTCGCATTGGCTCTTTCTTATTTTGAGCATATTCCCTATGAAAGCTTCCACACCGATTCTCGCACAGGAAATTTTCACGGATATAACAACCGCTGCGGGGGTTGCTGGGATCGGCACTGGAGGGCATGGTCTGGGTATCGGCGACGTTAATGATGATGGTTTACTCGATATGTATGTGACCAACTCATATGGCGCGGATACTCTGATAAACCAGCTTTTTATCAATCAAGGTGGAAACATTTTTCAAGATGTTGCGGAAAACATTGGAGTCGACGATAAAGAACATTTAGGTGGACACGGCGCTGTTTTGGTTGATATAGATAATGATCAGGATGTTGATATTTTTATTGGAAATGCAGGAGGAGATGTTGACACACCAAGCAGGAACACTCTTTTCAGAAACGAGGGCAACCTCTCTTTTAATGATGTAACTGGCAATGCGGGTCTTGCATCAGAATACACTGCAACAAGAGGTGTTGCAGCGCTGGATGTAGATTCTGATGGCGATTTGGATCTCGTTTCATCTCCATTCTTTGACCTTATCACACTATACATTAACAGTGGATACGGTTATTTTCAGGCTGAAGTGAGGGGTATAGAAGACGATACACTGTTTAAGCAGGGAATTTCTGATATTGATATAGATGGAGACGGGGATATAGATCTCTATGTAAACAAGTGGGGGCAAGGACCAAACAGGCTCTTTCTAAATGATGGTCAGGGATTTTTTACTGAGAAGGCGGAATCACTCGGAATAGACAACAATGAAAACAATCTTGGCGCTACCTTCGCAGATATTGACAACGATGGCGATTTAGATCTATTCGTAGCATCGAGAAATACTGAAACTTCCTACCTTCAGGTATACAGGAATGAGAACGGTCAGTACATCAATGAAACTATGGTTCACAACATTGTAAGTGATTGCTTCACGGTGTCAGTGGGAGATGTAGACAATGATGGTGACCTGGATCTTTTCGTTCCACGTTCATACCAGGATTATGCACTTTTTATGAATGATGGCCAAGGTTTTTTTCTGGAAAGGTCAGGGAGTGGAGTAGAGGTTACCGGAGAAGATGCCCGCTCAGCCAGTTTCGCAGATTTTGATAATGATGGTGACCTTGACCTGATGGTGGTACAGAAGAGGGGTTACAGTCACTTGTTCAGAAACGAGACGAACGATTCCTCTTTTATAGAAATCAGGATAATCGGACCCACTGGTGAAAGATACTGCATGGGAACAAGAGCAGTTCTTTACGAAGCGGGTCATGCCGGTGATGATTCCTTCATAATTGGATACAGGGAAACATCCAGTACGATGGCTTATCTTTCACAGTCCAGCCCAGTGATTCACTTTGGCCTGGGTGAGCAGGTGAACTGTGATGCAGTTCTATCTTTTCCGACCGGCGAAGAAATTTTACTGAGAAGCATTACCCCGGGAAATATACTCGACATAGATGCTCGAAATCAATCCCCACAGGAGTTTGATTTAATCGTACCAGAGTTCGGTGACACCGTCATGGGAAGCACAGTATTTCTTGATTGGGAGGATTCTTTTGATCCTAATCCATGGGATTCTGTACTTTATAATCTTCTCTATGGAACCAGTAAGGTGTTCGAGCCATCTTCCACGTATATCGAGGAGGGATTGGCAGAGAGTGAATTCACAATGTCCACTAATCAATTTGTGTCCCAAGGCCTGAGTGATCTACTGCCGGAGAAGAATAAGAAGTATGATGGATTTCAAGAACAGTCCGACTTTGAACTACATATTTATTGGAAAGTTCTTGCATACGATACAAGGAGAGACACAACCGTATCAAGCCCAGCACAGAGTCACTTCTGGGTCGTTGATGGTACTGGTATAAATGGGGATGATCAATCCTCGAGGATTGTTCCAAAAGAGCTTACGATATCACAGAATTATCCTAACCCTTTCAACCCATCAACAACTCTAAGGGTCGAGGTTCCGGATGGCGGGGATGTGCTTAGGGAAAATGTGCTCCTCCGAATTTACAGCATCAGGGGAAGACTCGTTCGCACACTGTTTGATGGTAGATTGGAACCGGGCACCCACAGATTTACATGGAACGGCCTCGATGATGCTGATATGGAGCTACCTTCAGGAGTGTACTTGGCAGTTCTGAAATTAGCTGGCGAGAGTAAGAGTATCAAAATGGTGCTGGGCAAATGATCTCCTCGATAATCTTATTGAAATATTCATACCGGTATTAGAAGCTTTCACGGGTTTCAAAGCAAGTCTTAAAATCCGGCAGAATTGAAAGGGAAATGGCATAAATATTGCTCGCTATTATTTAAAAATCGTTAATCCCACGAAATCTGTTCATAAGATTTCGATGCTAAACAATCAGATGTGGGAGGAGAAGATGGAAAGAAGTCGTTTGTCTTTTTTCTCTATAGTTGTGGAATTTGTACTCTTTCTTATTCTGCAACCAGCTGCTTATTGCTATCAGCCTTATCCGATTGGTGGTGGCCAACAGCAGCCTGCAACCGACACGGTATATGTGGATGATTTTAACAGGGCCGATGGTCCTCTTGGAGCTGACTGGCTTGCCGATTCCACTATGCAGATAGTATCAAATGAGCTGGACAACACCGATCCCAGTCCGGATGTGGATGACATAGCTATCTATGTTGCCCACACAAATCCTATCGGAGTAGCAATAAAGTGGTCTCCGACAGCCGATTCTGAGGGGATCGACCAGGGAGGTATGGCTCTGATGCTCACAGGTACGAGTATCGACGCTTACGGCTACTTCCTTTACAAGAACGATGGCAACAACAGTTATTATCTCTGGACAGTGGAGAACGGAGCGATAACCACGAGAGTAACCTCCGTTGCCTCTACATTACCATATCCGATGGGCGGGGAAGAATTCCAGGTTGTGATGAGGTCGGATCTGGCAGGGCACCACTTCGACGTCTTTTACAATGACCAGTTCGATGTAACCATTACAGATCCTTATAAATTGCAAGGCAACGGGTCACCACTCTATTGTGGCGTGATGCTGGGAGGTTCTGTAAACAACAACGTAGACGAGTTCACTTTCGTTCAATACGACGATGATTCAACTCCCCCCGATGCAATCACCGATCTGGAAGCCATTCCGTACGGTGGTACTTCTATGTTGTTAAGGTGGACTGCTCCCGGAGACGATGGTTCAATTGGTACTGCGGGTAGTTATGATGTTAGGTTTGCCACTTATCCGATAGATGAGTCAAACTGGTCATCAGCAATAAGAGTCATTGATGAGCCGCAACCGGCACCCGGCGGGTCTCCAGACAGCCTTGTCATTGAGAATCTTTCTCCGGAAACTGAATACTGGTTCGCGATTAAGACTAGCGATGGATTCCCGAGGAACAATATTTCAGGATTGTCGAATGTCGCCTCTGGGCAAACCCTAGATAATGTTCCACCTAATGCCGTTTCTGATCTTGCAGTGGTGAGTGTGCAATCGAGCACAGTTTTACTTTCGTGGACCGCACCTGGTGACAGTGACACTTTAGGAACGGCGACAAGTTACGATGTAAGATTCGCACAATTTCCAATTACTCCAGACAATTTCGCTAATGCAACGAAAGCCACACACGAACCAACACCAGACCCTTATGGTACTTATCAGGAGTATTCCTGTAACAAACTACGTCAAGGTCAAACTTACTATTTCGCAATGAAGTCTCTTGATGAGCAGAACAACAGGTCGGATGTATCAAACGTCGTGAGTGCTACGACGCTTATCTATCCTTGGGCAGTGGATGATTTCGAAAGACCCACCCTTGGGGATGCATACTGGGTAGCTGATCCTGAACTGCAGATAGTCGATGGTGAGCTGGCGAATGTTTCGAGCGAAGACAGGTGGGATTTCTCGGCCATTTTTACGGAGATCTCAGACGTGAAAGAAGTGAACTACGTCTGGGGGGACAATGTCAATGTGGAGGGAACCAGCAAGGCGGGAGTTGTCATGGTGATGGATTCACAGGATCCTGACGCTAATGGTTATCTGATCTTCCGACATTCGACTCTTGATAAGATTTCACTCTGGGATGTTTCTCAGGGTGTACCTTCCTTCCAGATTGATTCGGAAAACTCGGATTCTCCTGATCCTACTGCTGGAGATTGGATCAGAATTGCTGTAAGTAGTGATATAAACGGGAACCATTTCGATTACTGGATCAACAATAACTTTGAGGGCAGGGTAAGTGATCCAGACAAACTCCATCCGATATCCGGAGCAAAATATTCTGGATTGATGATAAACGGCGGAGGTTATAACAACAGTGTGGAAAGTTTCTGGATTGCAAGTTTAACAGGTGACTTGCCTCCAGCACAGTTTTCACTTTTTCTACCCTTCAATGGAGACACCGTTGATGTGGGTACGCCGCTGCTGGACTGGTATGATTCGTACGATCTTAACCAGAACGATTCTGTCTATTACAGTCTCTGGTATGGCACAGATCCACTGTTCTATGAGAACACTGAATTCGTGGATAGTATCTGGGTAAGTGAATATCAGATTCCCGGTGGTGGGTTGGGTAAGATTCTGGCGGACTATCTGGAAAGGGAGTCCCGGAAATCGACTGATAATTATGACACTTCCGGAGAACAGAAAATCGGAACTTTGAAGGGAGCCAACAGACTGTCGGGATCAGGTCAGAATTCACCTCTCGATTTACCGGACGATGCCCAGATATTCTGGAGGGTTCGTGCTACTGATACCACCGGTCTTGAAAGGATGGCTGATCAGATGGACTGGAGCTTCTTCGTTTCGATACCGGATGCGCCATTACCATTTGACCTGATCTTGCCACCCGACAACGCAACGGTTAATACGAGGAATCCTAAGCTGGTCTGGCATGCTGCTGTGGATCCTGACCCTGATAGCGAAAGCATTACCTATGAAGTGTGGTATGACAGGCAGGATGATTTCGGCAACCCAACCAAGATCGGTGGAATTCAAGACACGAGTTTTACGCTTCCAACACTTTTGAATTATGAAAATTACTACTGGAAGGTTCTGGCAGAGGATGAAGACGGTTTGGTAACCGAGAGCGTCACGTTCTTTCATTTCTATGTAGACACAACTTTCGTCGGAATCGATGGAGATGAACCTGTCTCACCGGGACTGCCGAAGATGTTTACACTGGGGCAGAACTATCCAAATCCTTTCAATCCTCGTACAAGCATCTCCTATGATGTCCCTGAGACGGTTGATGGGGAAGTGCTTGTAAGGATAGACGTCTTCAGCGTGAGGGGGATAAAGATAAAGACCCTTGTCGAGGAGAATAAAGTACCCGGGAGATACGAAGTTGTGTGGGATGGAACCGATGACCACAACCAAGAGGTTTCATCCGGGATTTACTTCTACAGAATGAAAGCGGGTGATTTCATCTCCACGAAGAAGATGGTAATACTTAAGTAGTGATGGCCGAAGCGAGTAACTCATCTTAAAACGGGATGGTCATCCATGCAAAGAGTGGATGACTATCCCGTATTCACTTTTCCTTGAGGATGGTACAGCAGGAAAATACCTCGTAACCCGTTTTCACACTGTCCATTATAAGACAACTGCGTCCAGATTCCGTCCAAAAAGCTCGAGGACGTGTAGACAAATACCTCTTGTGTGTGTAACTTATTATTTCAATATGAGTTTCTTGACGGACAAGATGGGGAAAATGCATTTGAAATGGCACAGAAATTGCTCCTTTCATCGAAAAGGTGTACATTAAATCAAAAAGGTGTACACTAAAAGAATCCTTTCCAAACAAGTAAATCTACTAATTTCAGTCAGTTAGGGGATCTCGACGGTCGGTATTGATGAAGCGAATCCTTTCCACAGCCTTTTTCATGATATTATACCAGTATAGCTTCCTCCATGCCCAGCTCCATCATTTCGAATTCGATCAAATTACCGATTCGGTGGCGGGTGATTCGATAAGTATAACCATCTATGCGAGGGACCAATTTGGACAGACGGTCACGGATTTCACGGGAAGCTGTCAGCTAAGCGATTCCACTAATACCATCTCACCTGTAACCACCGGGGCATTCTCCGCCGGTGTATGGTCAGGAAACGTCGTAATTACGCAGGCTTTCCAAAACGATGTGATTAGAGCAACTTACCTGATTATAATAACCGGTGATTCTAATCCATTCGATGTAACTGCAGGTCCCTTAGACCATTTCGATTTCAGCACGATTACATCGCCTCAGATGGCAGGAATCTCTTTTGTGGACACAATAGTTGCTCGAGATGAATTTGACAACCGCGTAACCAATTTCAATGGAGATGTTGCGTTGAGCGATGTAACAAACAGCCTGACTCCAACCCTTGTTACCTTCAGTGCCGGATGGTGGTACGGTTCAATGACAATCACAGAGGCAGTGAATGAGGATTCAATCACAGCCAGCTACAATGACGTGATCGGAGTTAGTAATACATTTGCCGTTGATAACGGCCCACACGATCATTTCGAATTCACCCCTGTAGGGTCACCTCAAACTGCCGGAGTGCCTTTTCCTGTCTCCATCGCTGCCATGGACGAATTCGGCAATCTAGTGGATGATTTCGCAGAGATTGTGAGTTTGAGTGACCTGACCGGTACACTTAGTCCTGAAAGCGTAAACTTCAGTGCTGGGTGGTGGTCCGGTCAATTGACAGTTACCGAAGCAGTGAGTGTCGATTCGGTCACGGCCGCATACAATGGAAAAACCGGGAGCAGTGATGCCTTCAGCGTCGAAAACAATTCCCTCGATCATTTCGTGTTCTCCAATATCCCGTCACCCCAAAGAGCTGGCGATCCATTCTCGATGACAATCGGGGCAGCCGACGCATACGGTAATCTAGTAGATGAATTCAACGGTACTGCGATCTTGAGCGATATTACCGGCACGCTGAATCCAAATAGCGCAACTTTCAGTGGGGGATTGTGGTCTTCAAGCAGTGTCACTATTACCCAGTCAATCGATGCAGATTCGATAGTGGCCACTTACGATACGGTATCTACCGGAAGTAATATTTTCGAGGTGAACAGCAACGATCTTGATAGATTCGAATTTGCTAATATCGGCACTCAGACAGCCGGTCAGGCTTTCGAAATCACAATATACGCGAAAGACCAGTATGGGAACATTGTGGAATCGTTTACAGACAGCGTCCAGCTGTCAGATCTAACTAACACTATAGACCCGGATACAACCGGACAATTCACGAATGGTGTATGGACAGGGGATGTCACGATTTCCATTGTTTACGACAATGACAAGATAACAGCATTCGGCTCCTTCAGAACCGGTGAATCCAATACTTTCAATGTAGTAGCCGCTCAGGTCGATCATTTCGAATTCGCACAGATCAGCGGCAATAAAACAGCAGGTGAACCATTTCCAATAACGATATATGCGAAGGATTCCTTGGGGAACACGGTCGATACATATGAGGGTCGTGCCTTTTTGAGCGATGTTACGGGAACCATAAATCCAACGGAGACGGGAAATTTTCAGAACGGAGTCTGGTCTGGAAATGTCAGCATCACACAGTCGGCCCTGAACGACTGGATCACCGCAGAGGACACTGCAAATAATATACAGGGTACATCCAATCAGTTCAACGTACTTCCAGCTGATCTGGACCATTTCGTGATCGATCCGATATCCAACCAGACTGCCGGTGTCAATTTCGTGATCAATATCACGGCTTACGACCAGTATGGAAACGTGAAACTGAGTTTTCAGGATGCTGTTTCTCTCACAGATTCATCTGGAACTATCTATCCCACGACAACAGGTAATTTTGTCAATGGCGAGATCTCGCAGAGTGTGAGGGTGACAATGGCTCTAGATGGGGAATGGATACGAGCAACATATAATTCAATAACCGGGATTTCAAACTCCTTCAATGTTTCACCAGGCAGTCTCGACCACTTCATCATCGATGCTATCAATGACCAGGTGGCGGGTACCCCTTTCAGCATCACCGTCACGGCCTATGATGCCTGGGGTAATTTAAAAACAGATTTTGCGGATACGGTATCGTTAAATGATCTGACCGGGACAATTGAGCCGGATACAACCGGTCAGTTCACAAGCGGTTTTTGGCAGGGAGAAGTTACGATATCATCCAGCATCACAAATGATCGAATCACGGCATCATACAGCAATAAAACCGGCGTTTCCAACTACTTCGATGTAATACCGGCTGAACTTGACCATTTCGAATTTTCTCAAATCTCTGCTCAAACAGCTGGCATTCCATTCCATGTTGACGTCACCGCAATGGATTCACTTGATAATGTAGTGACATACTTCAATCAAGATGTTGAGTTATATGATCTGTCCGGCTCTCTGTCGGATACAATTATCATGTCAGGAGGGATTTGGTCAGGAGATGTTCTTGTCACTACCGCATTGGATAACGACCTTATTGTTGCCAGATACACGGATATTATGAGCTTCTCAAACTCATTCACCGTGTCTCCGGCGAATCCCAAATATTTAACCCTTGATCCGCCTGATCCTATTTCAATAACCGTGGGAACTTCACAGGTGTTTTCTGCTACGGTTACGGATTCTTTCTTGAATCCGGTTTCCCTGCGACCTGTGACTTTCATCATCAAGGGTTTTCGGGATGGTGCATTGGATGATAATCCAGATGATCCAAATGATACGAGTGGCAATCCATGGAGTCAGAGCGGTACCACTGATGATAATGGGGTACTCACTGTCCTCTACGTTGCACCTGAGATGGCGGGATTGGTCGATACGCTAGACGCTTACAGTCCACCGTACATCGGTCAGGATGATGTAGATGATGTGACGATCACCTCAGTAGATAGCGGGGCAACGAAGCTGGTGATCAAACCCGAAGACCCGCAGCAGATTAGGGAATCCGCAGGTGAAATATTTACTATCATCGTGGAAGCACAGGATGGATTTGGTAATGTGGATGTTGACGATACAACGATGGTAGGAATATCCACTGCCAACGGGAATATGGAGTTTTCGAAAGATGATTTTCTCACGACGCTAACGGAATTTCAACTATCGGAGGGAAGCGATACGCTTCAGGTGAGAAGCTGTGCGGTGGCGGACTATGACACGATTACAGTTGAGGACATAGACGTTGAGGGGATAATACTTGCTCCATACAAAAAATCACAGGTGTATATCGAGCCGAATGTTCCTGCGGATACAATATATCTTCAGGCGAGTAAGGATACCCTAACTGCTAATGGTGTGGATTCAACACTCATACAATCCGGCGCAATTGTTGATTCATGTGGAAATACGGTGGTGCAGGGGACTTTCGTAACGGTGGCTACTAACCATGGGATTATTACTACACAGGATCAGGATCCGGGAGGGACATCCGGGATCCAGGTGAAGACTGATCAGGATGGTAGCATTACATTTACGCTAAGAGCCAGTACTTCTCCAGATACGAGTACAGTAACAGCCACATCAGTCGAAGGAAGTGCGGTTGGATCCATCGACATTATTTTTCAGTCGCCACCATCACTGACTTACTTATCGGGATCTCTCGTACCCAATACCGTATCACCTGGTGATTCAGTGTCCTTCCATTTGTTAGTGAAGAATGACGGGAATTCCGGTGTAACATTGAGTACTTCTTCGATATTCCAATTCTCAGATGGGATAAATGTTTACAGTTCTAATTTAATGACTCCCGTGGAACTCATTGGTGGCTCAGATTGGGACACATTGATCTTCGAGAGCGAGAAAGTTCCTGAAGAGATGCAGATTACAAGCTATACTCCGTTAATCATCTTATCAGGGATGGATTTCAACGAGAACGATTACAATCAAGTACTAACGCTGGATCCAAACTCATTACAGATATCAACGATGAGCATATTGATGGTTCAGTCTCCAGCTGACACAGTTACGATAGAAGACTCGTTGGGAATTACACTCGCGATTGAGAATAGTGGAGAACAGAGCATTACGATTGAAGACTATGGCTTGCTATTCAATCCAACGGGTCATTTTGCTCAGTTCACAGAAATTCCGGTTACCCTTCCAGCTGGTGTGACGAGTTACCTTGTTGTAGGTGTTAAGGTCAATTCACTCACTCCAACAGGCAAGTACTATATAGATGGTTTTGCCAGCGGCTCTGCAGGAGGCAGTGAAATCGGTGATAATTCTGCAGATCTTATCGATTCACTAATTGTGATATCACTTGCGACCGCAGAATATGTCGAAGGATCCTTAGAACCGGTTACCGTGTCTCCAGGTGGAACGTATTCTTTCAGTATACGTGTGAGAAATGAAGGAGAATCATCTGTAAATCTGAACACTCAATATACGAAAATTACTCTCCATGGAGAAGGATTTCAATACGAAGCATTCCTCGAAAATGAGACCACCATGACCGGCGGTGGAGCTGCAACAAGGCTCATTTTTGAGCAGATGGAGCTTGATTCAAATCTCGTTTCAGGTGAGTACCCGATTAGTGTCTTCTTATCAGGAAGGACCTTGCTTGGCGCTGATTTCAGCCAGAACCTGGCCGAGATCGATACGGTAGAAGTACAGTCCAAACCGGAACTACAGTACATTGATGGTTCAATATTTCAGGAGAGGATATCTAAGGGATATACAGTTAAACCATCATTGAGGGTCTCGAATCTCGGGGAGGCAACGCTTGATCTCTCTCCAGAGAAAACGGTTTTATACATGAGTGATGGGCAGAATGATTTCGAAGCCTCGTTGGATCAGGACGAAGTCACTGTCGTGGCATCGGGCGATACGACTCTAACATTTGAGATGATTCAATTTCCCTTCGACTTCGGTTCTGGAGAGTTCACCCCATTGCTGATCCTTGATGGAGAATACAACCAGATGGCCTTGATAGATACTCTTGCCCTCGATGCTATTCTTGTGCAGGAGCCGGCAACAATAGCGGTGAATGCCCAAAGGAGTGATACAATAGTAACAATCGGGCAATCCTTCATCGTTGAGGCCGTAATGGAGAACAAAGGAGAAGCCGGAATAATGGATGAGGGTACTTTGATTCTCGATCTGTCCGGAACGGACTTTTCTGTTAACGATCCTATAAAGCAATTTGGTCCAGAGTTACCGGATACAATCTTCTGGAACGTGACAGTTCCTGATACAAGCAACGAAGGAATATTCGACATTGAGATCGAGGTACAGGATATCCCTCATGATGAGAACACGAATCCTCCACAATTAGCCCTTCTCTATCAAGGGGGTAGAGATATTATTTCTGTATCAGTCGTCGAGGGTAACGAGCTCATGATCAGTGAAGTTGAGATGGCAGGGTTCCCTCCGCGTAACGTTTACGCTGGGCAGAGCACAATACCCATGATGGCGCTGGAGCTTTCGAACAGGGGTAATGCGAAGAATGAAATAAGACTTGATAGTATGAAGGTTTCAGTGCGGGAAAGAGATGGAAACACTATTTCTCCTGCTTCAGTTTCTATCGAAGGTCTTTTCGTAGCCACAGATCAGGAGGGCACTACGGTATTGACAACAGCGAGCGATCTGAGCGGTGATAAGATTTTACTAGAACTCACGCCCCACGATTACAGGATCGGCGCCGATCCTGATTCCCTTTATTTTTTCATTGACTTAAGGGATTCCCCGGCCACAGAGACCGTACTTTTGCACTTCGACGGAGATGAAGATGTCTATGCAACGGATCTGTCAAATGGTAAAGCGGTTGCGGTTGTGGACGCTTTGGGCTCGCCACTACCGGAGCTGATATCTGATTTTATTGTACTCAGTGCTGATGATTTCAAAACATCGTTTAAGAACTATCCTAACCCTTTCAGGGCAGGATCAGAAGCGACAACCTTCTCCTATTTTCTACCTGAGAATGCAGAAGTTGATATGTCGATATATACACTCACTGGTGAGCTCGTGAAGAAATTCCACCTGGATGCGGGTTCTAGCGGTGGATCGGGCTCCACAATAAACACCTTTCAGTGGGATGGGAGGAATGGTAGTGGCAAAGTTGTCCAGAATGGAGTTTATATTTGCATCGTGACAGCGAGACTTGAGAGTGACAGAATATTATCCTTAAAACATAAGGCTGCGGTAATGAAATGACAGACAATATCTCTATCAAGAACATTTCATTGTTACTCGTTGCATTCGCACTCATATTTCTCAACATAGCGCATGCGCAGACAGAGGATGGTGGCGTCGAGGGCGTTTTCAGCTTCGGAACAGGTGCCGATATGGTTGGTCGGGGAAGTACAGGGATTGCCAGGCCCACTGAAACCTCTGCACTTTACTGGAATCCTGCTTATCTTGACAGAGTGAGCATAGCGAATGCCAATTTCTTTCACACCTCTTTTCTCGGAGATACACCGTATGATTTCTTATCGGTTACATACCCCACACTCAATTTAGGTACTTTCGGTGTCGGGGTTTTTCGTATAAGTACAGGTGATATCCAGGGTACTGACTCTTACGGCGTGAAGACGGAGACTTTTTCATATTCTCAGTACGAATACCTGTTTTCATATGGAAAGAGGACCGATTTTATACTTGAAAATTCCGATCTGGGTATCAATCTGAAAATCGACAATCAACAGCTATTCAATGAGAGTGCTACCGGAATCGGGGTCGATGTCGCTTTTCACCATCGTCTTGATAAAGTAAATAAGATGCTAGAAGGATTTGACTTCGGTTTCATTCTGCGAAACGCACTCGCCCCGTCGTTGAGGCTCTCGCAGGAAAAAGAGACACAGAATAGACAGATAACCTGTGGTGTTGCAAGAGGTGTTGATGTGGCCGATGGACACAAGTTCACACTATTCCTTGACATTGATAAGAACTTCGAACGACACTGGCGGCAGAGGGTGGGTTTTGAATATGATTACTTGTCGTTCCTCCGTTTCAGAGCAGGATTAACATCTGAATCATTCTCGACCGGATTCGGCCTCTCATACCGGTCATTTGACTTTGATTATGCGCTCAGGGACTCAGATTTTATGACTAATCACCTGTTCTCCTTGTCTTACAGGTTCGGCAAGAGCAGGGAAGAAATGAGGATCGAAGCCCTTGATGCTGAGAGGATGAAGGTTGAACAGGAAGCGAGAGAGCAACTGCGTAAGAGGCGTGAAAAAGAGATAGAGAAAAGGATATCCGAAGCTGAAAGACTATCCAGCGAGGGAGACTTCTTTGCCGCATTGGGCCAGTGGCAGGGAGTACTCGCGTGGGATGAGGACAATGAACTTGCACGCAAAGCCATAGAAGAAATAACGAATGAATTGAGCAGGCAGGAGGAGGAACGGAATATAGATATCGCCACTCAAGCTGCGGTGAAAGAGCTTTTTGAAGCTGGAATTCATAGTTACACGCAGAAGAGATATAACGATGCAATCAACTCTTGGAAGAGAGTCCTGGAGATCGATGATGGCCACGAACTTGCGAGAGAATATATCGAAAGAGCTACAGAAGAGCTCCAGGCTATTGTGAGGCGACATCTCGATCGAGCAGCCGCATTCCACAGGGTAGGAGAATATGCATCCGCGCTGAACGAGTTGCACTCGGCCTTGAGATATGAGACTTCTAATTCTGATATTGAAAGGAGAATAGAAATAACAGAAAATCGAATTAGATCGAATGACAAGTTCAGAAGAGGATTGTCCTCCTATCTATCGAAAGATTATGACAGTGCTTTGCAAGACTTCAAGAAAGCACTTGAGCTCAACCCCAGCAATGCCATGATTAGGGAATACATTGGACTTGCTGAAGCCAGAAAAGCAGGTACGACGGCCGAAATACAGCCAGAGATGGAACGATTGTATCTTGAAGGAGTAGATTTATATCTGCAGGGTAAATACGAGGATGCGATAGAAGTATGGCAGAAGATACTGGAGGAAGATCCATATAATACTAAGGTCTTGAGGAACATAAGCGAAGCAAATGAAAGAATTAACGCGCTGAACAATTTGAAGAAGAAGTGACATTATGCCTGGACTTGTGAGAACGAGTGAGAGGAAGCTTAGAATACCGGCGGAAGAACTTCATCTTTCACAGGTAAGGGATTTCATAAGTGATATCTCCTCGTCTCTTGGTTTTGATGCGAAGGACATAAATAGCATAAAGTTGGCAGTTGATGAGGGGTGCACGAATATAATTCGACACGCCTATCGTGGAATGGATACCGGATTCATAGATATCCTTGCAGTGGTGAAACCGACGGCAGTCTCATTCGTTTTGATAGATCAGGGTAAGAGCTTCGACTTCAAGAGAGCAAGTGATCCTAATCTCCAAACTTACATGAGGATAGGTAAAAAGGGCGGCTTGGGGATCTTCTTGATGAAGAAGCTCATGGATGAAGTAGAATACCATGTTACAAACCGCGGGAATGAACTGTGGCTGACCAAGAGAAGGCCACACCACAAGGCCAGGGTGGCAAAAGTGGTCCCCGTTAGGGTTTCCCTCCGGTGGAAGGTAACATTGGCTGCTACACTTATTTTCAGCAGTGTTCTATTCTCGAGTGCTTGGAAAATATACCATGATCAGGAAGAGGATATACGGAGCCAGTTGCTCTATCAAGCCCTTAATATAGCTCAGCACCTTTCGAAGAACGCATGGGGCTATATCATCAATGATAACGACCTGGGGCTAGCATCCCTGGCCAGGAATGCCATTTCTGACAATCAGCTGGTGAAAGAGATAATCATCGTCGATAACAAAAACAAGATCTATGGTCACTCCGATCCTTACATGATTTTCGAGGAATACAGCCCACCACCAAAGCAGGTGCCTTTTATCACGAGGAAGGAATATGCTATTTCCACTTATACGGTGCCTGATGGAGAGGAGATATATCAGGTGACAACCCCGATCTATATCGAAGGAGATCAACAAGCTGAGAATGTTATTGGAAGTACGATTGTCCGTATTTCAGGCAGGCAGATTTCAACTGCTCTGAGAAAAGCACAGGATGAGGTCCTGTTGTATGCAGCTTTGATATTGGTTTTTGGCAATGTGGGAATCCTTTTCTTAATACATATACTTATGATGCCTTTCAAGAAGCTAGCGTCGTGGGTCAGAGGGATAGGTGAAGGGACTATAGAGGATTCGCTCATAATTGATTCGGATAATGATCTGGGGGAGATAGCCGAAGCATTCAATGACATGGCTCGAAAGTTCCGGTTTGCCCAGAGCGAGCTTGTCGAGAAAGAAAGACTTCAGCAGGAGATCGAGGTGGCAAAGGAGATTCAACATATGCTTCTTCCCCGGTCATTCCCCGAATTGGAAGGATACGAAATAGCTTCATTTTATAAAGCTGCGAAAGAAGTCGGAGGAGACTATTTCGATTTCGTATGGGTGGATAAGGATACTCTCGGTATAGCCATCGCGGATGTTTCCGGTAAAGGTGTACCGGGTTCTCTTGTTATGACAATGATCAGAACAGCACTTCGCCTCGAGGCCAGAGGAAATAAATCCTCTTCGGATGTTCTTGTAAAAGTCAATGAATTTGTATCCGACGACATAAAGAAGGGTATGTTCATAACAATGTTTTATATCATACTGGATTCTAAAAACAGAATAGTAAACTATTCGAGTGCGGGTCATAACCCTGTAATTCTATATAGATCCACGACACAGAAATCATACTATCTGAATCCAGAGGGCTTTCCCGTCGGTATTTCGTTAGATGATGAGGAGCTCTTCGAAAAATCAATAATGACTGACAGCATGAGACTCATGAAAGGCGACTTTCTGATTGCTTATACGGATGGAGTAACAGAAGCTATGAATCCCGAACGTGAGCAGTTCGGCGAGGAAAGGTTTCTCGATGCGATAAGGAGACATGGTAATAAGCCGGTTGGGGAGTTCGTGAAATCCATACAGGATGAGATATTGGAGTTCACTAAGGGGAATCCTCAAAATGATGATATAACATTACTTGTAATTCAGGAGAAAATGTCACGAGAGGAATATCTCTATGATCTCGGGAAGAGGGTCCACCAGATGGTGGAGGTGGGCGGAATGAAAGTGAGAGAGGCATGCGAGCAGGTAGGTATATCTACATCTACATTTTATAAATACAGAAGGAAGTGGAATGGTGACAACGCAGAGATGATTATGGATCCCAACGATCCTCAGGATATATCCATGAGACATATGAGCATCGAGGATCAAGCTAAAATGCTTGACATTGTGAGACAGCACCCTGAATTCGGGGTGAAGAGAATAACAACGGAGATGACCACAGAGAAGTACAACAAGACCATAGTCTCGGAAGCCCTGGTCTATAAGGAACTGAAGAGACTGAAGCTCAATACCGTCCAGCAACGGAAGGCTTTCGCCAAAAAGAGTCAAACGGGTTCGAAGAGATTGAAGGCTCCAGGTACTCCGCTCATAACCATTGATGGGAGGGTTGTAACAGAAGGGCTCATACCACCTCCGTCGTTGAAAGGATTGCAGAAGCCTTCGATTAGAACAGTCCGGCAGTCTCACAAGCCGGAAAGGCTGAAGCTTCCTGGTTCTGTCAAACCCGACAGAGTGATGAGGAAGAAGAAGTTACCTCCACCGAGTCCATTATGGCCCGGATTTAAAGAGAGACCGAAGAAAGAGACCCCTCCCATCAGTGATCGAGATGGAAATGGAAAGTCTATGACTGTGTCACATCCACTGGTAAGAACAATACCGTTGATCTATAGGGATGGTGGCAACTTCGACGCTTTTATTGAGAAGGAAGTGTCCAGGTCGCTGGAAATGGGCAAGAAATTGATTATATTTGATCTCGGTCAGCTCGAAGCTGGCCAAGTCTTCAACTGGAGTTCCATAAGTAAACAGCTAAGAAGGATAAGAAGGCTCGGTGGTGAAATATTCATCATGAATATGAATAAGGAATTTGAACTCATCTATGGTAAACTGGCGCTTAGTAGAGTCATAAGAGTGGTGAAGAGCAGACAGGAGGTAATCGAGATGGCTGAAAGGTTTATGAATCATGACGAGCATGGAAAAACGTAAAGAGATTGTGAGGAGCTCGCTGTTCGAAAGTGCAGCACTCAAGGAACGAGTCGCACGTGAACTGGATGATGAGATAGCGAGAGCTTCAATCGAGATACAGAAAGCATTGAAACGTAAAAAGAAGGTTATCCTGTTCGGTAACGGTGGGAGTGCTTCTGATGCTCAGCACATCGCTGCTGAACTTGTGGGCCGATTCGAGCGAGATCGGAAATCCTTACCGGCAATTGCACTGGTTTCAAATCCCTCGAACATAACAGCTCTAGGAAACGACTTTGGATTCGACAGCATATTCAAGAAACAGGTTGAAGCCCTTGCCGATGATGGTGATGTCCTTATTGGAATAAGTACCAGCGGTAATTCGCCAAACATTATAGAAGCTCTGAGGGCGGGTGCTGAAATAGGGTGTTTCAGAATAGGTTTGATAGGTAGAGACGGTGGTCCGATGAGGTATGAGGTTGAACTACCTATAGTTGTCCCGTCTGAGAGAACTTGTCGAATTCAGGAAGCCCACATTGCAATTGGGCATATTTTATGCAATATTGTTGAAGAAAACTTGTTCGGTGAAAGCGAGAAAACCAAAGATGATTAAGTTGCTTCGGTCTACTCGTCCTAAGCAATGGGTAAAGAATCTGTTTATTTTCGCTCCTCTGTTATTCTCCGAGAATTTGTTTAATGCATCTCTCGTCAGCAAATCGGTATTGGCCTTCATAAGTTTCTGTATGCTGTCCGGCTGTGTTTATATCATCAATGACATAATGGATCTTGAAAAGGATAAGATGCACCCTATCAAGCGTTTCAGGCCTCTTGCATCGGGTGAGGTGCGAGTACTATCAGCATGTATCGCTGCTACACTTCTTTTCTTGGTCTCCCTTATGCTGGCATATTCCCTGGATAGAAACTTCAGTATAATAGCACTTGTTTACTTTCTATTGAATCTCGCCTATTCGATACGTTTCAAACACATCGTTATCGTCGATGTGTTTATCGTAGCCACTGGTTTCTTCCTGAGGGTGCTTGGAGGGGCGGAAGTGATACATGTGAATGTGTCGTCCTGGTTACTCATCTGCACTATATTACTCGCCCTCTTTCTTGCTTTCTCAAAGAGAAGACATGAGCTGGTGATATTGAACGAAGAAGCAATACAACACCGGAAGATTCTGGCGGAGTATAGCCCCTATTTTCTCGATCAAATGATTTCCGTCGTGACAGCATCAATCGTTGTATCATATTTGCTATATACGACTTCAGAAGAAACCGTGACTAAGTTCAACACAAGGGCGTTGGTGCTGACTGTACCATTCGTATTGTATGGTATTTTCAGGTACCTATATCTCGTTCACCAGAAAGAGGGTGGTGGGAATCCGACACTGGAATTGCTTAATGATAAACCTCTAATGTTTAATATGATTCTGTGGATATTAACCGCAGGAATTATCATATATGTTTGAGACAACAGCGCAGAAGTGGTAGATTATGAGATCAAAGGTAGCTGTATTAAAAACAAATCCGGAAACCGTGCTTGATGATTACAGGAAGTTATTGCATCTCGCAGCGTATGAGCAGTCTATTCCCATAGATGTGGATGTAGCCTTGAAGTTGAACATATCCTGGGGAGTGTATTATCCTTCCTGTTCAACCACACCATGGCAAATCGAGGGTGTTGTCAGGACATTGCTAGAAGATGGATACAGTCGTGATAGAATATATGCTTGCCATAACAGAACAGTTGTGGTAAGTGCGAAAAAAGGGGAGGTGAAGAACAAGCATAAAGTTGTGGTCGAGAAGTACGGACTAAGAAATATACATCTTTATGAAGGTGAGGAATGGATCAAATACGAACCAAAAGGGAGAATGCTTGTACTCGACAGTATCTTTCCTGGAGGTATCCATATTCCAAAGCGATTAGTGGGGGATGCAATTATACATTTTCCAACGATGAAAACGCATGTCTTCACTACGATGACAGGAGCAATGAAGAATGCTTTTGGAGGCCTTCTTCACGAGAAGAGACACTGGACACACAGTGTGATCCATGAAACACTCGTTGATCTTCTGAGAATTCAAAAAGAGATACATCCTGGCATATTCGCTGTGATGGATGGCACTTTTGCTGGTGATGGTCCTGGACCCCGGGCGATGGTACCTTACGAAAAAGATTACATATTAGCAAGTGCAGATCAGGTTGCGATAGATGCAGTCGCGGCAAAAATGATGGGCTTTGACCCCCTTAACCTGAAATTCATCAGGCTCGCCCATGAAGCAGGTTTAGGGTGTGGAGATCCAAAGAATATAGAAGTTGTGGGAGAGGATATCTCCACTGTAAATTTCAAATTCGACGGCACCAAAAACACATTTGCCAGCAGAGGGCAAAAACTTATATACTGGGGGCCCCTGAAGCCTCTTGAAACTCTTCTTTTGAGAACTTTCATCGCGCCATGGTCGTATCTAGCTTCCTGGCTCTATCACGATGTATACTGGTACCCTCTCATTGGTCGACGGAGAGTGAAGAAGGCACTTGAAACGAAGTGGGGCCGTCTCTTCACTTCGTATTAACCCGTAGAAATTCCTTCAGAAGACGGAATCGCAATCGAAGATAACAATCTGCCCCTTTAGATACAAGTTCCCTCGTCCGCTCAGATTCTGTTGGTTATGAAACCATACTGATTGTGCGAAACAATAAGGGTGTAGCGAAATCGACATCGCATGCTGAGAGCACCATTGACTAATTTCACGGGAAAGAGGGTATTGGCATATATCTTGCTAAACAATATGATAGAAGGCGTTCATTGTATTGACATGTCTTCCCGTTTGTGATATTGTTATAGACAAAAATAAAGAGGAGCTGGGTATATGGAAGGCATTCAGGTCTCAATAGATAAAATCGAGAATCAGGAAGACATTTACCTTGTGAAAGTTGGAGGATATGTAGACACCACTACATCTATCGAACTGGAAGATGTTATTGAAAAGCTCATAAAAACGAATGTTAAGAAAATTATAATCGATCTAGGAGCTGTAGACTACATCAGCAGTGCAGGTTGGGGAATATTTATAAGCGAAATCAAAAGCATACGTGAGAAGGGGGGTGATTTGAAACTTGTACGGATGGTACCCGACGTTTATGAAGTTTTTGAACTTCTCGAATTTCACAATATTCTTGAAGCATACGATTCAGTCGGAGAGGCGATCGATGATTTCCGAAGAGAGGTGCTTATAGAGGAATTCGATGATCAAGCAGAATCAGGTATTGTGAAAAGTGATACTGATGAAAGCTCTATAAAAATTGCGACCTCTCCTATACAGGCACTTCAGGGTATGATGGAGGCGAAAAAGGCTCCCGCTGCTGAACAGGATCTCTCTGCGCTTTCAATCGATGAGAAGATAAAGACCGTTGCGAGAGAGAATCCTGAATTTAACACCAGGGAGATAAGAAACACACTTGATGGGGAAAGATTCGGGAATGTGAAGATCAACTGGTTGGAACTCAGGCGCAGACTTAAGGCTCTTGGACTCGACAGTATGAGGAAAAGAGTAATATATGCAAGAAAGAATATGTGATCTACTTCTCCCATCCCCACCATTATCATCTATCTTCACTTGCAGGTAAAGGCTTCCATAGAAATCTGACTACAAGGAAAAGCACGAAGCTACCAACTGTCAGTGATATCCAGGGATTCACCCCGAATCCGGAGGGTATGTCACCTACAAGGACTCCGACAAGTGCAACAGTCAATGCATATGGTAGCTGAGTTCTCACATGATCAATATGATCGACGCCCGCGGACATTGATGACATTATCGTCGTGTCGGAAATTGGAGAGCAGTGGTCCCCAAACACAGCACCGGCAAGAATGCTCGAGAGGCTGGTTACCAGGGTGTGTGTCGATCCTTCCTGAGCTATGGCTCCAGCTGTGTTGATTTCATGAGCAATCGGAATGATGATCGGTATCAAAATCGCCATTGTGGCCCATGAAGATCCGGTTGCAAAACTAATCAGGGCTGCCATCACGAATGTCAGAAATGGCAATAAGCTGGGCGTGATTATGCCTGAGCATATCTCAACGATGTAGTGAGCCGTTTCCAGTTCCTTGCATACAGTCCCAATCGACCATGCGAGGACTAGTATAATCATTGCTGTCATCATGGATCGCATTCCTGAGATCATCGAATTCAGACACTCTCTGAGGGAGAGAATCCTCTGTGAAGCAGCGAGCGTGATAGCTAGGATTGTACCGAGGAATGATGTCCAGAGAAGGACTTTGAATGAATCGGCATAAGCTAAAATTTCATTGATTGATGCCTTTTCTATCAAACCAGTAGTGCTTTCTGACATGTTACTGAGACCGTCCATATAAAGACCTGCAAAAGTTCCCACGACAAGAAAAATTATAGGTATGGCTGCATTCTGCCAGCGTACCACACTGCCGTGTTTCGGGATGAGTGCCTCTGATTCGGTATCTGCAGTTGGAACAGATCCGGGTCGCAGTACCTCTCCTCTCACCCTCGCTCTCTTTTCTGCGTGGAGCATCGATCCAACGTCTCGATTTAAACCTACGACGAATACAATCATTATCAAAGAAAGAATCGGATAAAACCGGTATGGTATTGTCTGCAGAAATATCAGGTAGGGATCTCCATCGATGCCATATTTGGATAGTCCATCTCCAATGAGACCGACCTCGAATCCAATCCAAGTTGAGATGAGCGCAATGCTCGAGACAGGAGCAGCAGTTGCATCGACGATGTACGCTAGCTTTTCTCTTGAAATCTTTAGCTTGTCCGATATGGGCCTCATCGTGTTTCCGACAATCAGGCAATTCGCATAATCATCGAAGAAGACGAGAAGCCCAATCAACCAGGTAGCTATCTGACCTCTCCGGGCTGAGTTAGCATATCTTGAAATGCTGTCAACTATTCCTTTAGTGCCTCCGCTCTTTGACACAACCCCTACGAGTCCT
>JBHIFB010000039.1:0-24890 GCA_046760905.1 Candidatus Glassiibacteriota bacterium | reverse complement strand
GGTATTGCCGGAGGATGGTATCAGGGGATTTTTCGACTCGATTGGCTTAGCCCTTGCCCTTGTGAGAGATCTTTTCAGCAGTCTAAGGCCTGTGTTTAGGATCGGGCAGGGAATCTATGAACTTTACATCTCAATGAACTTCTCTTATATTTCAATTGGAGTAGTACGGGAGACCTTGATATATACTGTCCGTTTGCCGCATCACTTTTAGATGAACCTCACTCTGCTGAAAAAGATAGAAGGCGCCCGCCGGGGAATTCTTGCCACGATCATTAAAACCGAGGGGCACACTTACAAAAAGAAGGGGGAGAAGGCACTTTACGAGGTGGACGATCCGCTGCCGGTCTGCGGCAACATAGGCGCCGGTTGTGTGGACCAGGAGATCCTTACACGGGGCAAAGAGGCGTTTGCCCGGAGAAAGCCGGTGATCGTCAGGATAGATACGAGTGATCCTTCAGACATCGTTTTCGGCTATGGGACCTTCTGTGGGGGTGTCATCGAGGTTCTTCTGGAGCCCGTCTTCCGCGAACAGAAAAAAATCTATCGTGAATTGATGGATTACCTGGAAAAGACGGAGGATATCCCCCGGAAAGAACCCGTTTATCTGATACATGACCCCAAAACCGGTGCAATCAGGCTTTCCCGTGAGAGTCCGCGGCCTTTTGAGGGCATTTTCATCGAGGAAATTCATCCTCCAGAAAACCTCTACATCTTCGGTGCGACTCCGCTGGCGCAGCAGGTGATCAAGTGTCTCGATGAAATGGACTTCCGGATCCACCTCGTCGACTGGCGGGCCAGCTATCTCGCGAAATTCGAGAATGTGGATCACATCCGGCTTCATGAAGAATTCGTGGGCTTTGATGAGAGCTCGATGGTTCTTGTCCTATCCCATCATTTCGAGAGGGACCGAGACGTTCTGAAGCGGGCACTAATCAAGGGGTGTACATACGTTGGGCTCTTGAGCTCTGAGACGAGACGGGACAGAATCTTTGAAGAGCTTAAAAAGGAGGGGATCTCTGAATCGATGTTGGAGCGTGTTTCATCGCCGGTGGGCCTCGATATAAATTCAAAATCGGACGCCGAAATCGCTGTAAGCATCGTTGCGCAGCTAGTCAGGTTCAAGAACCATTCTCTCGATCGCACACGCCGAAGCCGGGAGGAATAATGATCGCCGGGATATTTCTGGCTGCCGGTGAAAGCCTGCGATTTGAAAGGCACAAACTGCTCCTCGAGGTAGGCGACAGGCCACTTGTTTACTACAGCCTGAAAAATTGCCTCGATTCACTTCTGCCTGAAGTGTACGTTGTTCTAGGGGCCAGGAGTGAGGAGCTTGGCGGGAGAATCAGGCGCCTCTTCACCGACACTGAAAAGATAAAAATCATTATAAACGAAGACTACCGGCGGGGAATGATGTCCTCACTGAAAAAGGGTATAAGCTCTCTTGATACCGTATATCGTGGCGCAATGGTTCTACTCGCGGATATGCCAATGGTCACCCCGGATATAATAAATCGTTTGATGGATGTGTTTGAAGAAAAAGACAAAATCATTATTCCCCAGTGTCTCGGTGAGCTCCACCATCCGAGGATCTTGCCGGAGAGAGTCTTCCCTGATTTTCTCCTGTTAGATGACGATGAGAAGGGGACAAAGGTCCTGGAAAACTACAGCCAGGAAATCATTCGCGTACCGATCGGGAACAAGAAAAACTTTATCGACATCGATCAGCTTGACGATTTCGAATCGATTGCCGAACTGTTGAAGAATTGTGCGGGTTAATTTATAATTTCCCAGGTCCGATTCGAAACCCTTGAAGCTACGCAGAAGAGGGCCTGTTTTGCCCGTGGCGTTTTCGGTTGCAATCCACCTCCTTGAACGAGAAGGAAGATTCGACTTTCGTTCTCAGCGAGCATTGACGGACACTTCGGAGTTTGAATGGATGTGAAGCCAGAAGCCAACCGCGAAGATCCGCTTCTGATTGAGAGCGGCATGCACTCGGAATGTCTTCTAGGCAACGAAGCAATAGTGCGTGGCGCCCTGGAGGCGGGCGTCGCCTTCGCAAGCGGATATCCAGGAACGCCCTCCTCCGAAGTAACCGACACCTTCTCTCGTATCGCCGCTTCCAGGGGGATCGTCTTCGAGTACTCTGTGAACGAGAAGGTCGCACTCGAGATGGCCTTCGCCGCCTCGCTCTCCGGCGCCCGCTCTATATGCGCGATGAAGCATCTGGGGTTGATGGTTGCTGGGGATCCGCTTTCGACGATTCCTTACATAGGGGTCGAAGCAGGCATGGTGATAGTGAGCGCTGGCGATCCCGGCTGCGGTACCAGTCCCAACGAGCAGGACCAGCGCCTCCTAGGGCCGCTCCTTCATATACCGATTCTCGATCCAAGCACGCCACAGGAAGCTCATGACATGGCACTCTTCGCCTTCGAGCTGTCCGAGGGAAGCCGTCTGCCAGTGATCATACGCGCCACAACACACGTGTGTCATAGCAGGGCCGCTGTGGAGTTCGGGCCTCTGGCTGAGCCCAGGGTGAAAGGATTCGAACGAAATCCCAAGCGATACGTCCCTATTCCGGCGAATGCCCGCCGCATGCGTCTCGAGCTTTTGGATCGGATAGAGCGAGCCCGTGAGATAGTTGCCTCTTCGGGATTTTTCCGGTGTGAGGGATCCGGCCCGCTCGTGATCCTGGCCGCCGGGGCTCCAGCAGCCGTCTGCGCAGACTTGCTGGAAGAACACGGCCTCACCGATCAGGTTGCCCTGTGGAGTATCGGCATAATCCATCCGCTCCCGGAAGCTGAGCTGATCGAAAGACTCGAGGGGGTGGAGCGAGTGCTCGTCGTGGAGGAGCTTTCTCCTTTTCTGGAGGATGCGATACAGCTTATCTGTGTTCGTAACAATCTGAAAACGGAGATAATCGGCAAGCACACCGGGCACTTACCATTGGCTTTTAATTACACGCCGGAGATCATATATAAGGCGCTGCACAGAGGGCTCGGCCTCGTGCCTCCGACCGAAGATGACAGGCGAAAGCCGCTATCCGTTGATCCCCGACCTCCAGCACTCTGCCCGGGCTGCCCCCACAGAGCGGCGTTTCTCGCCGCACGATTTGCCTTCGATGAGGATCAGCTCTACTTCAATGATATCGGATGCTACACCCTCGGCTACGGTCCACCGCTGGATACCGCTGATGCCCTGCTGTGCATGGGAGCCGGTTTCACCCTGGCCGCCGGTGTGAGCCGCATGACCGGGAAGCGCACAGTTGGATTCCTCGGTGACTCGACATTCTTCCACGCCGGAATACCACCGCTTTTGGATGCAATAAAGGAAGGTGTCAACATGGTCGCGGTCATCCTGGATAACAGGGTGACGGCCATGACCGGTTTCCAGGAATGCGCCGGCTACGTACCCGGGCATCCCGTCTCAATTGAAGATGTCGTGCGTGCACTGGGAGCCCAGCAGGTTGAGAGGGTGGACCCGTATGACACCGCGGCTACTGTCGCTGCCTTTCGCCGTGCCCGTGATGGTCGTGGCGTGAGCGTGGTCATAATCGAGCAGGACTGTCCAGCCAACTCGGCGCGAAAAAGTGGTCCGTCGATAGAAACCAGGTGTTACGAGGTGGATTCATCCCTATGTCGCGCTTGCGAAAAGGAGAAAGCCGGCCTTCGGTGCACGCAGGTTACGACCCTGGGCTACGAGCATCAGCTCTCCCGTGGCCGGATAATGAGGGCAAATTCCTGTGGCACGGCAGCGGCGCCTTGTGGCGAAAGATGTCCGCTTTCGCTCTGCATACAGGGTTATGCCGGACACATCGCCGCCGGCGAGTATACCGAAGCCTTCGCTCACATCATGAGCCGCACCCCGCTTCCCGAGACCGTCTGCCGGGTGTGTCATGCCCCATGCGAGGAGGCCTGCGTTCGCCGGGACGCGGACGGGCCTGTGGCAATAAATGCGCTGAAACGCTTCGTTGTGGACTGGGCCACCGGCCGGGAAGGCGAGCCCTACCGTCCGAACTGCGAGGTGGACAACGGGATGAAGGTGGCGGTGATTGGGGCGGGTCCATCGGGGCTTACCGCCGCCCACGACCTCTGCCTCAGGGGATATGACGTAACGCTGTTCGATGCCGCCGAATGCCCCGGCGGTCTCCTGGCTAACGGTATTCCCGCGTATCGCCTGCCGCCTGAAGCGTTAAAACGGGATGTAGAACGTATTCTAAGCCTCGGCATTACTTTCAAGGGTAACACCCGTCTGGGGCGAGACATTCATCTACATGAACTTATCGAAGGTGAGTTCGATGCCATCTACCTCGCCATTGGTGCGGGCTGTGCACTGTCTCTGGATCTGCCGGGGACAGACGGGGCGATCCTACCAACAGTTGTTACTGCCATGGACTATCTGGCACAAGTAGCCCATGGTATTGATGTCGATACGGGACGCAGGGTGGTCGTTGTGGGCGGGGGAAACGCCGCAATCGACGCATCGCGGACCGTTCGCAGGCTGGGCGCTGAAAGGGTAAGTGTGGCCTGCCTTGAACACTTCGATGAGATGCCGGCCATCCGGGGAGAGATCCTGGCCGCTCAGGCGGAGGGAATCATACTGCATACGGGATTGAGGCCGGACCGCATTCGGGAAAAAGGCGTGAGCTTCGTTCCCGTAGATGAAAATGAAGGTACCACGATCGAGCTCGAAGCAGATCAGGTCATACTGGCCATCGGCCAGAAAGCCGACCTCCGTGATTTATCAGCGGAAAGTATCGTTCTCGAGAAGACCCCAGACGGTTACATTAGGGTTGACCCGGAGACCGGGCGCACCTCTCATCCCAGGATTTTCGCAGGGGGCGATCTCGTGAAAGGCGAACAGACGGTAACAAACGCGATGGCCGCCGGGCTCCGTGCCGCTTGGGGTATCGACGTTGCCCTGCGGGGCCGGTCGCTGGCCGACCTTAGACCGCCTCCCCGTCGTGCATCTGCTTCGGGAGAACTATCCACACCTCTTTCGGTCCCGAGCTGGTGCCGGGCACAACGGATAGTCCCGGGCCATCTACCGCCGGAGGCAAGGACAAGGGGCTTTGAGGAGGTCGTTAAAACAATAAGCGAAGCACAGGCGCGTGAAGAAGCGGCACGATGTATGATGTGCGGTCGATGCGGAAATTGCAGGGCCTGTATTGAACTCTTCGGATGCCCAGCGATTTCGGAGGATGAAGAAGGCCGGGTCATCATAGATCCCCTCCTTTGCACGGGATGCGGGGTTTGCGCCATATTCTGCCCCAGCGGGGCGATCCGGATTGTGGATAATGACTGATAAACGTCTTTCGATGCTACTGGTCGGGGTGGGGGGACAGGGCTTGTTAACCGCCGCACAGATCCTGGGAGATGCAGCCCACGCCGCCGGACAGAGGGTTGTGGTGGGCCAACTGCACGGCATGTCTCAGCGTGGAGGTAGCGTAGAGTGCTCGGTCCTGTTCGGGCCAGTCAGGAGCCCCTACCTGTCACTTGCCGATATTGTAGTCGGCTTCGAACCGCTCGAAACGCTTCGGGCTCTCCACCGTATGGGTCCCGGAACGAGAGTACTCATGAATAGAGGGAGGTTCGTGCTGCCGAATCTTGTGCGGGAGAGAAAACCTTACCCACCCACAGACAGGATCGTCGCCGATATCCGTGCGGTGGCGAAGGAGGTCATACCGGTCGATGGACCCGGTGCTTTGAAAAAGATCGGCGAGAAGCGGGCTCTCAACATCTTCATGCTGGGGACACTCGTGGGGCTGGGGTGGCTTCCTTTAGACGATTCGACTCTCTGGCAGGCCGTGGCGCGTCGCTTAAGCCCTCGCTACCTGGAGGTCAACAGAAAAGCCTTCACAGCCGGCCGCTCCAGCGTCCTGGACCGTGCACCCGGACCCGGGGATTTAAGAGTGCCTAGAACAGGGAAGACCTGAGAATGGAGGAGCGATTCAAAGTGGGTATTGATGTCGGGGGGACTTTCACAGATCTGTTCCTCTGGTCCTCCACCGGGAAGGTCGGGACCTTCAAGGTGCTCTCCACACCCCATGACTCTTCGATCGGTGTGATCGACGGTCTCGAGAAAATAGCCGAAAGCAACGGAATGGATATAGGACAGCTTGCCCCTCGCATCGACACAATCGTTCACGGAACCACGGTCACCACCAACGCCGTTCTGACGCGTGGCGGAGCCAGGGTTGGGCTCATCACCACAAACGGTGTGCGCGATGCGCTGGAGATGCGGCGGGGAATCCGCGAAGAACAGTACAACAACCGCTACCAGAACGTTGCTCCCCTGGTTCCTCGTTATCTCAGGCAACCTGTACGCGGACGAATCGATTACAGCGGAGAGGAGATAGAGCCTCTCGATGAAGACGATGTGAGGCGAGCATGCCGGCTGATGCGTGATGAGGGGGTCAAGGCGGTTTCCATCTGCTTCATGAACTCCTTCGCGAACACCGCCCACGAAAGGGCCGCGGCCGAGATCGTACGTTCGGAACTTCCCGACGCCTATCTCAGCGTCTCAAGCGAGGTCCTCCCGGCGATTCGTTTCTACAACCGGGTTTCGACTACGGTGCTCAACGCATACGTAGGACCGGTGCTGAGTGCCTATATGCGTCATCTCGAAGACAGACTGACCGAGATAGGCTTCGGGGGAGCCCTTCTGATCATGCAGTCTGGTGGTGGTGTGGGGCTGCCGGAGTTGATACTGGAGCGCCCGGCGGCTACACTGCTTTCAGGCCCTGCAGCCGGACCGCGTGCGGCTCTGAGTTTCACAGAGCCATTGGGGGAGCGAAGCTGTCTGGTCGTTGACATGGGCGGCACGAGTTTCGACGCATCCCTGGTCAGAGAGGGTTCGGTGGCGCTCAAGACCGAAGGAGAAATCGACCGTCTCCGCATCGCAATGCCTATGCTTGACATCGTTACGATTGGGGCCGGAGGCGGCAGTATCGGCTGGATTGACGCCGGCGGTCTCTTGAGGATGGGGCCTCATTCAGCCGGAGCCGAACCGGGGCCGGCCTGCTACGGTCTGGGAGGAAAGCTGCCGACATGCACGGACGCAGACCTGCTGCTTGGATACCTCGATCCCGCTTCCTTCGCCGGTGGAAAGCTCAAGCTGAATCCCAAGCTTGCACTCAGGGCCGTAGATGAGTACATCGCACATCCTCTCGGTGTCGATGTCGACCAGGCGGCGGCGGGAATGTACCGAGTCATCAATACCAACATGGCTCACGGAGTGCGTGAGATAACCATAAAGAGGGGGCTGGACCCGCGGGAGTTTCCCATGGTTGTGGCAGGAGGGGCAGGACCGATACATGCATGCATGATTGCGGATGAACTCGACATCCCGAAGGTCGTGATCCCCGCTTCCGCCTCGGTCCTGTGTGCGGTTGGCATGTTGATGAGCGACCTGCAGCACGATTATGTGCACTCTTACGTGACTCCTTTCTCATCACTCGATACAAAACGGCTGAACCAGCTCGTGCGGGATATGATCGCCCGGGGAGAAGAGCAGCTCGCCCGTGAAGGAGTGTCCCGAAATGAGCGGGACCACCTCGTTTTTCTCGACCTCCGTTACCTCAAGCAGTATCACGAGGTCACGGTGCCGGTATCCCGTCGGGACATCGAGGCCGGCAAGGTGGAATCCTTCTGTAATGCCTTCCATGCCGAGCACAACCGTCTCTAGGGCTACGACCTGCTTGAAGAGGGAACGGGGCTTGAACTGATAAACGTGAGAGTCCGCTCATTGGGACGCACGGAAAAGCCGGAGCTGGAAACACTGGCCCGGGGCGGATCTGACCCGGGCGGGGCCCTTCGCGGACGCCGTCGAGCATTCGTGCCCGAGCAGGAGGATTTCGCAGAGATACCGGTTTATGACGGTCACCGCTTGCAGTCGGGGAATCTGATCGAGGGGCCCGCGCTGATTGAACGGGTAAACACTACAATATTCATAACCTCAAGCTATACCGCACGGATCGACGGCCTTGGAAGCACAGTGGTGGTGCGGTCCGAAAGGTCGGGAGGAGAGAGGGCGTGAAAAGCCAGTTGAAGATCGACAAGGTGCTGGTATCCATAATCAGCAGGGCGCTCAAGGCTATCACGGACGAGATGAGCCTTGCCATGCAGAAGACCACCCGCTCGCCCATACTCTGCGAAGCCTGCGATTTCGTAACCGGCTTATACGACGCCGAGGGGCGCATGCTCGAGCAAACAGAGAACCTGCCCATACTGAGCTTCTCGTTGAGCCCTGTCTGCCGGCACATAGCAAAGCGGTTCGAGGGTCAGGTCTATCCGGGAGACGTCTTTTTCCACAACGACGTGTTCACGCTGGGCAACCAGAACAACGACGTGGCCGCTTTTAAGCCCATCTTCGTGCAGGACGAGCTGGTTGGCTGGGCCGCTTGCAAAGGGCACCAGGCCGACATCGGTGGGGCCGTGCGAGGCGGCTACAACCCAAATGCCACAGAAGTATGGCAGGAGGCGCTGCGCATACCGGCGGTCAAGGTCTACGAGCGCGGTAAGCTGCGGCGCGATGTATGGGACCTGATATTCGCCAACATCCGTCTTCCCATAGTCGAGGAGGACATGCGTGCCGAGATCGGCAGCTGCACGGTTGGCGAACGCCGCCTGCAGGCCCTGGTCGAGAAATACGGACTCGAACGCTTCGAGGCCCACAAGGAGGCCCTATTCGATTCCACCCGGCGCATGATGCAGGCGGAGATCCGAAACATCCCCAATGGAACTTACAGGGGTGAGAGCACCGTGTACTTCGATGGGCGTACTCCCGGTTCCAGATACACGATCCGGGTGAAGATAAAGGTGGAGGATGAACGCATCGTGTTCGACTATTCCGAAACCGACCCTCAGACGAACGGCTTTGTCAACGGTACCTACACTTCCAGCGCTTCGGCCACGATCCTCACATTCTTACAGTTGGTCAACTCGGAGATACCTCACAATCAAGGAATGATTGACCCGATCGAGATAATAATCCCCGAAGGAACGATTCTGAACGCGGCTTACCCGGCGGCGACGACCTTCGGCAACCACCTTTGTCCGCCTAACGCGGATGCCATCATCCGTGCCCTAGCCCCCGTAATACCAGAGAGGGTGACTGCCGGCTGGAACAATCTCCTTTGCTCCCTCTCCACGGGACGGGACACGCGACATGATTCTCCTTATGTCGATATCCTATTCATGGGCCTAAAGGGTGGCTCAGGAGCCACGAACGACTGTGATGGGTACGATCACATAGGCATGATAGATGCCTCGGGCGGGGTGCTCGACCAGGATTACGAGATGTTCGAACAACAGACGCCTCATCTGCTGGAAAAACACGAGTTTTTAACAGACTCTGCCGGCCCAGGTCGTTTTCGCGGGGGATTGGGAGTCGAAACCCGCTATCGCGTGGGAGGCGAGAATACGCAGATCGTCGTTTTCGGCGACGGCGACGTCGAACCGGCCTTCGGGCTCTTCGGCGGTGGGCCTGGAACGCTCAACAAGATCGAACTCCATCGGCCCGACGGAACAGTCTACAGGGCGACGAGCAAGGATCTGGTCAATGGTGTGCCGCAGGGAACGTTATATATACAGGAGGCCGGAGGGGGCGGCGGGTTCGGCCCGCCAATCGAGCGACCGGCAAGGCGGGTCCTCGAGGAAGTCAGAGACGGCCTGATATCACTGGAAGCCGCTGAAAAGCAGTACGGCGTGGTGATCGATCCTGAGACGATGAAGCTTAAAGAGGATGAGACCCGCAAGCTGCGCGAGCAAATGGCCAGGGGGTCATGACATGGACTTTTCTTTGAGCGACAAACATCGAGCTGTGCGCGACACGTTTCACAGGTTCGCTGAGAGTGAGATCCGGCCTGTGGCCGAATCACTAGACAGGGAGCCGCGGTTTCCCAGGGAGCTATTTGCCAGGGCGGCGGAACTCGGATTTTTCGGCATGCGCTACCCTGAGCCGGAAGGAAGCGGATTCGATGTGATATCCTACCTCCTTGCGGTGGAGGAGCTTGCCTGGGGCAGCCTGGCAGTTGCGGCAGCATGCAGCATGCAATCACTCATGGGAACCTGGTTCTTGCATCGTTTTGCCGACGCAAAGCTCCGCAAGAAGCTCCTGGTGCCTGCGCTGCGGGGAGAGCTGATCGGCGTCATCTGCATGACCGAACCCAACGCCGGCAGCGATCTATCAAGCATCACAACTCGAGCGAAGCGGCGTGAGAAGCGCTGGTTTCTGAGCGGCAGCAAGACATGGGTAACTTCGGCGCCCGTGGCCGATTTCTTCACTGTCCTTGCCCGCACCGGCGAGAATGAGTTGAGTTTCTTCCTCCTTGAGCGGGGGGCCGATGGTCTGGTTATTGGACGTGACATCGACAAGCTGGGCGTTCGCGCTTCCCTCACTTCGGAAGTTGCTTTTGATGATACCCCTGCCCTGACAATACTCGGTGAGCCGGGCCAGGGAATGGGCTACTTGCGCGAGATCCTGGCAGAGATCCGCCTTATGACAGCAGCACTCGCACTGGGCGTCGCCCGCGCCGCCTTCGAGGATGCCCGTGACTACGCAGACCAGCGGATGCAGTTCGGGCGACCCATCAGGAAATTCCAGGCTATTCAGACACATCTTGCGGAGATGGTTGTGCAGCTGGAAGCCGCCAGGCAACTGACATGGTGGTCAGCATGGCGCGTTGATCAGGGCATGGACAACCTGAACGAGGCAGCCATGGCAAAGCTCTTCGCCTCAGAGGCAGCACTTGACATCTGTGAACGGGCTGCCCGCATCCTTGCCAGCTACGGCTACTCAAACGACTACCCGATCCAGCGGTATCTGAGGGATGTTCGTTTCACACTGATCGGTGGAGGGACCTCAGAGATACTCAGGATAAACATTGCAAGAGGGCTCTATTGAGAAAGAAGGACAAGGCACCGATTCGAGTACTGATAGCCAAACCGGGCCTGGACGGTCATGATGTAGGGGCGAAACTCATATGCCGTGCGCTGATGGATGCAGGGATGGAGGTGATATACACCGGCCTCCGTCAGTCTCCCGAGGCGATCGTACAGGCCGCGCTCGAGGAGGGAGTTGATGTCCTGGGACTGTCGATTCTCTCGGGCGCTCACCTGCCGCTTTGTCGAAAGGTGAGAGAGGGGTTGAAGGCCCATGGCCTGGAGGACACCATCTGGATTCTTGGTGGAAACATTCCACGCCGGGACCATGGGGCGTTGCGAGAGCTGGGTGTGGATGGCATCTTCCCAACCGGTACGCCCTTCGAGGAAATCGTGGAGTTTATAGAACAGCGAGTAAAGTCATGAAGTATAAGAAAACAAGCGATGTGGAGCCGGTTTTCTGGGAATCCGGGCTCGAGATAGACCCAGTCTTTACACCGGCCGATCTCGAGGCCAGCGGCGGCAGTGATAGAATCGGCCGGCCCGGCGAGTATCCCTATACCCGTGGTATCCATTCCTATATGTACCGCAAGCGTCCCTGGACAATGCGTCAGTACTCCGGATTCGGCACGGCCGCCGAGACTCACGAGCGGTTCCTCTACCTGATAGAACATGGCCAGACCGGTCTGAATGTGGCCTTCGACCTACCCACGCAGTGTGGCTACGACTCGGACGATCCCATTGCCGAGGGAGAAGTGGGCCGGGTGGGGATGGCCGTCGACACGCTGGCCGATATGGAAGAGGCTTTTGCCGATATCGATCTGAACAGGATCACGGTCTCACTGACCATCAACGGCGCGGCCACGGCGATCATGGCCATGTACTTTGCCATGGCCCGCAAGCGGGGCTTCGATCTCGCAGGACTCCGGGGCACAGCCCAGAACGACATCCTCAAGGAATTCATCGGCCGGGGGACATGGATCTTCCCTGTCGAGCCGTCGATGCGGCTCACCTGTGACACGATCGAATTCTGCGCCCACAAAGTCCCCCATTACAGCCCGGTGAGCGTTTGCGGGTATCACATCCGTGAGTCGGGGGCTAGTCCCGCACAGGAGATGGCATATGGTCTTTTGATCGCGAGAGCATATATCGATCACGTACTCGAGAGGGGCTTGGAAATCGATGAATTCGCCCGAGGGCTCTCCTTCAACTTCAACATACATGGCAACCTATGGGAGCAGGTGGCGAAGTTCCGCGCCGGCCGACGCCTCTGGGCCCGGATCCTTAAAGAGGAGTACGGCGCAAAGAACCCGAAGTCGATGAAGCTGCGCATGATCGCAGGCGGGGGAGGCAGCGGTCTGACGATCCAGCAGCCCGAGAACAACATCATACGTGGAGCTTACTACGCCCTGGCCAGTGCGCTCTCCGGCACCCAGACCATGGCGCTCTGCTCCTATGACGAAGCTTATACCATACCCAGCGAACACGCCGCGAGGATATCACTTCGCACAATGCAGATTCTGATGCACGAGACCGGCCTGTGCGATACCGTCGACCCGCTGGCAGGCTCCTACTTCATCGAGACAATGACGAACCGTATGGAGAAGCTCATCGTAAGTATCATGGATGGAGTCGCTGCCGGGGGAGGTATCGTACGGGCTATCGCGGAAGGCAGGATCCAGGCCGAGGTGAACCGTCAGGCCTACGAGCGACAAAGGCTCCTTAGAAGCGGTGAGATCAAGAAAGTCGGCGTCAACTGTTTTGTGGAAGAGGAGGAGGAAGAGCAACCTGTGGAATTTCATCCTTACCGCGAAGAGGAGGCCGCCCGGCAGATCGAACGACTCAAGCGCATCCGCCGGGAGCGGGACGGTCGGGCCCTGAGAAAAGCGCTTAAAAAGCTCGAAGAGGACGCTCGTGCCGGGACCAACGTCATGCCTGCAGTTATGGACGCCGTTGAGTGCTATGCGACCGTGGGTGAGATATGCGGTGTCTTCAAGGAGGTATTTGGGACCTATGATGAGCCGGTCCGATTCTAGGTGTGTATACTTTAATGAACGCTCCATTGATTCTGGAAACGGGGGAGGCTCCTCAATTTTATTTGATTGTTCAGGGAGCTGACCGGATGAACACGGAATGAATATCAGAAAACCACGAACGGTCATCAGTGTCGAGCAGGCTCTCTCAATGTCTTATGCCACCCAACGAATGGTGCAGCTCGGGTGGCGAGTCATCCGGCTCGAAGGGACACCGAGGGCCGATCAGCGTGCGAGTGGGGATCCGAATCGCTACATTGGGCGCCCGGTTGCGGGCGAGGATCGCCACAGCTATTTCGTGGCTCCGAACGTGGGAAAACAGGCGATAGCAGTCAACCTGAAGATGCCTGAGGGACAGACCTTGCTGAGGCGTATGATACGAGAACTCCCCGTCGATATATTCTGCACCAACATCCTACCCTGCCGGCACAGCTCTCTCGGCATCGACTACGAGACGCTCAGCGACTGGCGCCCGGAGCTGATATGGTGCTGTATATCGGCCCTGGGCCTCTCGTTTCCCGATGTGCCGGGATATGATCCTATGCTCCAGGCTCTCTGCGGGATCATGGACCTAACCGGTCACCCCGATGGGCCTCCACTCCAATGCGGACCACCGTTGATCGACCTGAAGGCGGGTGATGAAGCTTTCACCCAGATTCTGCTCGCCATGATAGAGCTTTCTGAAACCGGTCGGGGTCGTCAGATCGACATCTCCATGGCTAAGGCGGCGGTGTCCTGGCTGCAAACTTTTCTTCCCATGCTCGATATGGGAAGTCCGCCCTCCGAGCTCAGGCGGGCGGGTAACGAGCATCGGCAGTTCATTCCGGTCAATGCGTATCCTACGAGTGACGGATTCATCTACATCGCCATAGGAAGCGACGTGCAGTGGAGCCGGTTCGTCGAGGAGCCGGCCTTTGCATCCCTGAATCAGGAGCGGTTTGCCACCAACGAGGGGCGTAGGGCAGGGAAAGAAGAACTGCATAAGGCGATCGCTTCGATCACCGAAAAGCATAGCACCGCCGAGTTGGCTGAAAAGCTCAAGCGAGCGGCGGTGCCGAATGCTCCGATCACTCCAATCGAGGAAGTCATGGATCTGCATTTCGTCAAACCCAACCTGCTTGAAACCATTGCCCCCGACGGGAGACGCATACGCCTGCCGCCACCAGCCGCATCCACGCCGTTTCTGGAAAAGCGGGGTCCTCGCCTGCCCTTTGCCCCTGCCTACGGTGAGCATACCGACGCGGTGCTGTCTGAGATAGGTATGAGCGCGACTGAAATCAGGGGAGTACGAGATCGGGGGGTTGTGGCATGAAGTTGACCGAATATTACAGGCCGTCTACCCTGGAGGAAGCATTGCGGCTTAGGACCAAGAAGCCGGATGCGCGCTTCATCGCCGGCGGTACGGACCTGCTGGTTCGGATCAGGGCCGGCGTTGAGCGTCCGACGGTCCTGATCTCGCTCCGCAACATCGAGGAACTCAAGGGAATCAATCTGGGCAAAAGTACCGAGATTGGATCCATGACCACGATAAGCGAGATCCTCGAACACCCGACCCTCGGCGAGGCCTATCCGGTGCTTCTCGATGCGGCCAGACCGTTTGCCAGCATGCAGATTCGCAACCAGGCCACGGTCGGGGGAAATCTATGCAATGCATCACCATGCGCCGACATGGCCCAGGTATTACTCGTGCTGGATGCCAGAGTACGCATAGCTGGTCCCGGCGGCCGGCGGGAGATGTCGCTGAACGAGTTTTTCCTGGGGGAGGGGAAAACGCACCTTTCACCTGACGAGGTGCTCACTTCGATTGTGATCGATGAGCTTCCGCCTCAAGCGAGGGCCTCTTACATGAAGAAGAGACGTGTTCAGATGGATCTTGCGCTTGTGAGCGTGGCCGTTCTGCTTGAGATGAATGGGGCTCGTTGCACCCGGGCTCGTGTCGCAGCCGGTGCAGTCGCTCCCAGGCCGCTCAGACTGCGAGGGGTGGAGGATCAACTCGAAGATCAACGCATCGATTCTAACCTGCTCATGCGGGCGAGCGAACTGGCAAAGCAGGAGGTATCGCCAATAACTGATGTACGCACAAGCGCCGAGTACCGTCGCCACATGACGGGAGTGCTGTTCAGGAGGGCAGCGGAAAAGGTACTCGATGGGAGAAACGATGAAAGTTGAACTCACACTGTCTGTCAACGGCACACTCACCGAATGTAGCATTGAACCAGGCGAACGCCTGCTGGATGTGCTTCGGGGTCCACTCGGATTGACAGGAACCAAGGAGGGTTGCGGGAACGGCGAATGCGGCGCATGCACCGTGCTCGTGGACGGAAAGGCGATCAATGCATGTCTTTACCCGGCCATAGAGGCCGAGGGGAAACAGATAACGACCATCGAGGGGCTCCTGGGACCCGGCGGGCGACTCTCCAGCGTTCAGCAGGCTTTTGTGGACAACGGCGGTATCCAGTGCGGCTTTTGCAGCCCGGGTATGATAATGGCGGCAACAGCGCTGCTCGATGCCAATCCCTCGCCTAGCGATGCCGAGATCCGAGAGGCGCTCGCAGGGAATCTCTGCCGGTGTACAGGTTACGTGCAGATAGTGGAATCGGTCAGGGCAGCCGCCGCTATGCGACAGGATGAAGAAAAGGGAAAACACAATGGCTGAGTATAAATACATCGGTAGAACACACAGCAGGCCGGATGCGCCCGACAAAGCGGCAGGGAGGGCCCAGTACATCCAAGACCTGACTCGACCGGGGATGCTTTACGGCAAGATCAAGTTCAGCGAGCACGCCCATGCAAGGATCCTGAAAATCGATACATCGCGCGCAAGGCGCCTGCCGGGAGTACGGGCCGTCATAACAGGCTTCGACACTCCCGAAGTACGAATCGGCTTTTTGCGGGATAACTTTGCGCTCAAACGTGATAAGGTGCGCCAGTTTCGCGATGAAGTGGCCGCCGTGGCCGCAATAGACCCGGACATAGCCGCGCATGCGGTGGAACTTATCGAGGTGGAGTACGAACCGCTGCAAGCCGTATTCGATCCCGTCGAGGCGCTCGAGGAGGATGCGCCGCTCGTACACGAACGAGATGCAGAAGGTAAGACGAGGACAAGCAACCTGATCGATCTCTCCTTTCATCACGAATCCGGCGACCTGGCCTCAGCCGAGCGATCCTCAAAACATATCGTGGATGGAGATTTCTCCACTCAGCTTGTCCAGCAAAGCTGCATGGGCACAGCCGGCTGCATAGCCGAGTTCGATCTGAACCATAACTTGACAATCTGGGCCAAGACTCAGATCCCGTTTCTGGCGCAGCGCGACTTTAACAGAGCCCTCGAGGCCATCGGGCTCAAAGGGCGAAACAGCCGCGTTATAGTGCCATGCCTCGGCGGTGGATTCGGCACGGGGCTGGATACCCATGCATACGAGTACATCGCTATTCTGCTCGCACACGAGACCAACCGGCCCGTTAAGATAGTTTACAGTCGCGAGGAGGAGTTCGCCAACCTCTCGCCGCGGCAGTCCGCACGAATCAGCGTGGCGCAGGGCTGCGACGCCGATGGCCGTCTGACGTTCCGCCGACTTGAGGTATTACAGGATAATGGCGCCTACACCTCCTGGGGAGTAACCTACCCGTCAGTCATGCTCATGCCGGCCACATCGCTCTATCGCGTGCCCAGCGTCTACTTCAACGCCCGTCTCGTATATACCAACAACACTTTTTGCCAGGCGATGCGCGGTTACGGCAACCCTGAAGCGACATGGCCGATAGAGAGTAACATGGACGAGCTGGCCGAGGCGGCCGGCATCGATCCTTTCGAGTTCCGGATGATCAATCGCAACCTGCCGGGAGAGACCACTCCCATGGGACTCAAGGTGGGCACCTGCGGCCTCAGGGAGTGCCTCGAGGAGACTGCAAAACGACTCGACTGGAAAAGCAAGCGGGGTCCGAAACGGCGCCCGCGGCGAGGCGTCGGCATGGCGTCGCTCATGCATGTCGGAGGCTCGGGCCGGATCTACCGCTCAGACGGCGGCGGGGTCATTCTAAAGCTGGATGATTTCGGCAACGTCAATGTCTCCTATGGCGGTGTTGAAATGGGACAGGGGCTACACGCTGCAATCTGCCTGACAGTGGCCGAGGCGTTCAGCATACCGCCCGAGAGAGTAAAAATCAACCAGACGGATACCGGCACATGTCCCTGGGACGTTGGAACCCATGCCAGTCGAGGTGCTTTCATAGCCTGCAACGCGGCGCTTTTGGCCGCGGATAAGATAAAGAAGAAGATCTTCGAAAGGGCACAGACGATCTTCCCCCGTGAAGTGGAGAGAAACCTCGAACGCTATCGCCGTGCCCACCCCGATTACCGGCCACCCGAGTTTGACGTGGCCGGGGCTTCGAAGGCCCATAGGTTTGAGATGCGTGACGGCTTCGTCTGTCTGCGCGGTGCCCCTTCCGAACCGTGGCTCAGGGTCGAGCTCGGCCGCATGTTGCGGGCGATGCATTTCCGAGGCAAGGAGGGCGAGATGCTAACGGCAGAGGCTTTCTATGAGCCAAACAGCGAACTACCGGATTGGAAGATCGGGAAGGGAAACCTGTCTGCCGCCTACGCATACGGAGTCCAGGGTGCGGAAGTCGAGGTGGACGAGGAGACCGGTGAAGTGCGGATCCTGCGCATGGTCGCGATCCACGATGTGGGCAGGATTCTAAACCGGCAGACCCTTTCCGGCCAGATCTACGGTGCACTCGCCCAGGGGCTCGGATACGCACTCTACGAGGAATTGCGAACCGAGAAGGGGCGGATAATAAACCCGAACTTCACCGACTACAAGATCCCCACGATCCGCGAAATGGACTTTCCCGTAGAGATCGACTTTGTGGAGACCGATGATCCGGCTGGGCCTTTCGGCGCCAAGGGGGTTGGTGAGCCCGGCATGGTACCGACAGCTCCTGCCATCGCCAATGCCATCTATGACGCGGTCGGCGTGCGGATCCGCGACCTTCCGATCACACCCGAGAAGATCCTCGCCGCCCTGAAGGAAAAATCCGTGACCCGTTGACCGGGAGATCGGTTCGCCGGTTCCTTTCCAGGCCAAAAACAATCGGTCCCGGATCATGACAACGATCATGGGATCCTCCTTTTCAAATTCCGTCCAATCCTCTGAAATTGCCGGGAAAGCGCCTCTGTTTGACAGCCATTGCAAGATCGGATATAATCGTTGTGCATGAGACGATGAAATCAGCAGGTGCCATATTCCTTACCCTCATTACCGTATCCTTCGCTACAGGATTCGACAAAGGAAGCGTATCAGTCAGAAAGTCCTTTCCTGCCGGGTACGTCGATTCTCCCTATGTGATTCCCGATGGGTCGGCTCTCTACTTCATTCATTCGGTGGCCTCGACATTTGATCTTCTCACCAGGGATCCTTATCCGGACAAGGTCGCAGACTATCTCCCGGGGCATCTGGGGGAATATACCGCCACTGGGTTTCATGACTTTCATCCCGAGTTTCACCGATGACGGGACCATGTACCTGGTAAGATTCGACACCTCGAGTGAAGAGTGGGACGCAGAGCTTCTCATGGCCCCTGAGAATGGTGATTGTAGTTATGGGCCGCCCGTGCCCCTCGTTTTCAACTTCTGGCTAACCGGTGATCCGGACCGGTGAACCAGCCACCCGATTCCACATTTCGTGACGCACGGAACAGGCATAGGAATTTTAGACACAGGGAATTGTCTCCAGACCGGAAGGAGGAGATCATACCGGGGAAAACATCACCGCAGGAGGTTCATTTTTCGGAGGAGGCGTTGTTCTACGATCCTGAGACTGTAGAAATAGATCCAGCTTGCAACCGGTACTCCTTCGTGATCACTCCCATTCCACACGACCCTGTAACGTCCCGGGAGCACCTCTTCATCCATCAGGAGCTGCACCTTCCTGCCACGGGGATCGTAGATTTCGAGCCGTACCGATACCGATCAGGGATCATCCGCCCCATCCGTGAGGGAAGTGGCAGCCGTTTGCGTCACGGTGAATTCGACCGTCGTCAGGGGATTAAAGGGGTTGGGGTAGTTCTGGAAGAGCTGGACTGTCCGCGGAAGGGGAGATCCAGCTCTACCGGGTGTGACGATTGTAACAGGATACGCAGCCCCGACGATCACCCTCTGCGTGCAACGGTAATGACCTTGTTACGAGAGACTGCAAGGATGGTTATGGCGATTTCTGTTGCTGGCGAGTGATGTAGAAAAAAAGAGAAGTTGTTTTTCATATAGTACCTCCGTGCCTCTGGCTCAAGCGTTGATCCAAGCGTGACTTGTAATCTTTGTCTCTGATTTGAGCGATTACATTTTTCAGCGATGAAAGGCGATTCTTTCCTGAAAGTCGCATTCTTTCACCATTCTTCGAATCTCAATCTTGAGCCGCTTTGGATAGTTGTGAGAGCGTATCTCAAATAAAAGCGTATCAAATTTGATCTCCGCGTCCGTTACGTCGTATACTTCTTCCAAGCATGCATGTAATGCATGAAAATAGGTTTCTAAATTTATCTTTCGTATGGACCAGAAATCCAAGTCGGCAGAATACCTGCACATCAGAAACCTCGGCTACCCGGCCCGGACGCACATCGACGGCAACTACCGTGTCGTCTGCCCCCTGGTCGCAAGAGACGCCGGCATCGGCGAGATCGGAAGAATGGGTCTTTTAATGACTCCCCGGCTCGGTCCGAGAGTGAGAATCGCCGTCGTCTGTGGTCTGGGAGACGGAGTGTGCCCAATCAACACCAGATCCGCCGAATGTCCTCTCGAAGGTGATCCTGGAATTCCAGGGTAAGGCATACCAGCCGTCTGCATGAAGGGTTCCTGTATACTTTTCTGGGTGCGGATTCTCTCCCATCTGGCACAGGGCCGTCCAATACGTGAAGATGATGATTCCGAGAGACGCCAAGGTGAATGAGAAGAAGTGTCGTCCCATTTCTCCTTCCTCACGGTTGAAGGTCCGCCATGTTCATGGGTGATCGGGTTTCAAGGATTCCCGAAAGCCGGGCGACAAAGAACACTACCTGAACAGGTTAGGTTGCAAATTATCAAACAATACTGCCTTATTCGTCCCCCTTATACTATATTCCAGAAAAAATGTCAAATCGGAAAGCAATCGAGGGGATCAGATTCTGACCCCTATCCGGTAGCCTTCGTGGATCGCATTGGAGAGCGAGCGCGGCAGGACCGCATCACCGACCACATAGAGCTCATCTACGGCGTATTCCATCTCCGCAGCAAGGATGTTCCTGGACTTTCGCGGACCGCCCAGGATCAGCGTGTCTGCCTCGAGGTTTTTCTCGACACCGTTTTTATCGAGTAAATTAACGGCACGACTTTCTATCTTTACTATCTCCGCACCGGAGAAGAGCCGGATATTATATTCCCTCAGCCATGCCGTGTGACGCCACCGGAAGGTCGGCGCGACATCGCTTCCGACACTCCTTCCCTCTTCTATCAGGGTGACTTCGCACCCTTTAGAGGCTGCGTATTCGGCTGCTACGAGTCCAAGCCTCTCCCCCATGACCACGAGTACCCGTTTACCAAGCTCGACCCTGTCTCCGATAACATCGTAGGCACTCACGAATTTTGCATCGGGGAGTGTGGGAAAGGGATTTGGTGCCAGCTTGGCGCCGGTAGCGATCACCGCCACGTCGGGTTCTAATGAACTAGCGGACCTGGCGGTCATCTCCGTATTCAATTCGACAGTTATCCCCAGCTTCTCGATTTGAATCTCATAGTATTTGATGAGATCCAGGAATTTGTTGCCCCCGGAGGGCTCCCTGGAAGCATATATCAGCTGTCCCCCGAGACGGCTCTCTTTTTCATAAATGGTGACATCGTGACCGCGTCTTGCGGCGGTCACCGCACACTCGAGTCCGGCGGGTCCGCCTCCGATCACAAAGACCCGTTTTTTATTCGCGGCAGGAGCAGGATCGTAGGATGGCTCGGCTTCGTGACCCAGGCGCGGATTGACCGTACAGATATATGGCAGGTTTCTGAACATGCGTGCCAGGCAGACGAGACCGCCCGTGCATGGTTTTATCTCCTCCAGGCGATCTTCTTCTACCTTGTGGATCAGCTCAGGATCTGCAAGCATGGGTCTGCAGACTTCCCAGAAATCGAGCTTCCCCTCAGAGAGCGCCTTCTCTGCCAGGACCGGGTCACCGAAACGGGGTCCGAAAGCCACCGGGATTTTAACTTTCTCCTTCGCACGCTCGGAGACAAAGAGCCACTCGTCCGTGGCGACGTCCCTGCCGAGGGCGCCCTTTCTGGACTCGTGCCAGCCGATGACGATACTGATGCAATCCGCTCCAGAATCCTCGGCCATTTTCATGTATTCCAGGCACTCCTCGTGCGTACTGCCGCCATACTCATCCATGAGTTCAAGGCCGTTTAGACGAATTATCATGGGCTTAGAGCCCAGCACCTTTTTCATGGCCCGGATCAACTCGCGCATGAATCGGCCCCTGTTTACAAGTGAACCACCATATTCATCCGTACGAGTGTTTGTGAATTTAGAAAGGAAGTTCGATAGAAGATAGCCCATAAAGCTGGTCACCTCTACTCCGTCGAAGCCCGCCTCTAGTGATCGCCGCGTGGCCTGTACATGGTCCTCGATGCACTTTTTGATCTGTTCCTTGGTCATTTTCCGAGGCGGCCGGAAGTGCTTCAGGGTCTGCTTCACATCGGAACTCTGGATACAGTAATCCAGATCTATCCCTCCGTAGCGGCCGGCATGCAGTATCTGCTGAATGGCTATCGCGCCATGCTTGTGTATCAGATCTGCAATTCGCCTGTACTGTGGAATGAATTTATCATCATAGATCGCCAGTTGCCTGTAATAAGCCTTCCCTTCACCTCTGGCATCCGGGTAAGCTCCCTGGTTTGTAATAATCCCGGCGCCGGTAGCTGCCACTACCTGCATACGGGCATATTCACGCTCGGTCATCGTTCCATCGCGATTGTTGAAATTAGAGACCGAGCAGGCCGCGTATTTGATTCGATTCGGTACTGTCAGGCTGCCGAGCTTTGCCTGCTGGAAGAGGTTTGGGTATTTATTCCTACCCGGCTTCTTCATGGAGCGGTCCTTTCATTTAAAATTCATGTCTGCTTCTGCTTTTCCTGGTACATGTTTTGGGAGCTCGTGATGGCCCTCTGGGCACAGCACAAGCTTTTGATCCCACGATTACTGCCGGCCTGGAATCTGAATCGTCTTTGGGATTAAATCGGGAGCTTTCCATGTTTTAATTGTGTTACAATATTATAGATGATCACGGGTTGTCAAGGAAATCCGTGTTGCTGTAAGAATCCCTCCACGCACCGCCTCTCCTTTTTATTCACCGACAAGGCTCCTGATTGCTTGACACTTATACAATGACGCCTAAATTTGATCGTTAAGCGTGGTAAGCAGCAGGTGGCAGAACCTGAAATCGTGGGATGGCTACACGGATCAGAACGCATACAGCCATTTGTTAAGATATACCGTGGTATAATTTTTGCAAAATCAGGTTATTAGGTGTCTTCTTCATTTCGGTCGATCTATGATGCATTCACATTCGGGTTTGTCATTGTTCGCATAGCTGCCCATAATTAATTTATGATGAGGAAAACCGCCAAAATTACATATCGTTAATCGAGGTTTGTCTCTTGGGGGGTTTGTCCTGAACAAGGAACGAGAAGTCAGAATGCGAGCTAGCTTCGGGCCGGCTGTATCCGCCGGAATCATCATCAGCGGGGGCCTGGCCATCGTAGAAACCCTGTGGCTCATGTCAGCTCGAAACCTTTCGTTCGGAGTATTCGACGAATGGCTGCTCTTGCTGGAGAGCTTCGGGGTGTATCTACTTGTCGGTGCTTTTCTCGGAGCGGCGGGTTCGACTCTCATGGTCCTCAAAGGGCCTCATAGGCATCCAACTAACGGTTCTGAAATATTCCTTCGCACATGTGCCGGGATTTTCTCCCTCCTCATGTTTGGTGCTCTCACAACTCACGCTTTCCGCAAACTTCTCCCCCCGGATATAGGGATCGGCGAGCTTCTTGGCATACTCACGGTTATCGGTATCATGGCAATCTCAGCGGCATTTTTCTTCTTCATCCGATGGGGCCTGCTCCGGCTTCTTCTGGGCCCCCTCGATCGATGGCTTGGAAAGCGTATTTTCCGGGTCATGTTACCCGCGGTCATCGTTATTTTTATGCTGGTCCTGGTTGGACTCCAGCATTCGCGCACCTCTTGGAAGAGGGAAGCGCTGGATTTTATCAGTCCACCACAGGCAAACGCACTCGCCACCATGCCAAATGTGATCCTAATCACCATGGATACGGTTCGCTCATCGAACCTTCAACTTTACGGTTACCCCCGGGAGACAGTTCCAAATCTCACGAGGCTGGCGCCCACCTCGATCGTGTACGACAAGGCAACCACGCATTCAGCCTGGACGCTTCCCAGCCACCAGACCATATTCACAGGGCGCTATCCGTCCGAGCTCTCAGCGAGCTGGGGGTGCAAAGAGCTCCAGGATGATCACCTCACCCTAGCTGAAATTCTAAAGAAGAGGGGCTATCACACCGGCGCTGTCGTCGGAGGGCCGTTTTGCACCCGTTGGCACGGCCTCTCCCAGGGATTCGATTACTATGAGGACCACCTGCCTAGGAGCATGCCCTTTCTCTCACAGCTTGTGAACAGGCTCATCCCGAACCTCTTCTCCTCGGTGGGAAAGAGGAGAGCTGACCAGATCAACGATTTCGTCTTCAGGTGGCTGGAGAAAAATTCTGATTCGCCTTTCTTCCTTTTCATCAACTATTTCGACGCGCATTTGAGGTTGAACCCTCCCTATCCATATCGTTTGACCTTCGAGGGTGCTTTCAATCCGATACGCGGCTTCTTTCTGAGCCAGGGTGACATGGAGTTTGACGTCACTCAGGGTAAGCGAAAGCTAAGCGAAGCCGAGGAGAAACACTGGGTCACACTATACGACGGCGAGATCAGGTTCATGGACAGCGAACTGGGTAGACTCTTTGACAAACTGAAAGAACTCGGAGTATATGAGAACACAATGCTCGTAATCACCTCCGATCATGGGCACTCATATGGTGAGCATAACCTTGCAGGTCATAGCGGATGGATCTTCGAGGAGGTTATGAGGGTGCCGCTGATCATACGATACCCAGGAGGGAAACCAGGTGGAACCCGGATGAAAGAGCGGTTCGGGTTGGTGAACCTCTTCTCGCTGATTTTGAACGAGCTTGATATTCCGGTTCCCACGACGGCTCACTCATATGAACCGGACAATGGAATGGAGCCATTTATCCTGGAAAACGGAAGAGAACATCCGCTATGGAGGCTGGATTACCCATACGCGGGAAAGAATCTCCGTGCGATTTATCAGGGACAATACAAGCTTGTAACGGTTGAGGGAAAAGCAGCTGAGCTCTATGATCTCATCAAAGATCCAGAGGAATCCATAAACCTCCTCGACAGGGAAAGCGCAGTTGCACAGAGGCTGGATCATAAACTATCAGAAACGCTCAAGACACTGCTTCTTCCACCGGAGGAGTCAGGGAGGGTACTTGACGATGAACTCGTTGAAGAGCTCAAAGCTGTCGGGTACTTGTAGGAATCGGGTATCTAACGCGGACATCTTCTTGCGGCATTGAGACGGAAGTCACCGCCCGATATCGATCGACATTGATTTAGGGGAAACAAGAGAGCTCAAGGGCACTTCCTGATAGTATATTTCCCAGTTGCCATCGCTGTTTTCCTGCCATGCAAGGACTAGTTGATCCTCCCATACTGTGATCGATGGATGGATTGAACAACCGGGTGTAAGGGTCAGCCTCGTGGGATTGTACCAGTGCATTCCTCCATCTATACTGAGTGTAGAAAGTATTTCAGGATTGCCATGTCGATGGTCTTCCCACACGACAACAAGGGAATCGTTCCTCTCGACGATA
>JBHIFB010000038.1:0-25044 GCA_046760905.1 Candidatus Glassiibacteriota bacterium | reverse complement strand
AGTATTGTCAAACTTCCTCACATCGAGCGTATCCCCCAGGCTTTTTGCAACCTCAGGCCTGTGGTTCTCCCTGTAACTTGTGTTGTAGCTCCATGTGGGTGACAGCCAGGTGAAAACCTCCGGCGAGTAGTTGAGATCCACGTTCTGACTTCGCTGGATCTCGGTTCCCTTGTTGAAACCGAATAAGCCAAGAAACTTGCCTCTCTTGGGCTGAGTCCTATCGGTCACAACCTCGAGATGGTACCTCGAGGTGAGTGATCTTATGTGTCTGTGGCTCACATCGATGGAACCGGTACTCGTGTTGAGACGGTACGGCGTCACCGTATCACGCGTGCTCTTTTTGTTGTTCAGGTTATTCAACCTGCCGCCGAGGGAGAACTGAGTCGGTAGATACCGGAACCGGGCTGTGGAAAGGCCCTGTATGAGGGAAGTGTTCTTGAAGGACTCTGGCAACGGGATATGTGAGAAAATGCCGAATACCTTCTTCGGAAAGATCGGAAGGTCATAGTCGCCCGCCAGGGAATTGTTGTAAGCCAGGCCGGTCGTGATGGATCTTTCCCAGTACCTGGAGGTGGGGTTCACTGAATTTCTTTCCAAAAATGACGCATCGTAATTCAACTTGTCGATTGTCGCCCTCGAGACTATGTTCTGAGAAGGTCTCCTCTTCGAGAACTGAACAGAATACTTTTCCGAAACGCTTTCAACACGTTCATCGAATTGCTCTGCTCCCGGATCCAGAAGGATATCCGATCCCGTCTTGTATCTCGGCAGCTCGAGACTTCGAGTTCGGGAATATGAAACCGGTATCGAGTAACCATGGGCCTGGGGTGTGAAGCTGTCTAAAAAGAGCGTCGTCGAGAGATTCGTTGCACTCTTCGACTTAAAGGCGAATTGGGTGATTCTCTGGTTTAGCTGCCTGAACTGGTCGTCCCTGTTCTCATGGTCCACTTTGATCTTTGCAAAATTCGCGATCTGCGAATCGATTGTTATGCGACGGGCTAGCCCTTTCTCCTTGTTCACATCGGTGAGCCGCAGTTCATCGATCCAGATCTCGCCGCTCTTATCGGCAGTCGCGCTCGCAGGATTGCCCACACCAAGCATGAGCATCCTCACATTGGTCAGGGAAGGCCTGCCTTTCACTCTGATACCGTTGGCATGTACCTGGTCTATAGAGTCAGCGGGTGTGTCCTCGCCAAGGATCTTCAGTATCTCCTGCTTCGCGTCGGTTAGGTCCTTGAATGGGATTTTGAACTCCTGCCATCCGGCCTGAAGCTGTCTTTTGAATTCATAGAAGTTAGTCGAATCGATGCCGACGCGGAAGATGAATTCGGGATTGTCCTGCTCGGCGTGGACCCATACGCTCAGTTCCCTGTAAGATATGTAGTTTTGAGGGGAAAGAAGAGGCTGGTTGACGAGACCAATGTGTCCGGGGCCGAGATCATTATAAATCAGGGCGAGAGATTGCTCCTTGACCCTCTGAAGCGCAGCCGGAACATCCTCGAGTCTCACCGCCGTCACACCCGGCGGAGACTCATAGTCCACGTTGTCCCGGGTGTTTCGCACACTCACTGTGACTTCCTCGTCGGCCTCGACCGGGACCGCAGTTGAGTCAGCGCTTCGCACACCCATCTCTAGCCACCTGTTACCGGCGATTTCCATTGACGCGATCATCACGGTATCAGACTGTGTGAATTTGGTGAAGGTGAGACGTGCGTGCTTTATCCTCCTGATGTCAGGATTGAAGTATGGTACAAACACCGTTGAATCATTGAGCGGGATTTCCAGAAGCTTCCAGCCTGTAACCGGATTCTGAGAAATCACGAATCTCTGATCATCGGCGAGGTCGAGCTTTAACCTGAAGAACTTTTCCGTCGTGTCGAGCGTGAAGTTTCCGTTCAGGTCTTCGGTGTCGAACTCGTTGTTATCTTCAGTGCCGTTGATCTTGTCGAACCTGGTGCTGACCGGTTTCGTCTCATCGAACTCGAAATCGTCATTGCCGTCATCCCCCGGAGTCCCTGTCCCGTCGACCCCAGCTACCCCATCGAGGCCGTTGTCCTCACCCGCATCGAGCCTGCCGTCGGGGGTCGCCGGATCATCCTCGGAGTCCAGCAGCTGGTTCGGGCTCGTTACATCTCCCGATGCATTGTACCTGAGTGCATCTTCACTCACCGTTCCAATGTCGACCCACATCTCTCCATGATCGGCCCGTATCCACATCCGGAGGAATTTCCTCTGGCTGAAATCAAGCCCCGAGGAGGAAAGCGGTTGAGTGATACTTCTGAAGGAAGAGTCAACCGGCGTGCCGTCCCTCGTATTGGGATCGAACACGATGGCGAGGACGGTTCTCGACAGCCCCAGCTCCTCAGCCGGCACGCTCGTTGACAGGTCACCTTCGGTGACCGTGCCCTGAGGTGGATTGAACCACTTTATCTCACCTCCCCTCAGACTGGGTAGGGTATCGCCGTTCGCATCCAGCGGCTGGCTTCCGAACGTCCACAACCTCCTCACAACACTGTAAGAGTCCACGAGCTCGGAGCCTTCGAAATCATCGAGGAACACCTCGCCGAGGGTGTTAGGGTTGGGAAGGCTCACCGCCACCTCACCGCTCACGTCCACCCTGCTTACTTCATCTGTCTCAACAAGCGGAATCGCGTTAGCGAGATCGGTGAGGAAGGAGGGCTCGAAGAGCATCCTGCCGTCAACCTCTCCTATAATGTTTCTTCTCGATTCATCCCCGAGCCTCGGTTTCTGTTCGATGCTCCGGTCAGACTGCATGAACCAGGTCGTTGCGAAGGATGCGTTCTCGCTCGGCGTGTAATCACCCCGCAGTCCGAGCAGAGTGGTCTGCGTCTGGGCGAAGAGAGGCGCGTACTCGTAATCGATGTTTATCTCGCCACCTCCGGCGAGGACATCCGGGTTGAGGAAGATTATCTGTCCTATATCGTAGATCACATCGTAATCCACTCCCCTAGTAAGAGGTCTCCCCCCAACCGTGACCCTTTCCGATCCCTCGATCATGTTGAGCACACCGAGATTGAATGATGTAGTGCGGCTCTGGTACTTCAGCTTGATCGTGTATTTCGAATGTGTCAGTACTGTGGACTGCGGATCGTCATCGTAGTACAAAAGTGAATCCAGATCGGCCAGGTCGTAATATTCTGGATTGTTGGGATCATGGGGCGGTTTCGTCGGCCGAAAGAAAGGCCTGAGATCCGGGAAGATGAGAAGACCCCTCTCGAAGTCGATCTTCGATGGATCGATGATACCATCCTCGTTGTCGTCGAGGCCGAACAGGTGCAGGTAAGTCCTGGACTGACTCTCGCCTTCGGGGATTTCATCGAATTGAGGATTGTAATCATCGCCTTTATAGATGACGACTTCAAGTGAACTCTCTATGATGTCGGTTGAACCGAGATAATATATGTTCCTGAGCTGGTAATCCCATGTCTCTGATTCTGCCTTGATCTCAGGCTCCTTTATCATCCTCAGCACAACAGAATCCTGTGTCACACTTCCTACCGTATCACCATTCTCTTTGACATAGGAGACGGCCACGACTTCGTTGGGGAGAATCGCCCGGGTGAAACTGATAATCATGTTCGATGTATCGACGATATAATCGGCATTCTCCTTCTGAAGATCAAAGAATCCATTTGTGTGGGCACCATCCTGAATGAAGCTGTCCGTGCTTTCGTCATATATGTAAGCTGAACCGGGTATTGCTATTCGGTCTCCCGTGAGGTTGTTGGATCCATCCTGGTCATCGATGTAAACCTGTATCGTTCCTCTCTCAGGGACATCGCCCACGAATACGGTATCGAGTTTGCCAACGACCGAGAAGTGATAGTTCTCCTGGAACTGGGTATCCCTTAGCAGGAGGCTGTCCTGGGTTGCGTTACCCTGGAACGATTTCTTCTCCGTCTGCCCTTTCTGTTTCGTCGCCACCATTGTGAAGTGTAAATTTCCAAGAGCCCCTTCCGCCTTCGCACCGAAAAGTCCTTTTGAGGCCATCCCACCCGACACGAACCTGGATCCCGGGAGAGAGAGATCAGTATCCCCGAGTTCGATCTTCTGAAGGATCTCGTCTTCAGTCCCCTCATACATGACTCTTATCTTGTTCTTCTCCTGGAATTCCCTCTCACTATCATGATCGATGAATACGTGTATCTTTTCACCGATAGTGCCCTCCACCTTAACCCTGAGAATCTGCTCCAGATCGAGCTTGGGGAACTTCGAAGTTCTGGTTATCTCCTGAGGCAGTTCAGGGTCGAAATAGGTAGTGGTGCCTCCCAGACTCACCTTGTTAGAACCGGTCACCTTGAGTCCGCCGCCTCGACCGATAACCCGAGCAAGCGGCTTGGGGAGATCATAAGGCAGCTCGAGGTCCGGGAGCAAACCTTCATCACCCGCCTCTCTTGCCTCCTTACCGAGTGAGCTCCTCACCATCTCCACCCACATTTCAACCGTCTTTTTCTCGATTAGGTCGTCGAGATATTTTCTCACTGTAAAAACCTCAAGCTCAAGGGCGCTATATCGGGTCGTATCCGCAACCGTTCTCTGCACAATTAACATGGGTTCCAGGAGGATATCCTGTTCAGAGAATAGGAGAATCCCTTCCGTCTCATGCAACGGCTTTAGAAATTTGAGGCCAAGCCTGTTCACCATCCTAGATTCAACGAATAGATTGTACGGCTGTGCGTTTAAGCATGAAGGGGACAGAATGAGAATCAGGTGAGGGAGCAAGAAAACCTGCGTCAGGATAAATACACAAAATGCCGAGTTTTTCGGGGATAGAAATCGCATGTACCTGCACACTTACCCCTTCACGGGAGGAGCTTTTGAACCTTGAGTTTTACCGCGATTCGGTTTATTATCCCCGTATCAACTTTTTTCTGCGGGCCTCCTTTCACTGGAACATCTAAGAGCATGTGTAATATACAATAACGTGCAGACACTGTCAATTTGAGAAAACCTCACATGACGAGAGGTGCAAAATACGCAGGTTAATCCAGGGCCATAATATCTTACACTGGATGCGATCTCTGGTTCCCGGTTGTGCAGATGAGGGTACTCAGCAAGTACATACTTAAGGAATTCACAGGCCCGTTCACTTTCGCCTTGATCTTCCTCACATTCGTCCTGATGATGAACCAGGTCGTGCTTTTGTTTAACAAGCTCGTCGGGAAGGGCCTCGATGCCGGTGTAATCGCTGAAGTCTTTCTCTTGAGCGTCCCGTTTATCCTGGCCTCCACAGTACCAATGGCCATCCTCGTCTCCACAATGGCCGCATTTGGAAGACTCGGAAATGACAATGAACTCACAGCTATGAAAGCGTGTGGAATTAGCCCTTTCAGAATCATTATCGCACCTCTCATAGCCTCGGCGATTGTTGCGTTTGTGATGCTTCAATTCAACGACCTGGTTCTTCCCGAGACGAATCACCGTCTGAGGAACCTGCTCCTTGACATATCAATTCAGAAACCAGCTATCGAGATCAGGGAAGGCCGGTTCATAGACGAATTCCCCGGTTACAGCATACTCGCCGAGAAGGTGGATATAGAGGAATCCAGATTATACGATGTTACTATATACGACAACACGGATCACGATGAACCGAGAACGATTATTGCAAAGCAGGGTGATATGAGGTTCTCAGCCGATGAAGACAGGCTGATCATAACCCTCTACGATGGTGAAATACACGCGGTTGATCCAGAGAGTAAGGGCACATATAGAAGGATGACTTTCAGGAACCAGACACTGTTTATAAAGAACGTCGGTGGTAAGTTTAGGAGGAGAGAAGGCCCGAGCTACAGGGGGGACAGGGAGATGAGCATCACAATGCTCATGGATGAGGTGGAATCTTATAGGGAACACATGAGGGAGAAGCGAGAGGAAATCAAAGACGAATTTATGACTGCTGTAACAAGGTTCTTCTCCGATGAAGAGCCAGAGGAGCTTGATCCCGCCTCTGTCAATCTCAGGGTGAAAACCATTGCAGCAGACCACAGGGAAAAACAGAGGAGAATAGCCCAGCTTTTGGTCGAGGTTCACAAAAAATACGCCATCGCTTTCGCCTGCATTGTATTTGTTCTTGTCGGGATACCACTCAGGATGAGATTCACAACGGGCGGCATCGGACTCGTGATCACGATGAGCATGATCATCATCATATTCTATTACATATGCCTCACGGGAGGGGAGAATCTCGCTGACAGATTGATACTCTCGCCTTTCTGGGCAATGTGGATCCCCAATGCGGTACTCGTCATCCTTGGCTTATATCTCCTCTTCTCCGCCACCAGAGTGAGATCGACGTCAGTACCACAACCGAGACCACCGGGGAAAGCTTAATAGAAGGATGCTGAGAATTCTCGACAGGTATCTCTTTGGCGAGTTCGTGAAGATACTCATCTTCTCTATACTCGCCTCGGCTGCCATCTCCATCATTGTTGACCTCATAGAGAAAATAGACACCTACCTCGACAATAGAGCCCTTTTTACGGATGTGGTTCTCTATTACGCCTATCATTTACCTTACATAGCCGTTCTAACCCTACCGGCATCAACCCTAATTGCAACCATCTTCACGATTGGCCAGGCGGTGAGAAACAACGAGTTGACTGCCATGAAGGCCAGTGGGATTTCACTATATCGCGTCTTTACGCCACTCTATGTGGCGGGATTTCTGGTGAGTATATTAGCCTTTACATTCGGGGAGTATATGGTTCCTCACACGAATATGCTCCGCGATGATATATACAAGACGAGGATAGTGAAACGAGTGAAGGAAGAAAAAGGGGTCAAGAGGGGACTCCTTTATAAAGGAGAACGGAATACTCTGTACTCGATCGCAACCTACGACATCGGAAGAAGAAGCATGGAAGGCGTTGTCATACACAGAAAGACCCAAACAGGCGAGCTCAAATACAGGTTAGACGCCGAATCTGCAATATGGACGGATAGTCTGTGGATTTTCAAAAACGGGTATCTGAGGTACTTCGGGGATGACAGCGGAAACGCCACGCTGAGGTTCAATGAGCTTGTTACGGTGGAAATGGAGGAGGCGCCCGAGGATTTTCAGGAAAAACAGCGTGAACCTCACGAGATGGGATACACAGAACTGGGTAAGTATATCGACAGGATGGAGCGAAGCGGTGTGGATATGCATAAGGACAGAGTCCAGAGAGCATTCAAGGTCTCCTTCCCCTTCGCAAACATCATAATCGTGCTTTTTGGCGCCTCCCTCGCGAGCACCACCAGATCGAGCGGAGGAGCCGTCGGGCTCGGACTCTCTCTCTTCATCTTCATCCTTTTCTGGGGACTGATCCACGTCGGCAAGGCTCTGGGGGAAAGCGGTGTGCTTTTACCGAATATATCCGCCTGGCTAACGAACGCTCTCTTTTGTGCGTGCGGTTTTTACCTTCTGGTTAAGGCGAGAAAGTGACCTTTCCAGGCCGGCGAATATTTCAACCAAGCCCTCGGAGAGGCGGTAGAAATCTTCACAAACGGAGCCAAGGTCCTTCGAAGCCTGCAGGAGCTCACGCAGGACGGTATGTATGACTTCTGATCCACTGACACCTTTAAGGTTGGAGATATTCGTTCTCCCTGTCAATAATCCCCTCCCGGGTGGTTCTCCCAAGAGCATCTCCAATTTCCTGTAAGGGGTAGAACATCTCCTGGCATATTGAAGGATTTTCCTCCTAGATCCCGCTTCGAATCCCGCAAGCCGGGCTGATGCTTCGCAGGCGACGATGAACATGTCTCCTCGCCAGCTTCTCGAACCATCTGTTTTTTTCCCGAGCACACCATCCGCACCGAATCTTTGAATGAGGAGATTGGATATAACCACAAACTCCTCCTTCGGAAGATCAGTGAGAATTTGAAACGACATGGTAACCATGGCATCCACGCAGAGGATGCATATTGCATCACCGTAACGGGATAGCAGCTTCAAAAATCTCCTGTCTCTTGGCTTCCCTTCCTTCAAGGTCAGCTGATCAATGACGTATGACGACGCTTCGAGAAGATGTACACTGTATGCGAGCGGAATGATGGATGACTGACAAACACCCGAAGGTTCGAGTGTCCACCTCACCATCAGTGGAAACAGTGGATTTGCGACTTTGCGGGATGCGTAAGATACCGATTCTCTTATCTCCTCAGGGAAAGTGCTCACTGCGGGGAGACATTCCCTGTGGAGCCCTTCGAACCACTCTCTCTCAAGGCTCAGCACACTTCTCATATCTCACCCTACCGGTTTTAAGTAAAATGTGAGGCGCTACTCCTTTCTGAGATACTGCTCAACGATACCTGAAACTGCGGATAGAGCTTCCCCTATTTTCTCAACGTACTTCCCTCCTGCCTGGGCCATTCGAGGCTTCCCGCCTCCGCTGCCACCAGCGATTTCGCTCACCCTTTTCACGATGTCCCCCGCCGACATCCCCCCTCTTTCGACGAGGTCGTCTGTAACCGTCGCAACGAAGATGGCCTTTCCCCTTGACTCAGAAGCAAGTACGATCACACCACTATCTATCCTCGAGCGTATAAAATCGGCAACCTCTCTGAGCGATTCAATGTCCGGGACATCTATCTTCCTCGTGACAACTTTAATCCCGTTTATCTCAGGCACAACGCTTTCGAGTTCGGAAAAGTCTCTGTATGCCGCCTCTTTCTTCGCATTCTTCAGCTCGCGGCGTAGGTTTTTGTTCTCTTCCAGAAGCAGGGTCACCTTCTTCATCAGCTCCCCCTCTCCTACCTTGAGGATCCCCGCCACATCTTCGACGAGCTGACTCAGCGAATTGATCTGCTCAAGAACGGCTTTTCCGGTCAGGGCCTCAATTCTCCTCACACCGAGGGCGACGCTTCCCTCGGAGAGTATATGGAAGGCCCCGATCTCTCCCGTTGAAGATACATGAGTTCCGCCACATAATTCAAGACTGATTTCATCTACTCTGACAACCCTCACGACATCACCGTACTTCTCACCGAAGAATGCTAGCGCACCCATGCCCCTAGCCTCTTCCAATCCAGTGTAAATCCATTTTACATCCATGCTTTCCCTGATCCATCCGTTCACTCTCTCCTCGACTCTCCCGAGTATGTCGCGGTTCAGCGTTTCGTAGTGTGTGAAATCAAATCGCAGCCTGTCCGGCGCCACGAGGGAACCGGACTGCTGTATGTGGGTTCCCACCGTCTCCCTCAACGCCGCATGGAGCAGGTGCGTAGCAGTATGCGCTCTTTCGAGGGCGAACCTTCTCTGAACATTAACTTCTGCAAATACCTTCTCACCTTTTCTGAGAATGCCTTCCTTCACCCTCCCCTTCAGGACGATCGTGTCTGTGCCCTTCCTGTGGGCTGTTTCTATAGAGACAGCGAGTTCTTCACTTCTCAGCACACCCGAGTCACCGACCTGGCCGCCTGCCTCACCATAGAACGGTGTGGGATCGATCACAAGTAGCAGATCAGTTCCCGCCCCAGCCTCATCGACCTCCACTCCATCGACCTCTATGTGCTTAACCCTTGAGGGGATTGTCAGATCCTGATATCCCACGAATTCTGTTCGTGGAAGTGATGCTGTCTCAGAGACATCCTGCATGGCCCTGGCACCTCGAGCCTTCCTTCTCTGCCGGTCCAAGGACTCCTGGAAGCCTTCTACATCTACACTCATACCTTTCTCTTCGGCCATCACCATGGTAAGATCCAGTGGAAAGCCATACGTGTCGTAAAGGACGAAGGCCTTCTCCCCCGGAATCACATGTTTTCCCGTCTTTGCGACTTTCTCAGAGATCTCCTCGAAAAGAGTTAACCCAAGGGTTAGTGTTTCCTGAAATCGTTCTTCCTCGGCCTGTATGATCTTCATCACCTGATCACGTCTTCCTGCAAGCTCACTGTACTGGTCACCCATCGCCTCCACTACTCCATCGACCAGGGTATACAGAAATGCCTCCTCCAGTCCGAGAATCCTACCATGTCTTGCGGCCCTTCTCAGAATTCGCCTGATGACGTATCCCCTGCCTTCGTTAGAAGGCATCACCCCATCTGCCAGGGCGAATGTAATGGCCCTCGAGTGATCGGCGATGACCCTGAAACTCGTTTTGTTCTGATCGTATGACTTCCCGCACAGACTTTCCATTTTCTCTATCAAAGGCATTATAATATCTATCTCGAAATTCGATGTTGCGCCCTGAAGCACACTAGCTATCCTTTCGAGACCCATCCCCGTATCTATTGAAGGTTTCGGGAGCGGGGTTAGACTGCCGTCTTTCTCCCGGTTATACTGCATGAAGACAAGATTCCAAATTTCGAGATACCTGTCGCAGTCGCATCCAACGGCACATCCCGCTCTACCGCAACCTAAAGAGTCACCGAGATCCACGCCTATCTCTGAACACGGGCCGCAGGGCCCTGTTTCTCCCATGCTCCAGAAATTGTCCTTCTCGCCAAGTTTGGCGATTCTCTCTTCGGGAAAGCCGGTGATCTTTTTCCAGGCGGCCATAGCCTGATCATCCTCTTCGAACACCGATATCCATACCGTGTCAGCGGGAAGGCCGATTTCTTTGGTGAGATACTCCCAGGCGAAAAGGATTGCTTCCTCCTTGAAGTAGTCGCCGAAGGAGAAGTTCCCGAGCATCTCGAAGAAAGTCAAGTGCCTGTTCGTCTTGCCAACATTCTCAAGGTCGTTGTGTTTGCCCCCGGCTCTCAAGCATTTCTGCGAGCTGGCCGCCGTCTTATATTCACGTTCGTCAATTCCCAAGAATACTTCCTTGAACTGGTTCATCCCCGCGTTTGTAAAAAGGAGCGTAGGATCCTCAGCTGGAACGAGGGATGAGCTGGGAACAACGGTGTGTCCTCTCTCCTCGAAAAAGCGCAAGAAACTCGATCTAATCTCAGAACTTCTCAACATCCTCCTCCACTTCATGGCAAGTCCGGGTCTCGGTCAGTTCGCCGAGGAGATCCCCAACAACATGAGCATCGAATCCGCGTCGCAGTAGCAAATTCCTGAGACGCCCCACGGAGTTCTCGTCCAAGAGCTTCCCGTGGAGCTCCTTCTCGATAACCCGATTCGCCAGGTCTTTTTCCTCCAGCCCCTCGTCATCGAGGACCTCCCTCACTAATTGCTCAACCACCCGGTGAGGAATTCCCTTCGCACCAAGCATCGATATGAGCGCCTTCCTGCCGACAGGCTTGGTTCTGATTCTTTGCCGAATGAAGCCCGTAGCGAAACGTATATCGTTCAGATAATCCTTCCGCCTGAGCTCACGTATTACCTCCATTGACAATTCCTTAGGGAATTTCCTCACCAGCAGCTTGTCTAGAAGCTCCCGCTCGGAATGCTCCCTGTAGGACAGAAGCTCCAGAGCTTTCTCCTTTATCTCTGCCATCCCAGGATCGCTCACTAGCGTAACCTCTGGCTGACCGAATCCTATGAAAAAAGCCTGCAACAGCAGGCTGCCCACCCTCAAACCTGAATATGAGCCGCGTCTCCCATCAAAGAATGAATGGGAGGGGCAAATTCCATCTTCCGATCAGGAGCCTTTCCCGTCTTTATCCTCTTCACCGCCCTCTTCAAACCGAGGATAATGTATTTCTTTGATTGCTTTCTCTATTGGCCGGAGTATGTCCTCGTTCTCTTTGAGGAATCTCTTCGTATTCTCTCTCCCCTGTCCGATCCTCTCGTTCTGGTAAGAGTACCAGGAGCCGCTTTTCTCGACGATACCATCCAGGACAGCCTGATCCAGCACGGTGCCCTCGTATGATATTCCCTGATCGAACATGATATCGAATTCGGCCTGCTTGAAGGGAGGAGCAACCTTGTTTTTGACCACTTTTACCCGGGTGAGGTTCCCCATCACATTCTGTCCCTCTTTTATGGAGGCAATCCGCCGGATGTCCAGACGCAGTGATGAGTAAAACTTCAGAGCCCTGCCACCGGTAGTCGTCTCCGGATTGCCAAACATGACACCGATCTTCTCTCTGATCTGATTGATGAAGATGACCGCGGTCCTAGACCGATGTATAGCTGCAGTGAGCTTTCTCAATGCCTGTGACATGAGCCTGGCCTGGAGACCCACATGAGAATCACCCATCTCGCCCTCGATTTCAGCTCTTGGTACAAGCGCAGCCACGGAGTCAATGACTATCACGTCTATTGCGCCACTCCTGACGAGTGTTTCTGTGATATCGAGGGCCTGTTCTCCAGTATCAGGCTGAGATACCAACAGGTCATCAACATTCACACCCACCTTCCTCGCATACTCAGCATCAAGGGCATGTTCAGCATCAATGAAGGCTGCAATACCACCCCCCTTCTGGGCATTCGCGATTATGTGGAGTGCCAGGGTAGTTTTCCCGGAGGATTCGGGACCGAACACTTCGGTCACCCTCCCACGTGGTATCCCTCCCACACCAACGGCAATGTCCAGGTTGATCGCTCCAGTCGGGATTGACTCCACATGAAGTTTGACCTCGTCTGAGCCAAGCCTCATTATCGCACCCTTGCCGTACTGGCGCTCAATCTGCGTGACAGCCAGGCCAAGAGACTTTTCTTTGTCTTCGTTACTTCGAAACTGGGTCTTTTTATTAAGCATATTCACCCCCCCAAAGTTACCACACCTCTCCCCTATGATTTTGAATTTACCCTCCGTGTAATTTTATGTCAAGGATATTTGCCTTACCTTCTCCAGTTCGAGTTCCATGATGCCAAGAAGATAGTCAAGCCCCAGTTCTTTGACCAGATCTCTCGCCTGGCTCAGATATCGCAGCGCCTCCATCCTGCTGCCGTAGTCTGTAAAAACCTGGGAAATGAACTTCCCTGCGGCGAGCAGGGTTTTCGCCCTTTCATACTTCTCTCCGATGGACCTGAGTGAATCGATTCCCTGAGAAAAATAATCTCTGGCCCGTTCATGGTCACCCAATAAATTATAAGCCATTCCGAACGCCCTCAGCACTACGCCTTCCTCGAACCTGTCTCCGAGCCTGAGGGAGACTTCCCAGGATTTCTGACACAGTGATAGTGCCTTCCTTCCCTCACCCTGATACACCCTGAGTTCTGCGAATCGACGGTATATCTCATTTATAAGATCCCCGCCGGGTGCAATCTCTCTGGCGATCCTTAGAGCTCGCCGGTACTTTGATTCGGCCTGGGCGATGTTTTCCATATCGAAATCCAGCTCGCCAAGGAATTCGAGAGAAAGAGCGAGTTCCCTTTTGTACTCCTTCTCCTCGGCAAGAGCCTTTGCAGTCTCATACAGCCTCTGTGCGTCTTTCCACTCCCTTTTAACCTGATGGAGATTTCCAAGACATATGTAACGCCTTGTTATTGACAGGCTGTCGCTCAACATCTGGAATATGTTCAGGCTGCTTTCATTGTACTTCCTCGCAAGGTCCCAGTTACCGAGCACGAAGTGGATTGTTCCAAGATTTGCTGTAATCGCACCCACAAGACGAAACATCTCGTTCTTCTCGGCCAGCTCCCTCGCCTCCTCCAACAGGTTTATACACCTCTCCCAGTCAGAAGAGACAAAATAAACCTGAGCCATCCGGTTCATCACGCTCGCCATTTCCGTTTCGTTCCCGATTCTCTGAAAACTCGCAAGGGATTGAACGAAACTGTTGAAGGCGCTCGAGACATCCCCGGTAAGAAGCTGTATCTGACCGAGATATTTATATGCTCGTGAGGTATCAGCCTCCTCTCCATGAGCTTCGAACAGTTCAAGCGCCTTTCGACATTCTCTTCCAGCCATCTCATAGGAACCCAGCTGAGAATGTATGTGAGCTGCGAGGTTGTGCAATCTCCCCAACTCAAGAGAGACAGCCGACACCTCGGGTGTTAGGAGCTTTCTGACTTTTTCGAGCTGTTCGAGAGCACGTGAATATTCTCCTTGATCACAGAGACACTCGATCATCTCCCTGTTGATCTCCGATCTCTTCACAACGCTCAGATCCGCCGGAGGAAGGAGCTCCAGTGCTTTGCCATAGTAGCTCATGGCGGCTTCATACTTATGCCCGTATCGATTTTTCTGAGCCAGAGTAATGTTTCCTTCAATTTCTCCCCTGGCCCAGGAGACCGGATCCGAAATGGATACCCCACTGTTTCTGAATTCCTTCGGTTTTTTCGTAACCCTAGTCATGTTGTACACCCCTGTCCAGGTTAGACTATTACAAGAGCAGGAACAAGAAGACAGAAAACAGTTCCCTGACCACAAAGCTTGCCGGCATCGGCTCCGAAGCCTCAATTGCTTTATAATGACCGGCGGTATCCGATCGAGACGACACTCCTGATCCCGGATTAATCGTCTCTCTAACGTCTCCTGCGCCGTCTTTGGTGATTACTCCAGCTCCAATCGGCGCATTCACACCATCATCCGGAACTGCTTTGGAATCAACCTCCCAGGGTCTACCTTGCTTATGGACCATGACCTGTGCATTTGCATCTACTGATGAGAACATCATGAGCACCATAAGCAGCATGGTCATCGCAAGAAACATCTTCTTAATCGACATTGTCCTCGCCTCACTTTCAGCCTCTTTGACGGTGAATCAACTACGAGACGACCTTAACTCATCTTCTGTTTGAGCTATCATCACCTCCTTCCCTTCTATATTACATTGATCAGGTACAGCAGCATACATGCCAGTGGAAGCTCTGAACTCCTACCATGCCCAGTTATTTGTATCTTCCGGGTTTCCAGCTGGAGGAGATGGCCGGACCGCTACTCTACTCGAGTCCCGACTCGTTAGCCTCTACGAAAATGCTAATGAGATACGTATGCGGTCACGATTTTCACGGTTTATTGATATCAATGACCTCTTTGATCCGCTCCAACGCCCGTTCTATGTCTGCTCTCATGATGTGGAGATTCGTGACGGCCCTCACCTGGTTTCTGCCAACAGGAAGTGTGAGAACACCCTTCGCATTCAACAGCTCTGTGAACTTGAGCCCATCCATGCCGAGGCCGCTTACATCGAAGATAACAATGTTGGTCTCTACTTCTTCCGGGTTGATCTTGATCCCGGGCATACGACCGAGTCCTTTTGCGAGGGCTCTGGCGTTTTCGTGATCCTCCACAAGCCTCTCGATGTTATTTTCCAGGGCGTAAATTCCGGCAGCAGCAATGATGCCTACCTGCCGCATACCACCCCCCAGCTGCTTCCTCGCAAGATGTGCTTTGGCTATGTCTTCCCTGGTACCGGCAAGGCATGAACCGACGGGAGCACCAAGACCCTTGGATAGACAGATCGATACCGTATCCGCGAGGGCGGCATATCGAGCAACAGGGATACCCGTCTCAACGGATGCGTTGAAAAGTCTGGCGCCATCAAGATGTACCCTTATACCCTTCTCCTTCGCGAATCCTGAAAGCTTTTCCATCTCCTCGAGCGGATATATCCTACCACCGGCTCTGTTATGCGTGTTTTCCATGCAGAGCAGTGCCGTTCTGGTTCTGTGGATAGAACCCTCTGAATAAGCCTCCCGTACACTCTCGATTGGCATGACCCCACCAGACCCTCTGACGGGCCGTATCATCACACCTGACAGAAGGCCCGGCGCCCCCGCCTCGTTCATACTGAGGTGGGCTGATTCCTCTGCGATGACTTCTTCACCACGGTCGGTCTGGATATAGATGGCGATCTGATTCGTCTGCGTGCCGCTGGAACAGAACAGGGCCGCCTCCTTCCCGAGGAGCTCGGCCACCATTTCCTGTAACCTGTTCACGGTGGGATCGTCACCAAGAACATCATCGCCCACTTCAGCTTCTGCGATGGCACGTCGCATTCCGAGTGACGGACGGGTGATCGTATCACTCCTCAGATCGATGATTCCCGACGAAAATCTACTCCTCTTGCTCACATCACTCATCATCTCATGAGCACCATCTTTCTGCTCAATCTAACCAGGATCTGGCCGGTTTCGATATCCGTTACGAGGAGTTGATAATAGTATGCGCCGCTGCCGACCTCCTCGCCGTTATCGTCCCTTCCATCCCAGCGTACCGAGAATGATCCCGGATAAGTGCTCCTCTCATAGAGGCGCCTCACCATATGCCCTCTCGGACTAAAAACACTTACGTCGACCTCGATGGGTTTGCTACTCCCCAGAAGGTCTTCGATCTCGAAATGTATCTCCGTGTTCGGATTGAAAGGGTTGGGAAAGTTCTGATCCATTCTGACAGAATACCGTTTCGGTTCTTCGAAGCCCCTGAGTGATATCACGACAGGCTGGGAGAATTTCTCGATACCGCTCTCCATCACAACGCCGAGAAGGTACTGACATGCGAGGCTCGAGTCTACCACAAGATCAACGAAACTCGAACTGTCGGGAGGTATTGGAAGGGAATTTACACGAGAGTATGTTCCTGTTTGTTCCGAAGGATTCAGAGAAACGTCATTCGAACGATACAGGTTGAAATGAGAGACGCTTTCCGCCTTGTCCACCACCCACTGGAGCACTATTTTCCCCTCGGCAATCGATGCTCTGAAATCCGGTATAAACGGTGCAATCACCTTCGTGCTGTTCACCGCTCTGGGAGTACCGTAGGGGAGCATCTCTCCCCCGACTGAGTTTCTCCAGTTTTGAGGGCTGTAATCATACCGTTCGTTGATGAGCTCCATGGAAGCGCCGTGGCCATCGGCAAATCCGGCCGGCCAGTTCAACTCCTCTCTGTTCACGACTGCCACTATATCGCCCCATCTGTCAAGTAGCGAAAGCCTGTCGCCCTCATCCCCTAACACGAGAAGAGGCGAATCATCTCCATAGACCTCGTCTGCCATCACAGGCGTGGCCGCTTCATCATATTCAAGAAGGTAGAAGCCGCCGGCTGCAATGGTCCCTTTGAGTATGTATACGCCCTCACCGTCTGTAAGTGTCCATCCCTCAAGCTGGATTTCCCTGCTGGTTAAATTCAGAAGCTCCACGTACTCCCTGGTCGCCTCGCCTCCCCACATTACCTCGTTCACTATTACGCGTGAACTGTCCGCACCGTCCACATCGCTCAATGCCTTCTCTTCAATAAGCCATGAGAGGAGATTTCTCACAAGGACGAATGACTCCCTTTCAGCGTTGAATTCCCCCGGCTTATCAGGACTGCAATCCATGAGAGCGCCCCCTGCACCGAAAGCCGCCACCTTCCCTCCACCCACAACGGAAGCAGCAAGGAAGGGCCATTTATCACCGGATGACGTTTCGAGTGAAAATGCCCTGACAGAAGGATTTAGGAAAGAATCGATATGGAGAGTATGTCCATGAGTAAGGCCGAGTTCCCGTACCTCACCATGGGATCCTCTCATGATCGGATCATCCAAGGTGGAGGAGCGCACGGTTCCGGATGAAGCGGGATGCATCGTATCCTCAAACCTGAAACCCGGGTCCAACCCCTCATCGGCGAAACCTTCAATAAGGTCATTCAAGACCGGAAGCTCCGTTTCCGAACCGCTTTTCTCGACGCAAGTACCCGCCACGAGGAAGACGGAACCACCAATACGAAGATAGTCCGCTAATACGCGCTTCTCCTCGAGGCTGAAAAAATCCAGCGGGGAGGCTATTACAACTAGCGATTCAACGAGAGGATTGAGCTTGCCTCCCCCGGAGGTGAGAGAAGACTCTTCCTCCCAGCTTTTGACCGAGTGTCCGAACTCATCGATAATCAATGATCCAAAGCTTGAAAGATTCTGTTTTTGATCCAATCCCGGTAACCCATTCACGTTCACCTGGCTCGCCGTATTGACGCTATTTTTTAGCAGGTCACCGGCTTGCGTCTGCCCATGAGAATCGTCGATGATGACGAACGCTTCTTCGGAGGATTCGAGATCGGGAATCGCCAGGAATGAAAGGTATGGAATGATTATGAGAACTAAGGTTATTTTCACAGCTTTTTCCATCTTCGAAACCAGCAGGAATTGATGATACGAGTCCCACATCTAACCCATTTCCTATTCTACCAGTCTGGGGAATTGATGTCAAGTGATATCTACCAGAAGTATGAAAGCGGCAGCATGCACACGTTAATATCTCAACCCTGGGCTGTGTTAAAACCGGATCGACTCACCTCAGCAGGACGACTTTACCGCTCGTTCTGGCTTGACCGGCCGTGATCCTGAATAGATAAACGCCGGCAGGCGCGAGTTCCCCGGAACCGGTACAGCCTCCCCAGTAGAGCGGGTTTTCTCCGCTACTCAGGCAACAGGATGAGATTCGCGCTATAAGCCTGCCTCTTACGCTGAATATCTCCAGCACATATTCTTCTCCTTCAAGGGCCGGATCAGTGCAGCTAAATTTTATCTTCACTCCTTTCCCGGTTGGATTCGGGTAGGCAGTAGCGGACAGGGCCGATTCACTCTCCCTGTATCCGACCGATTCATCGTCGATTGTCAAGCCCGAAATGCTGTTTGAAAGTCCCGGGGTTCCCAGATCCCCATGGCCGAATGGTGCCTCGGCGGGTCCCCAGCTGGCCGGATCGGTGTTATCGAGGCCGGGGGAGATGAGTTCCATTGAAGCGCCTTTTCTGAATGGCCAGCCAAAACCATACGCGACGCTGTCGATCACATCCTCTGCGGCTCCAGCAAGCACAACCTCATCTTCCTCGTTGGAAAGAATAAAATTTGAGTACACGTAGTCTGGATCATAACCTCCATTTTCAGTAGAGTCCGCACTCCTGCCCAGCGTTAGAAAGTTACCGGGCAGGATGTCGAGAGCACCGCCAGCCTGGATGATGTGCCTGTCTCTCCCTGCGTCCCTTAAAATCCATCCGTCGATGTTTATAACGGAGTCGGAATCGTTGTAAAGCTCTATCCATTCACCTTTCGAGTCAGATGATGCATCGGGATCCATCATGATCTCATTGATAACTACCTGAGGGAGGGCGGAAGATGCAAGCAGGAAGAATAGCCCCACGGAGAATAACACGTTTCGCATCATTGCCTCCGTGATACGGGCTTATGTGGGAGAGTTTTATACTATTATAACCGTCACCTCCGATACTGTCAAGGTTAATCCTTCTGTCGAAAATAAAAGGAATACTCCACTGATCGCCCAGCCTGCGAGACCATAGACAGGTAAATGCGTGAGCGTCGAGCGGAAGGACTCGGGGCCCTTTATCCGATCAACGAATAATCGTTCAATCGGGAAGATAGAACGCTCCCTTGATCGAGGTCTCTGATCGCTCTGTTGACAATCTTTCCCTACACGTTTAGGTTCATCCAGACATTGCGAAGGAGCTGCCTTGAAACGGGCCAGAACCCACAGGGAAAAACTTAGCAGGGACATGGGTGTCAGTTCGGCCACCATGATAGGGGTGGGGGCGATGATAGGTGCGGGCATCTTCGTTCTCACCGGAATGGCGGCCGGCACGGCAGGGCCTGCCCTGTGGCTTGTATTTCTCCTGAACGGAGCCGTGACGCTCCTCACAGCCATGGTATATGCGGAGCTGGGTTCATCCTTCCATGACGCGGGCGGAGGATATCTCTGGGTCAAGGAGGCGCTCCCGAATCCAAATGGATTCCTGTCGGGCTGGATGAGCTGGTTTGCACACATGGTGGCATGCAGCCTGTATGCCCTCGGTTTCGGTGCATATTTCAGTCACATGCTCATCGAGATGGGATTTCATTTTTCTCCCCAACTCCACTCCTGGCTTCCGAAAGGTCTGGCCGTCCTCATCGTGCTCCTCTTCTCTCTCGTGAATTACAGGGGCGCCTCCGAAACAGGCCTGATCGGGATTATCGTAACGGGACTTAAGATCGTTGTACTTGGTCTGTTCATCGTTTTCGGTCTATCGAGGATAATAGGGAATCCTGAGAACCTTTCGAATTTCACACCCTTCATGCCAAATGGCTGGGGTGGAATATTCGTCGCAATGGGACTTACCTACATCGCCTTCGAGGGATACGAGATCATAGCCCAATGCTCGGAGGAAGTGAGGGATCCCCGCCGGAACATCCCCAGAGCCGTGTTCTGGTCTATTGGAATCGTAGTTCCAATATACATGATGATCGCCTTCGTCTCCATCGGAGCAATCCACGGCGGTGATCTCCCTGTTTGGAAATATCTCGGTATCAAGAAGGAGGTTGCCATGGTGGAAGCGGCAAGGCAGCTCATGCCGCTCGGGGCGATCATTCTACTGGTCGGGGGACTCTTTTCGACCGCCTCCGCTCTCAACGCCACCATATACTCCTCTTCGAGGGTCTCATTCGCAATGGGAAGGGATCACAATCTACCGGAATCATTCGGGAAGGTGCACCGGGAGAAAAAAACCCCGCACATCGCTATATTCATCTCGACGCTTTTCATCATCTTCATGGCAGTGGCTTTTCCCATCGAGGACGTGGCGAGCGCAGCCGATATTATGTTTCTGCTCCTCTTTTTGCTTGTAAACCTCTCCATAATCAATCTGAGACGGACAAGGCCGGACCTAAAACGCGGCTTTACTGTGCCGCTCTTTCCATGGGTTCCGATTTTTGCAATCATAACACAGTTCTTCCTTGCGGTGTATATGTTCCATTACAGCTCCATAGCCTGGTATGCGACAGGGATATGGATCGCGCTGGGCCTCTCTGTCTACTTCGGCTACTCGAAGCTGAAGGAGGAGAAGGAGAAAGCCTCGGAGGTTATTCACATCGAAAAGGAGATCGTCGAGAGCCACTACCACATCGTGGTCCCTATCGCTGAGGACTCCGAGCTAAATCCGCTTATGGTCATAGCGAGCTCGATCGCGAAATCAAGAAACGGAGATCTTACCGCGCTAGCTGTCGTCGAGATGCCTCACCAGACCCCGATCTCGCACGGACGTTACTTCCTAGACGAGAAGAAGCAGCTCGTGCTGAAAGCGGACAAATGGGACGAGGTGGCGCCTGTGAGCACCATGGTTCGCATATCCCATGACGTGGCCGTGGCCATTCACGACACCGTCACCGAGGATGAAGCGGACCTGGTCATCCTCGGTTGGAAGGGATACAGCAGGAGTAAGAGGAGCCCTCTCGGCAGCGTCCTGGATGCAGTTCTAAAGAGCACGCCTGCCGATCTCGGGATCGTCATGCTCAGGGAGATCGATGAACTGAATAGCATACTTCTTCCGACAGCGGGAGGCCCGAACGCTCGCCTTGCGGCTGGACTCGCCGCAAGCCTGGCTAAGACGACGGGTGCCCGGTTGACATCCATGGTCATTATAGATAAAGATGCACGGGCCCAAGAGGAGAAAATGAAACTCGCAGTTATTGATGCAACCATGGAGGGAATAGAGCTCGAGGGAATTTCCTTCCAGAAGAAAGCCATAAGAGCAAAATCAGTGATTCAGGGGATAGTCGATGAATCGATACAGCATGATCTGGTGATGATAGGTGCATCACGGGAACCCATCTGGAAGAGGATGTTCCTCGGAACCATCCCCAAGGATGTGGCAAGGCGCTCAACGAGAACAGTAATGATGGTCAAAAGATATGAGGGACCCATTCTTTCGTGGTTCAAGAAGTTTTTCTCCGGATAGTCTCAGATGATTCTGATCACAAGGAATCCATCTCCCATGCCTTTTCCTCCCGGGCGTACTGGCACAGGCGATGGAGTCAGGGCACCTGCCATGAGCCTGTCCTGATTCAGCGCTGCTGGCTACAATACTCACACATTACAGATGATATCAAGTTTCTTTGTTGTCATTATACTCACATCTATTGCTGAAAATGAGTGGTGCCTCTTCATTGACATTGCCATCGTCTTCTGCTATAATAGCAATAGAATAATCCAAGCTTCTCGGGACCGAACAAAGGAGGCACAATGAAGCATGCCGCACAGTGTATCCTCTCCTTACTGCTTTTTCTGGCATTCGCCACACCTTGCAAACAGGCGAAAGCAGGGGATATAGATCCAAAGCTTGAGGCTTATCTAAACACACTACCTTCGAATTCTCCGGTTTCTGTCATCGTCCACCTCAAGGAACGAGCAGACATAGAGGCAATCGACATCGACCTCATCAAGGAGCGGGCGACGAGATCTGTGAGGCATGAGAGAGTTGTTAAAGCGCTCAAACAGGCTGCTTCCAGGTCACAGGGAGCTCTCATCGCTTACCTGGATGGAAAGAAGATCGAAGGAAGCGTGTTCGGGTACACTCCCCACTGGATAAGCAACCTCATTGTCGTCAGGGCCACAAAAGAGGAATTGTACAGACTCCTCGAAAGGCCTGATGTGGATTTCATCGAATACAACTTCGAGGTATCACTCATTGAACCTGTATCCAAGGGGAGCGGCCCACCCGTGACCGGCATCGGCGTCACGCCGGGATTGTATGCAATCCAGGCCGACAGGGTATGGAACGAACTCGGCATCACCGGTTCAGGAAGACTCGTTGCAAACCTTGACACCGGTGTGGATGGCAACCACCCTGCCCTCGCCGACAGGTGGAGAGGCGCTCAGCCAGGTGTGGATCCGTCGGAAGCCTGGCTAGATCTTATTAATGAGAGTCCCGACTTCCCGGTCGATACCTATGGGCATGGCACGCATGTCATGGGAACCGAAACCGGCCTCGGCGCGGCGACGGGAGACACGGTGGGAGTCGCCTGGGGTGCCCAGTGGATAGCATGTAACGCGATAAATCAAAATGTGGGGCCTGCGTTCGACAATGACGTCATCACCGCTTTCGAATGGTTCGCAGACCCTGACGGTGACCCGCAAACAGTCGACGATGTGCCGGATGTCGTTCAGAACTCCTGGGGGATAAACGAATGGTTCGGATATGACTACACCGATTGCGACAGCAGGTGGTGGGAGGTAATCGACAACTGCGAGGCCGCCGGGGTAGTGGTCACGTTCTCGGCGGGTAACGAGGGGCCCGATGACGAAAGCCTTAGATCACCTGCAGACAGGGCTACCACCCCTTACAACGTCTTCTCGATCGGCGCGGTCGATGCGACGAACTATGACTATCCATATCCTATAGCGAGCTGGTCGAGCCGCGGACCTACAGGATGCGATCATTCCACTATAAAGCCGGAAGTTGTCGCTCCAGGAGTCGATGTATATTCCTGCATACCCGGAGGTGGATATTCGGATTACTACAGCGGCACCTCGATGGCAGGACCCCATGTCGCAGGGGTGGTCGGATTGATGAGAGAGGCGAATCCCAACCTCACGGTGGACGAGATCAAAGAAGTCCTGATGATCACAGCCCACGACTTCGGTGCATCCGGTGAGGACAACACTTACGGCATGGGATTCATTGATGCTTATGAATCGGTGCTTCTAGTAATGAGCGGCGTCGGCTACCTCGTTGGCTCAGTTACAGACGCTGAAACCGGCGATCCGATACCGGCGGACCTGGAAGTCGTAGGAACAACAAAGAAGACGACCGCAGACCCGCTTACAGGTAACTACGCGTTCATACTGCAGGGAGATACGACATATACCGTGCAGGCTAGCTACTTCGGCTACGATACGATAGAGCAGGATGTCTATGTCACACCCGATGACACTACCATCCTCGATTTCGAGCTCACGACAAGCCCCACAGGGAACCTCGCAGGAGTCGTGATGGATTATGACGACGGACTGCCGATCGATGGTGCCACAGTGGAAATCGTCGACACGCCAATTCCCTCAACTGCAACAGGCCCCCGGGGCATATTCATCTTCGAGGGAATCCCGGCCGGCGCTACATACACGGTCCAGGCATCTGCCGAAGGCTTCGGTTCGAACAGTGAGGAGAAGAGTATAGAAGCCGGGGAGACGAGAATCCTCGCTCTTCCGCTCAAGACCGGCTTCTCAGACGCAATGGAGACCGGGGCACCTGGATGGACCCATGACAACGTGACACCCGGATATGTCGATCAGTGGCACCTCAGCACACAGAGAAACCACACTGCCGGCGGCACGACATCCTGGAAGTGTGGTTCCACCGGCGGCGGCGACTACGCCAATTACCTAGATGCCGGACTTGAAACTCCTACAATAGACCTCCAGGAAAACTCATCACTCTTTTTCTGGCACTGGATCGATGCGGAGGTCTATAACTCGAGTCAGGCATGGGATGGCGCCATAGTGGAGATCTCCATAAACGGCGGGGCGTTCGAACAAATCACCCCCGTTGGAGGATATCCCTACACGATATATCCTAACGATGCAAGCCCATTCGAGCCGGGCACGCCGTGTTTCTCGGGCACCTATGATTGGCAGCAGGAGGAGTTCGATCTTACAGGCTACTCGGGTGACGCGGTGATCAGGTTCAGATTCGGCTCCGATGGATATGTCACACAGGAAGGCTGGTATATCGATGACGTGATAATCGCACAGGACGCCGTTGCCCAGCCTGTTTCAGTCATCATGGTCCCACAGTCTCACCCGGTAAGCATCGGTCCATCGGGCGGCAGCTTCACGTATCATCTCGCCCTCATAAACAACACAGAAACAGATCAGTCATTCGACTGGTGGATCGACGTCACCAGGCCGGGAGGAAGCATCTTCGGACCACTTGAGGTACATACGGAGATTCTTTCAGCCGGTGAGACGGTAATCAACTGGAATATGGAGCAGACGGTACCTGGATGGGTTCCTGCAGGGACATATATTTACAATGCGAAGGTCGGTGAAAGCCCGGATGTTGTTAGCGCCGTTTCTAGCTTCGAATTCACGAAGACCGGTAGGGCTACGACTGCTGAGGAAGGTGAAATTTCAGACTGGGTCCTTGAGAAAATCGGCCGTTAGGTTTTTTTCTGGCGGTTTTCATTGTTGGTGACTGACACACGAACGATTGAGCCGCCTTCGGGCTCCTCTAAAAGGGGAGCCCTTTTTTTATGAATAGATATGGCTTATGCTTCAGGTCCCCGGCTGTGGTCTTTCTTCACCATACTTAATCACACCCAAAGATAAAGGACCTCCTGCCCCTCCTCGAAGAGCCCGTTGCAAGCGATTCAGCCTTTCTCGTTACCTCGAACATCCCATCAGAGGATAGGACTTTCCCCATTTTTACTGGAACCTAGAGCCCTCAAGCGAGTCGTGGGAACATTTGGGTACCCATCTTGGTCGAGCAGGAAGGGGAAAGCCGCATTTTTAAGTATCAGGGGAGTGTT
>JBHIFB010000037.1:0-25556 GCA_046760905.1 Candidatus Glassiibacteriota bacterium | reverse complement strand
CCCACAGAGTGGTCGCTTCCCAGAGTGATAATATGTTACCGTAATTGCGAACGCGGGCTCTAAGTTTCAGAAAAACTGGGGAAAGTTCACTGAGTGTGTGTTGATTTGAGAGACATAACTGCGTAATAAATAGATGATAAAATTGATCCCACCGCAAATCGAAGGAGGTGACTGTAATGGCAACGAAAAAAGCTGGCGAGTTGTATACGGCCGGTAAGCTGGCCCAGGAACTGAATGTTCCGCAGGGTAAGGTGAAGAAGCTTATCGAAGCTCGGGGCATCAAGCCTGACGAGGTGAAACGCGGTTGCAGATATTATGGAGCGGCGACTTTGCAGAAGTTAAAAGCCGCCATTAAGGAAACTTAAAAGATCCTGGCCTACAGTTTGAAATCGATGTAGAGCCGATCACCGACCGCCTTGCAGGGATTTCCACAGTACAGGCGGAATGTGCCTTTCTTGAGATCGATGAAGGCAGTACCCAGCGTGGCACCATGGATGTTTCCTTCAGGATGCCGGCACGGCGAATACGGCGCATTCTGATGGGATGAAAGTATCTCCAGGAAATCATCGGGTTCCGTCGGCGGATCATTCGCGTCATTCAACCTCTCTTCGATGACTTCGTATCTGGACATCGATGAAGTACTCGTATATTCCCTGTCCTCGAATTTGTACCTTCGGGTACCGTCGAAGAGGAGGTGATTGGTGTGGAAGTATTGGCCGGTTGGTTCCTTAACCTGGGCTGCCTCGGGAGTCGTTTCTATCGAGAAATACTTGCGCTCGTCAATGCTTCCGATATTATGATGGTACGGGTAGGCCCGTGGCTCCATGGTGGCGATATCTATTGCCTCTTTCGTATCTCTTGCCTCCAGGATCGCTCTTCCGATAACGTATCTCGGAATCCCCGTCTCGCATCTGGTGCTGCCGATATAGTTTGTGGTTTGCACGATTCCTCTGTCATTCAGGGAAGGCCCGTTCCCTGTGATTATCCCCGGATAGACCATGGATATGAAACCGACACCTGATGGTGGTTTGACCTTCACTATGAACATCAGGTCCCTGTAAGCAGAATGTCCATCTTCGTTGTGAAACAGCCACATGTTGTTCGTGTCTTTATAAAATATACTGGAGCATCCTGGCGTATCGGCCCTTAGTGACAACAGCTCCGACTTGATAGACATGGCCCATAGGTTGTCGAATCTTATTCGCGAGCCATCTGCCATCCCCCTTATTTCTTCGAGAATGTGAGGAAAGTGGGTTCTGGTATTGGCAAGGAGTTCATTCGAAAGAGCCCTCCCTTTCTTAGAATTCAAGATGGCTAGCAGTTTCAGATGCCATTCGCTTCTTCGATGTATGATCTCGTGGATGTTTTTCGAAAAACGTCTGCCAATCTGGAAACCGATTTGACTGTAGGTGCCGCTTACCTTGAAGGACTCGAAACCTTTCCTTATGGGTTCTACGGTTATTGCCCAGGCGGACCCGGCGTGTGTGAGGGTGTATTTGAGAGTGAGAGTCGCGAGGGCCGCTCTTTTCAGGAATGTTCTGCGGTTCATTTCGTATTCTACCCCAATTGCCCACCTGCCTTGTGATTACAGCGATTGAACTCCTTCCAGGACTAATATTTTATCAATAGACACTGTGTTAGTTTGCGAGCCTCCGGAAAATGAAATGTGCTAATTGAACTCCTTAATCGGGTGAGGAGACTCAAGATGAATAGAGTTTACCAAATTAGAGAGGTTTTAGCAAGTGGGAGGGTAGCATATGCAGCTTCACTACAACTACCTCTATGGCTGGTTTCTGAGTCTCTCCTTCCAATACCTTCCTCCCGCAAAAGCTACTTTTTCAACAACCTCATCAGTTTCGGTTGACATGGTTTTCTGCTTCTTGTATAATCGGATCGTATAGGCTCATACACTGGTAGTTCTGCATTCTGAGAACATAAATTTTTGACTGGTGATAAGAGTGTGTCTACGGGGAAGATGGACAAACGCGAAGAGCTAAAAAAGATATTCAGAATGTACGCTACTCCGCCTGAGGAAACCCTGGATTAGGATGAGTTGATTAGAAAGCCTAGCTCGTGATCGTCCTTGACATGAACAAAATGAAAATATAAATTGTATATTCTCAGTTAACATGTTGAAATTTAAGGCGAAGATGGGGTTAGTATGTATGCGATGATCAGAACCGGTGGTAAGCAATTTCGCATTACAGAGAACATACGCATCAGGGTCCCGAAGATCGAAGCTCATGTGGGGGATGAGGTCGTTTTCGATGAAGTGCTCATGATCTCTCAAGAAGGCGAGACACATGTGGGAAAGCCGACGATCAGGGGTGCCTCGGTGAAAGCCGAGGTGATTGGACATGGGCTGGAGGATAAGATCGTGGTGTTCAAGTACAAACGGAGGAAGAACGAGAGACGGAAAGCAGGTCACAGACAGGGCTATACGGAAGTGCTTATAAAGGAGATACAGCTTCATACTCGGGAAAAAGAAACACCTGATGAGCCCCCAGAGGAAGCAACTGAAGAAGATACCACCACAACATAGATTTCGTGAGCTTATGATACATCAGGAGGAGCTATGGCGCATAAGAAGGGAATGGGAAGTTCCAGAAACGGTCGGGATAGCTGCGGGAAGCGGCTTGGTGTGAAGATGTATGGAGGACAGCGTGTCCGTTCAGGGAACATAATCGTGCGGCAAAGGGGAACCAGAATCCATCCGGGCGTTAACGTCGGAAAGGGTTCTGATGATACGCTCTATGCCTTGATCGACGGCCGTATCGTCTTTGAGAAAAGCGGACATGGCCGTAAGAGAGTGAGCGTTTATCCCGTTCATTGACATAACTACCAACCTCGTCTAAAAGATCTTGTCTCTCTTCCCTCAAAAGGAGATAGAAATGAAAGTGACGGTAGTTGGAGCCGGTAACGTTGGCGCTACGAGTGCCATATCACTGGCTGAAAAAGGCATTGTGAAGGAGATCGTGATCCTTGATATACTCGATGGCATTCCGCAGGGTAAGGGACTTGATATGTGGGAGTCGGCCCCCGTGCTCGGTTTTGACAGCATGGTAAAGGGTACTAATGACTATGCCGATACAAGGGATTCTGATATCGTGGTAATCACCGCAGGTCTTGCCAGGCGACCCGGGATGAGCAGGGATGACCTGCTTGCAAAAAACGCGGAGATCGTCACAGATGTAGTGAAGAATGTCATGGCAACTTCACCAGATTCCATCATCATCATGGTCTCCAACCCGCTTGATGTGATGGCCTACCTCGCAATGAAAGTGAGCGGATTCCCGAGCCAAAGGGTTGTAGGGATGGCCGGGATACTCGATACCGCCAGGTTCAGATCCTTCATTGCGATGGAGGCAGGTGTATCCGTTGAAGATATACAGTCCATGGTTCTGGGTGGACATGGTGATAGCATGGTACCGCTTCCCCGTTACACAACGATTTCGGGAATACCGCTTGATCAGTTCCTGAATGGCGGCACTGTGGAAAATCTCGTGGAGAGAACCAGGAAGGGCGGAGGCGAGATAGTAAGCTACCTGAAGACTGGAAGTGCATATTATGCGCCAGCTGCCGCTACGATGCAGATGGTGGAGAGTATTGTCCTGGACAAGGACAGAATACTGCCCTGCTCAGCTTACCTCAACGGAGAATACGGGATTAAAGATGTATTCATAGGGGTACCGGTGAAACTCGGTCGAGACGGTATAAAGGAGATAATCGAGATCACCCTGACCGATGAGGAGAAGCAAGCGCTGCAGACCTCAGCGGATCACGTAAGACAGACGATATCGAAACTGAAGCTTTAATAAAAAGTAAACGAAACGCATGGGGATGAACCGCCACAGTGAAAGCTCTGGCGGTTTTCCACTTAGGCAGGGAGAACTCAGAAGGGGTGAAAAGAAGAAGAAAGACGGTGATCCTCGGAGCTGCGGGGAGGGATTTCCACAATTTCAACGTCCTTTTTCGAGAGAGTGATGATCACGAGGTTATCGCTTTCACCGCCACCCAGATCCCGAATGTCAGTGGAAGAGTTTACCCGGCATCACTTGCAGGACCGCTCTACCCGGACGGGATCCCGATAGTGCCGGAGGAGGAGCTCCCTGAGCTTATCACCGGGAAAGGGGCCGAACACGTTGTTTTCTCTTACTCCGATGTTTCTCATGAGCACGTCATGCATCTTGCGAGCAGGGTCACAGCTCTGGGTGCTGAGTTCTGCCTGCCCGGCGTGAATCAGACGATGATCAAAAGCTCGAAGCCCGTTGTAGCAGTCTGTGCGGTGAGAACCGGCTGTGGCAAGAGTCAAACCAGCCGAGAGGTTGTCAGGATACTTAAAAGCAGAGGGAGAAAAATCGTGGTTGTGAGACACCCCATGCCATACGGCGACCTCGTTAAGCAGGCGGTTCAGAGGTTTGCCACCTATGAAGACCTCGATGTCAACGAGTGCACGATCGAAGAGAGGGAGGAGTATGAGCCGCTGATCAATATGGGCGTCGTCGTCTATGCAGGGGTCGATTACGGTTTGATCCTCGCAGAAGTGGAGAAAGAGGCCGATATCGTGATATGGGATGGCGGTAACAATGACACACCCTTCTATCGCCCGGATCTTCATATTACGGTGACCGATCCTTATAGACCGGGTCACGAGGTCAGATATCATCCCGGTGAAACGAACTTTCGATTGGCCGATGTTATCGTTATCAACAAGGTGAGCAAGGATTCACATGATGGCGTTCAGAAGATCAGGGATAATATTGAAAAATACAATCCTGGTGCGGTAGTAGTGGAGGCGGCTTCCCCCCTCTACATCGATGAACCGGAACTCATAAAGGGTAAGAAGGTTTTGGTGATAGAAGACGGTCCAACCCTTACCCACGGGGATATGAGATATGGTGCAGGAGTCGTCGCCGCCAAAGAATGGGGTGCCGCTGAAATCATTGATCCTCGCCCTTATGCAGTCGGCAGCATCAAGGATGTATACAATGATTATCCTCATGTCGGTTCCCTGCTTCCCGCCATGGGGTATGGGTCGGCTCAGATTGCAGAACTCGAGGAAACGATCGAGAAGGTACCCTGTGATGTTCTGATCGTTGCTACTCCCGTCGATTTAACAAGGCTTCTTCGAACAGATAAGAGAGCGGTAAGGGTGAGATACGAACTTCAGGTCATCGGAAAACCGGACCTTTCGGATGTACTTGATACCTTTTAATCATCCGGGGATCAGAAAGCCATGAAAACTGCAGTCGTCGCATTGGGAGGTAACGCCATCACGCTTCCGGGTGAGGAAGACACTATCAGGAATCAGTTTAGAAGGACCCGACAGAGCCTGGCTCCGATAGTAAAGCTCATCGCCGAAGGATATAACCTTGCCATAACGCATGGCAACGGGCCACAGGTGGGAAATGCCATGCTCAGGGTGGAACTGGCGAGGGGGAAGGCCCCGAACCTTCCACTCGGGATCTGCGTGGCCGATATCGAGGGTGGAATGGGTTACATGATCGAGCAAAGTCTTCAGAACAGATTGATTCTCGAGGGGATAGACAGATCAGTGGTGACGGTTCTCACTCAGGTCGTGGTCGATAAGGACGATCCCTCTCTCTCCAATCCAACCAAGTTCATAGGTCAGTTCTATACGCGAGAACAGGCGAAGGAAGTTGCAGACGAGCTCGATTGGGTGATGAAAGAGGACTCGGGCCGGGGCTGGAGGCAGGTGGTACCCTCTCCTGAACCGATTACGATCGTCGAAAAACAGACCATTAGAAGACTCGTTGAAAGCGGGGTGATCGTGATCGCCGCCGGCGGTGGGGGAATCCCGGTTAGAGTTGAAGAGGACGGGAGCTACGAAGGTGTCGATGCGGTGATAGACAAGGATCGAGCATCCGTCGTACTGGCAAGGGAGATAGGAGCGAATCTCCTTCTGATCCTTACTGGTGTAGAGAAGGTCGCATTGAACTTCAACACGCCTGAGCAGATCGACCTAGACGTTCTGACAGTCGAGTCGGCCAGAGAGTATCTCAAAGAAGGGCAATTCCCTGCTGGGAGCATGGGGGATAAGATTGAGGCCGCGATAGACTTCGTCGAAACCGGCGGAGACCGAGTGATCATATCCTCCATAGAGAAGGCGTATGAAGCGGTTGCAGGCAGAACAGGAACACTTATAGTTAAAGAGGAGAAAGGCAGACGTGAAACTTCACGAATATCAGGCTAAGGAGATTTTCAAAGACTTCGGCATCCCCGTTCCGAGGGGGGAGGTTGCCAAAAGCCCTGAAGACGCCTACAGGATCGCGAGTGAGATAGGGAAGGAAGTTGTCATCAAAGCGCAGGTTCATGTGGGAGGGAGGGGGAAAGCAGGTGGAGTGAAGCTGGCCGAAAATGCCGATGATGCCAAGAAAGCCGCCACCGCTATCCTTGGTATGGACATAAAGGGACTCATCGTCAGGAAGGTACTCGTGGCCGAGGCGGTGAAGATAGACAGAGAATACTATGTAGGTCTGTTGATCGACAGGAGGACTAAGAAACCTGTAATCATGGTGAGCCCAGCAGGCGGGATCGACATCGAAGAGGTGGCGAGGGAAACCCCTGAAAAGATTTTCAAGTCGATCATCGATCCACGTTTTGGACTGCATTCATTCCAGTGCCTGAACCTCGCCATGAAACTGCATGATGATCTGAAGAAGGCGAGGGTAATCTCGCGGGTAATGCAGGCGATGTATGCTGTGTTCACAGCGATCGATGCATCTCTGGTCGAGATAAATCCTCTCGTTCTCACTGTGGATGGCGAGATCTGGGCCATCGACGCGAAGATAAATGTGGATGACTCAGGCCTTTCGAAACATACAGATATAGAGAAACTTCGAGATGTTGAGGCGGAGCTACCCCAGGAGATAAAAGCACGCGAGAGTAACCTGAGCTATGTGAAGCTAGACGGAAGTGTAGGATGCGTTGTTAACGGGGCTGGCCTGGCGATGGCTACGATGGATCTCATCAAGCATTACGGGGGTGAACCGGCGAACTTCCTGGATATCGGCGGCAGTTCGAGCCCCGAAAAGGTCCTCAGTGCCCTCGAAATCATTTTCGCAGATCCGAACGTGAAGGTCGTTCTGTTCAATATATTCGGGGGGATAACCAGATGTGACGACGTCGCTAACGGTATCGTCAGGGCTCTTGATGAGCTGGACGAGGAGCCGACCCTCGTGATCAGACTTACCGGTACAAATGAGGATGTCGGAGTAAGAATACTTGAGGAGAGAGGGCTCGCGGCAACAAGCTCGATGGATGAAGCCGTGAAAAAGGCAGTAGAACTCGCAGGGAAGGTGTAAACCACGGTCGAGAGGAGTATAGAAGTGAGTATTTTCATAGATGAGAATTCCAGAGTCGTTGTCCAGGGTATCACTGGACGCGATGGATCGTTTCATACGAGGAAGATGAGAGAATACGGAACGAATGTTGTCGCAGGAGTGACTCCTGGAAAAGGTGGAGGAATGTTCGACGGCGAGATTCCTATTTTTGATTTCGTGGAAGACGCCGTTAATAGGACCGGCGCCAACACCTCTGCCATCTACGTCCCGAGCGCATTCGCCGCCGATGCCATCTGTGAGGCGGTCGATGCGGGAATTTCAACTGTTGTGTGCATCACCGAGGGGATACCGGTCCAGGAAGTGGCCAGGGCACTTCTTCTCGTGGAAGAGAAGAAAAGCAGGCTAATCGGCCCAAACTGCCCGGGCCTGATAAGTCCGGGTAAATGCAAGGTGGGGATAGTACCCGCACAGATTACGACACCCGGTCCGGTGGGTATCGTCTCGAGGAGCGGAACACTCACATACGAGATAATGTATCAGCTCACGCTTGCAGGAATGGGACAGTCAACATGTATTGGAATTGGAGGTGATCCTCTTATAGGCACCAACTTCATCGACTGCCTGAGTGCATTTGAGGATGATGCCGAGACCGAGGCGATAGTGCTCATAGGCGAGATAGGCGGGACCGATGAACAGGATGCCGCGAATTTTATCGAGGAGAGGGTGACGAAGCCGGTAATAGCATTCGTCGCAGGACTCACAGCACCTCCTGGAAGAAGAATGGGCCATGCCGGGGCGATAATATCCGGATCCGAAGGAACCGCGAAAGAGAAGATCGAAGCATTCGAGAGCGTGGGGGTGGAAGTAGCCCGTCGTCCTGCAGACGTCGTGGATCTCATGAAGCGAAAGTGGTCCCACGTTTCTTGATGATTCAATCAGTTAGCAAAACCCCTTCAGTAACGAGGAGGGGTTTATTATAGTAAGAGAGTTTACAGAAAGGGAGCCTATGAAAAAAGACATGACACTCGCGGTGATTAAACCGGACGCGGTATCATCGGGTCAGGTCGGCGAGATAATAAGAAGGCTGGAAGAGGCGGGATTCACCATCCTGGCTATGAAGATGGTGAAACTCTCAAGGAACAGGGCGGAAGAGTTTTATGCAGTCCATAGGGGGGAGCACTTCTATGACCGTCTCGTCGAATTCATGACTGAGGGGCCTGTAGTTGCACTGGCACTTTCCCGGGAGGGGGCTGTTAGTCACCTGAGGGAAGTTATAGGGGACACGGATCCCCGGAATGCAAAGGATGGAACAATCAGGAAGGATCTCGCAGCTAGCAAGGAACGGAATGTGATACATGCATCCGACTCAGCCGAGAGCGCCGCTTTGGAAATCTCCTTTTTCTTCTCGGAGAGGGAGTTAATGCATAGGTGATGAATCATTAGAGGGATTTTTCTTGACTTGTTATTATATAGGATTATTATAAAAAGATTATGTATAAAATATCTTTGTCCGATCTTACCGAGGATGCAAGGGACTTCAGCTTCCGGGTCCCTAAGGATAAACCACTGTTTAAAACTCCTATTGGTGAGTTCTCGAGCGACTTAGATATCTGGGGGACGATAGTTAAAAGGGACGATGATTTCTTCATTATCAGTATGGAGGTCAAGACCGATGCCGCAGTCCCATGCAGAAGGTGTCTGAAAACATGCGACATTAATATTCATCTTAAGAAGGAACTTTATATCAAGAGAGGGTCATACCCTGAAGAAGAATCATACGATGATTACATAGTGATAAGCCCGGATGAAAGAGAGATAGAATTGGAAAATCCATTGAACGAGCTGCTCTTACTTGAGTTTCCTGCTTATCCACTGTGTGATTCTGATTGCAAGGGATTATGTCCGAATTGCGGGCGGGATCTGAACGAAGGAAAATGCGATTGCAAGTTGGAATCGATAGATCCCAGATGGGAGGCACTTCGCAAGCTACGCGACCGTGACGAACAGCAGTGATTAGGAAGGATAAAACGGATGGCAGTACCGAGAAGGCGGACATCAAAAGCAAGGAAAAGGAAGAGGAGATCGCATCATGCGCTCGGTCTCCCGTCTCTTTCAAAATGCCCACAGTGCAAGCAGAAGAAAGAACCACACAGAGTCTGTCCTCACTGTGGCTATTACGGAAAGATGAAAGTCCTCGAGGTTGAAGAGTACTGAGGTATTCTCAGAGTGAACGTACGCTTTTGAGACTCTTCCATTGATATTTTATGAGAATTGCGATTGATGCGATGGGAGGCGATAGAGCACCAGCGGTTCCCGTTGAGGGGGCGCTGGAGGCTCTGAATCTCCTTGGGAATGGCTTCGAGATAATCCTGGTCGGCAACAGGGAACTCATCGAGAAGGATCTTTCGAGAAGACATTATAAGGACTCCCGCCTTGAGATAGTGCATGCATCACAGGTGGTCGAGATGGACGATTCCCCTTCCGTTGCACTGAAGAAGAAGAGGGATTCATCCATATCGGTAGGGCTCCGGATGCAGAAGGAAGATACAGCCGATGCATTTGTGAGTGCGGGCAATACCGGTGCTATCATGGCTCAGTCTTTGATGACGCTGGGAAGGATCGAGGGTATCTCGAGACCGGCGATCGTAACTATATTCCCATCCAGAATCCAACCCGTCGTATTTCTCGATGTTGGTGCAAACGTCGATTCAAAGCCATTTCATCTTCTTCATTTCGCCCTTATGGGAAGTATTTATGCCCAGGAGATACTTGGCAGAGAAAATCCGAAAGTGGGTCTCTTAAACATCGGAGAGGAGGCAAAGAAAGGTGATGAGCTGTCTGTGGCGACATATAAAATGCTCGATGAGAGTCCACTGAATTTCATCGGGAATGCGGAGGGAAGGGATATACTTGATGGCGTCACCGATGTCGTTGTATGTGATGGATTTGTGGGTAATGTAGTGCTGAAGTTCAGTGAGAGCATCATTCATCTCGTTACATCAATGATAAAATCGGAAATAAGGAAGAGTCCCGTCAGAAGGCTTGGGTCCATGTTGATGCGTGGTGCTTATAAAAACATCCAGCGTACGCTCGATTACGCAGAGTACGGTGGTGCTCCACTTCTTGGAATAGATGGAGTTGTCGTAGTGTGTCATGGTGGTTCTTCTCCCAAGGCCATCAGGAACGCTATAAACGTTGCGAGATTGACTGTAACCAGACGGGTGAACGAGACAATAGAAACCCGACTTTCAGAGTTGTCGAATGCCAAAGCCGTCAAACTCTCATAAACAATCCTTTGGTATTGTTTCATCCGGAATGTATCTCCCGCCAGATGTCCTCACCAACTCAGATCTGGAGAAGATTGTAGACACCTCTGACGAGTGGATAACTACACGCACCGGGATCAAGAAAAGGCACGTTGCCGATTCGAAAACCGCCACATCGGATATCGCGACGGAGGCGGCATGGAGAGCCCTTGAAAATGCGAAGATGAAGCCCGGCGAGATCGATGTGATAATCCTGGCCACCGCGACGGCTGACAGGGTATTCCCCGCAACAGCCTGCGTTGTCCAGGAGAATCTCAAAGCGAAGAGTGCTGCCTGTTTCGACGTGGCTGCCGCCTGTTCAGGTTATCTATACGGGTTGACGATTGCACACAGTTTTCTCACAAGTAACCTGTATAACAATGTACTCGTGATAGGCGCGGAAACGCTCACAAAGATAATGGATTTCCAAGACAGGACTACCTGTGTTCTCTTCGGTGACGGTGCCGGTGCATCCGTCATCGGAAGAGTTGATGATGGGAAGGGGATACTTTCTACGTTCATGAAGAGTGACGGCAGTCTGACCAAGATATTGAATATGCCAGCGGGTGGCACTCGAATGCCGACCACTCATGAAACCGTCGAGAAGAGGTTGCACTATATTAAGATGCAGGGCAACGAGATGTTCAAGTTCGCAACCAGAGCGATGGTAGAAGCTTCGAATATCGCCATCAAGAGAGCTGGTTTGACTACCGATGATATCGACCTGTTCATTCCTCACCAGGCAAACATAAGAATAATGGAGGCAAGTGCGAAGAGGTTGCATCTACCCATGGATAAAGTCTATGTGAACATAGATCGGTATGGTAATACTTCGGCGGCATCCATACCAATTGCAATCGTGGAAGCCCTCGATGAGGGCAGGATCAATGATGGGACTGTCATACTCCTTGCGGCTGCCGGTGGAGGGATGACCTCCGCCGCCAGTGTGATACGCTGGTAGAGAGAAGATAGCGTGATGAGCCACAGGAAAAAAGTCGTTCTCATGTTCCCCGGACAGGGCGCGCAGTATGTCGGGATGGCCAAGAGTCTTTACGACAATTTCGATATGGCAAGGGGCATGATCGATCGTGCAGATGAAGTACTTGAGACAGATCTCTCACGAGTCATGTTTCAGGGTCCGCCTGATGAGCTCAAACTCACGAAGAACACCCAGCCTGCTATATTCCTCCACAGCGCTGTCATCGTCAAGATGCTGGAACCTTTCCCGTTCGAGGTCGGTGCCGCCTGCGGACACAGTCTTGGCGAATACACCGCTCTCTACGCAGCAGGGAGCCTTTCTTTCGAAGATTCCCTCTGGCTTGTGAGGGAGAGAGGAATGCTCATGTACGAATCGGGCAAGAGGCGGGCCGGGACGATGGCCGCGGTGATGGGGCTCGACGCCGAGACCGTAGAAAGGATCTGCCGGGAAAGTTCAGACAGCGGCGTGGTGAGGCCAGCGAATTTCAACTGTCCGGGCCAGATCGTCGTGTCAGGCGATGTGGAATCGGTCCGGTCTGCGATGGAGAAGGCACAGGAGGCCGGAGCTATGAGGGTCATAAGGCTCGATGTAAGCGGAGCCTTCCATTCACCGCTTATGGAAGACGCATCGTCGGGGCTTGAGAAAAGGCTTGCAAGTATTGAGGTGCAGGACGCAGCCTTTCCCATTATCTCTAACGCAACGGCATTACCGGTGTCTTCGGAGGCAGACATAAAAAACGCACTGATCATGCAACTCACCAGCCCCGTTCGCTGGGAGGAGTCGATGCGAAAGCTGCTCGAGATGGGTTATTCTTCATTCCTGGAGCTTGGGCCCGGCAGAGTTCTGTCAGGGTTACTGAAGAGGGTTGACAGGTACATCGAAGTCACGAATGTGGATAAGGCGGATGATCTGCACGAACTGAAGACGAAGATAGGTGTATGATGGATCTTTTCCTGGAAGGGAAAAAAGCGATTGTCACCGGTGGTGCGTTCGGAATCGGCAGCGCAATCGTAGAGAGACTGGCTGAGATGGGAGCGAAGACGGTAATAGGAGACATCGACGGCGAAGCGGCCTCCAGTACTGCAGCCGCCTTTTCTGATCGCGGCCTCGACGTGAAATCTTTTACAGTGGATGTTTCCAGTACAGGTGATGTGAAGCGTTTTTTCGACGAAGCACTCGAACATCTAGAAGGTATAGACGTTCTCGTGAATAACGCCGGTATCACCCGGGATGGGCTTTTCATACGCATGAGCGATGAGGACTGGGATCTCGTTAACGACGTAAATTTGAAGGGCACATACAACTGTATGAAGCAGGCGATAATAAGAATGATGAAACAGAAAAGCGGGAAGATAGTGAACATATCCTCCGTCGTCGGAATTATGGGCAACGCAGGACAGGCCAACTACGCTGCATCGAAAGCAGGGGTGATTGGTCTTTCGAAATCTATTGCAAAGGAGGTTGCATCAAGGAACATCACTGTCAATGTAGTGGCACCCGGTTTCATCGAGACAAGAATGACGGATGCACTCACAGATGATCAGAAGGCGGCTTTTCTAACACGCATACCGATGGGCAGAGCTGGTCAGGCGGATGATGTCGCAAAAGTGGTTCTTTTCCTGTGCAGTCCCCTGGCCGATTACATAACGGGGCAGGTAATCAACGTCGACGGTGGTATGCTGATGTGAGAAATTGAGAAGTGCTGGGACCGCCATAAAGAAACTTTCACTTGAAAAGGGGGTTGATGTTCAGATGGCAGCAGTAGACCGAGCAACTATCGAGAAAAGAGTGAAGGAGATGATCGTTGAGAATCTCGGACTCGATCCGGACAAGGTGGCCAACGAATCTTCCTTCGTCGAGGATCTCGGGGCGGACTCACTTGATACAGTCGAGCTAGTCATGGCCTTTGAAGAGGAGTTTGGGATAGAGATCCCCGATGACGACGCGGAAAAGCTGACGACAGTTGGTAAAGCTATCGACTATCTGGAATCGAAACTGGTTGAGTAACACCGATCCGATGGATGTGAGCTGAATTCAAGAGAGTAGACCAAAACGATGGAGTTTTTGATGGCGCGTCGAGTTGTTGTAACGGGACTTGGCGTTATAACCTCTCTAGGCAATGATCTGCGGAGTTCCTGGGAGGGGATTCTCGCGGGGAAACCCGGCTTTGGACCTATAACCAGATTTGACCCGACGAATTTTTCAACGAGGTTCGCAGCTGAGGTCAAAGGCTTCGACCCCCTTCAATACATCGAACGGAAAGAAGCCAGACGCATGGATCTGTTCCTGCAGTTCGGGATAGCTAGTTCCGTGATGGCCGTAGAGCATGCGAATCTAAAAGTGGATAAGATCGATCCCAACACATTCGGCGTTATAATCGGGTCGGGTATAGGGGGAATCTCCACTATCGAGGTTCAACATGAGAGGTTTCGCGAATATGGACCGAGCAAGATCAGCCCGTTCTTCGTGCCGATGATGATTTCGAATATAGCCAGCGGCTGCGTGGCCATTCAGTTCAATGCCAGAGGTCCTAATTACACGACGGTATCGGCTTGCGCCTCAGGTGCACACGCAATCGGCGATGCATTCAGATGGATCAAATACGGTGATGCAGACGTAATGATCGCCGGCGGGACGGAGGCGGCGATCACGGAGATGTCTGTTGGTGGATTCTGTTCAATGAAAGCCCTTTCGACAAGAAACGACGAACCATTGAAAGCAAGCCGTCCGTTCGATCTCACAAGAGATGGATTCGTTCTCGGTGAAGGTGCCGGTGTCGTCATCCTTGAGGAGCTGGGGTTCGCAGAGAAAAGAGGCGCGGATATCATCGCAGAGGTTGTAGGATATGGGATGACCGCTGACGCGCACCACATAACGGCACCGGATCCGAAGGGGGAGGGGGCCGCTCGAGCCATGGCCCTTGCGATGAAGGAAGGTAAACTTGAATCGGGTGATGTGGACTACATAAATGCTCACGGCACATCGACCGAGTACAATGACAAGTTCGAAACGAAGGCGATAAAGGACGTCTTTGGTGAGCATGCAGAAAAACTAGCCGTGAGCTCGACAAAGAGCATGATAGGACACCTGCTTGGTGCCGCCGGCGGTGTTGAATTCGTGTTCACCGTGCTAGCCGTGAAAGAGGATAAATTACCTCCAACGATCAATTACGAGCACCCGGACCCGGAATGTGACCTGGATTATGTCCCGAATGTGGCCAGGGAGGGGCAGGTCAGGGTTGCTCTGACCAACTCCTTTGGCTTCGGGGGTCACAATACCTGTATTGCGGTGAAAAAGTACGAGGGATAAGCATGACAGCGTTTATGCACAATCTCCTCAGAGGATTTCTGTCGCTCTGGAGGATAATTCATGGGCGGGAAGCCAACGCTATTGCCAGTGAGAGAGTCCGACTGCTAGAAGACCTCGAGACGGAACTGGGCTATTCGTTCAAGGACAAGGAGATCCTCAACCGAGCTCTCTCCCACAGGTCCTACATAGCAAATCTAAATGGAAGCGAACTTCTCTCATACGAACGCCTCGAGTTCCTTGGAGATTCGGCTCTCGGGCTGATAGTCTCGGAATTCCTCTTCAGGGCGAATCCCGGCCTAAGTGAGGGTGATCTCACAAGAACGAAATCCTCTCTTGTATCCAGGGAGGCCCTTGTTCGATGCGCCGAGAAGCTGAGTCTGGAAAGATACATACTACTTACAAGTAAAGAGAATCTGCTCAAGGGGAGAGCGCGGATGACGATATTGGCAGATTGTTTCGAGGCTCTCCTCGGGGCTATTTACATAGATGGCGGTATCGATCCTGCAGCAGATCTGGTAAAGAGGCTCTTGTTGAGCGAGAGGGAGGCGATGTCACCCTTCCACGAGTTTCATCAGGCCAAGAACAAGCTCCTTCGCATCGCCCAGGAGGCATACCAGGTGCAGCCGGAATACAGGATAACAGAGGCTAATGGTCCCGAGCACGACAGGGTATTCACATGCGCAGTGAGCATAAGCGGTGAAACTTTAGGAAGCGGTTTCGGGAAAAGCAAGAAAGAGGCCGAGAAATGGGCCGCCGTCGATGCTCTTAGAAATCTGGAGACAGAAAAAATAAAAAACGATAATCACCAGGACAAATCATGAAATTTCCACCGATCTTTCGTCATCGAAACGATTCCCTCAGGGAGATGCCCAAGAGGGAAGATTCGTTTTTCAAGAGGAGTATAGATGCGTAATGATAAGGATGTGAAAGTCTCGGATAGACCGCGTGTGCTCATTGTGATGGGCAGTGAATCCGACAGATCGGTTGTGAAGGCCGCTACCGAAGTCCTGGATGAGGCTGGAGTTTCCTACGAGTGCGTGGTATCTTCGGCACACAGGAATCCGGATGAAACGGCTGATCTGGCGAAGGATGCATCAAGAAGGGGAATCCGGGTTATTATCGCCGCTGCTGGCCTATCTGCCGCTCTTCCGGGATTTCTCTCTGCGCATACTCGTCTCCCCATCATAGGGGTACCGGTTTCTGCAGGACCGCTCAAGGGTATTGATGCTTTGTTGAGCATGGTGCAGATGCCCTCCGGCATCCCGGTTGGCGTGGTGGGAATAGACGGTGCGAAAAATGCTGCTCATTTCGCACTCAGGATCTTGAATATCTACTGATGTGAGGCAATCTCACAAGTAACCACTCCCACATTGATGGTTCTGATGGCCATTTCCCGGCGCATACGTATTCCTTCAGACCGGGAAGACGTGCAGAGTGACATGATGCGTATGATCTCCCGGGTGCTTCTCGACGGTGGTGTGATGGCATACCCCACCGAGACGGTTTACGGGTTGGGGTGCCTTGCCTTCGACGAGAGACCTTTCGAAAGGATTTGTAAGCTCAAGGGCCGGACGTCGCATCGACCCTTCATCGTTCTCATACCTTCAGTCGAGTGGATCGATCGGCTGGCTCTCGTGGGACCGGATGCAGTAGCTTTAAGCATGAGGTTCTGGCCGGGACCGCTGACCCTGGTCCTTGAAGCGAAGAGCGGGATCTGTGAGCGACTCCTGGGGGAAGGTCGCACCATTGCCCTCAGGTACAGCTCGAGCTCATTCGTGAGTAACCTGATGAGGGAGCTCAAGCAGCCGCTAATCTCAACGAGTGCGAATCCCGAAGGTGACTCGCCGCCTCTTTCTCCGGAGGAGGTGATCCGGTATTTCGACGGGCGGGAGGAGGTCATCGACCTCTTGGTGGAATGGCCCGAGCGGATGACCGGAACCGCCTCCACAGTTCTCTCGCTCGCCGGCTGTGGTATTTCCATCCTCAGAGAAGGCCCCATCACCGAAGAAGAAATCCGCCGGGCGCTACGGTGAAAGACAGCACACTCTTAACAAAAGGAACGCTCGGCTGATCCTGCCGAGAAGCTTCTTGACACACGGGGATGATGGCTTTATTATGGGAATTACAAAACCTGTATCTGTCTGTGAGTAAAGGTACTATCCTGAATGAAGATACTCATCATCTGCACGGGGAACACGTGCCGTTCACCCATGGCCGAGGGTTTCATGAAGCAGTTGATTTCAAAAAAAGGTCTGAACGGCATCGAGGTGAGTTCTGCTGGAACTGCGGCCATCGTAGGCCTTCCTGCCACTCAGAATGCAAAGCAGGCGGCCTCAGAGAAGGGAGTAGACCTATCATCTCACAGGTCCAGACAGGTAACCGGCACGCTCGTACGGGAGGCTGAACTCATCCTGGCAATGGAGCGTTTTCACGTCGATTACGTGAACGAGCTGGGGGGATGGGGAAAGACATATCTGATCTCTGGATATCCCGCAGAGGGTGGGACCGATGTGGTGGATCCCATAGGGGGCTCACTCGATGATTACAGGGCCGTCAGAGACAGAATAGAGGATGAGGTGAGAAGAATCATTCCGCATTTATCAAGGGAGGTGGGCGGGGAACGTCCGCGATCCAATGAGAGGGAGTCATAATCAGTACCCCGCTGAACTGGTCCAGGAGTTCAGAAAAGGTGACAGAAAAGCTCTGGCGAAAATCATAAGCTACGTCGAGGACCACAGACCTGGCTTCGAACACCTGCTCCATGAGATCTACCCCCTCAAAGGCAATGCACAGAGGATAGGATTGACAGGCCCGCCAGGCGCCGGGAAAAGTACTCTGGTAGAAAGGCTCATCGAACTAGTGAGAACCGACGGCCTGACAGTCGGCGTGATCGCGGTCGACCCTACGAGTCCTTTCTCCGGAGGCGCACTTCTCGGCGATAGGGTTCGTATGTCAGGCGTTCAGACAGACCCGGGAGTGTTTATCAGGAGTATGGCGACGAGGGGGAGTCTTGGAGGCCTTAGCAGCACTACCGAGGAAGTGGCCACTGTTCTGGATGCGTTCGGAACAGATATTCTCCTCATCGAAACCGTCGGCGTTGGGCAATCCGAACTCGACATCGCCGAACAGGCGGATGTGACAGTCGTCGTGGTGGTCCCCGAATCCGGGGACGCCGTTCAGACCCTCAAGGCCGGGTTAATGGAAATAGCCGATGTCCTTGTCGTGAACAAAGCCGACAGAGATGGTTCACTCGAGATGGCGCAGGCCCTCGAGGATATGGTTGGGCTTCGAACCAGGGAAAACTGGCAGCCGCCGGTCCTCAGGACGATAGCAATAGAGAACAGCGGTGTCAGGGAACTCTGGAGTGAGATAGTGAAACTGCACGGTCAACTCGAAGAGACCGGCCTGTTGCTCGAGAAACGCAGATCTAGAATACGCACGCACTTGAGAAAAGTCGTGGACAGGCAGGTGGAGAATCTTCTTTGGAACAGAAAGGGATCCAGAGAGATTCTTGATATATATGTAGCGAGGATCGAGGAGGACAAGGAAACGCCATACACGGCGTCTCGGAAAATCCTAAGCGAGAAGGGGATCAGTTTCTGATAGCATTCTTTATTATACAGACTTCAGGGAGGGAATACTACGATGGCAAGAAAGATTCGTGTGCTCGTTGCGAAATGTGGTCTCGATGGACATGATCGAGGAGCGAAGATCATTGCGAGCGCATTGAGGGATGCCGGGATGGAAGTGATATACTCGGGCCTTCACCAGACCCCTGAAATGATCGTCGAAGCCGCAATCCAGGAGGATGTAAACGTCATTGGCATATCGATCCTTTCCGGGGCACACATGACTCTATTCCCTCGTGTGAGGCAACTCCTTGATGAGAGGGGAGCAGAAGATGTGCTGGTTACCGGGGGAGGTATCATTCCTGAGGAAGACATGGAAAAGCTTTACGCTAAGGGCATAGGGAAGCTCTTTGGTCCGGGCACGGAAACGGGGGAAATAATCAAGTACATCCAGGACTGGATGGATGAAAAAGAAGCGAAGGAGAGAAAGTGCTAGAATTCACACAGGAACAGTTGATGCTCCAGAAGATGGTCCGTGATTTTGCACAGAACGAGATAAAGCCGATCGCAGCTGAAATAGACGAGACTGGCGAGTTCCCCCTCGAGAACGTCAGGAAGATGGCCAAGCTGGGACTTTTGGGTATACCGTTCCCGGATCAGTGGGGGGGCGCTGGAATGGACCAGGTCTCTTACTGCCTGGCAGTCGAGGAGATAGCAAAAGTCTGTGCGTCACATGCCATCACAGTTGCCGCTCATACGTCTATTGGCACCGAACCGATATATCTGTTTGGCACAGATGAGCAAAAGGAAAAGCACCTGAAGCCGCTCGCCAGAGGGGAGTTAATTGGTGCATTCGCACTCACCGAACCCGGTGCGGGCTCCGATGTTGCGTCTATCAAAACCGTCGCTGTAGCGGATGGGGATCATTACTTGCTTAACGGGACTAAGATATTCTGCACCAACGCTGGATATGCCGGGATCTTCATCGTGACCGCCGTCACCGACAGGGACAAGGGCATAAACGGCTTCAGCACCTTCATCGTGGAGAAGGAGACCGAGGGATTGAAGATGGGCAAGAAGGAGGACAAGATGGGCTGGAGGGGTTCCGACACCAGAGAGGTGATCTTCGAGGATGCCGTCGTTCCGAAGGAGAATTTACTGGGCAATCCCGGTGAAGGGTTTCGTCAGGCGATGGAAACTCTCATGGGCGGACGAATCTCCATCGGAGCTCTCTCCCTGGGCATCGCCGCGGGGGCATACAATGCCGCCCTCGAGTATTGCCCGGAGAGGAAACAGTTCGGCAGGCCCATCAGCGACTTTCAGGCCATAAAGTTCATGCTTGCAGACATGGCAACCGAGATCGAATGCGGAAGATTTCTCACATACAGGGCGGCGAAGTTGCGAGACGAGAAAAAACCGCACCGGAAAGAGTCGGCGATGGCCAAGCTCTACTGCTCGGAACTTGCCATGAGAACAACCACGAAGGCAGTCCAGATATTCGGTGGTTATGGTTACTCGAAGGATTATCCGGTGGAAAGGTTTATGAGGGATGCGAAGGTTTGTGAAATCGGCGAGGGTACCAGTGAGATACAGCGGTTGGTGATCGCTCGCTGCATTCTTGAGGGAAAAGGCTGAGAATAATTTTCGGCCTGAAATAGAGTGCCACCGTTGCCGGGTGGGGCTATTTGTCTGAAAGGAGAAACCATGGTCAGTGAGAATAATGAAGCGGTTATACTGAGTGCCTGCAGGACAGCCATGGGCAGGTTCATGGGAGGGATTGCATCGAAGAAGGCCCCGGAGCTGGGCGCAGTCGTCATTGAAGAGGCGGTGAGGCGAGCGGGTGTGGAGGCGAGTGATGTGGAGGAGGTAATTATGGGACAGGTGCTCCAGGGAGGGACGGGGCAGGCTCCGGCGAGGCAGGCTGCGATAAAAGCAGGTATCCCTCCAACCGTACCGGCGATGACGATTAACAAGGTATGCGGCTCGGGACTAAAGGCCGTCATGCTGCTCGCCCAGGCGATAAAGGCCGGTGATCTAGCGTGCGGAGTCGCCGGAGGGATGGAGAGTATGACCAATGCTCCATTCTACATCTTCTCCGAGGCTCGGAAGGGCTTCAAATTCGGGCCTCAGCAACTGGCGGACGGCATGATACACGATGGCCTCTGGGACTCATTTTCCAACTCCCACATGGGAAACCTTGCGGAGCTCATTGCGAGGAAATTCAACGTGACGCGCGAGGATCAGGACGAATTTGCCCTGGGCAGTCATAAGAAGGCGGTTAAGGCCATAAAGACGGGGAAATTCAAGGATGAAATCGTCCCGGTTGAAATACCGCAGCGCAAAGGCGACCCGGTTGTGTTCGACACCGATGAAGGGCCCAGGGAAGACACCTCCATCGAGGCACTTGCCAGGTTGAAGCCCGCTTTCGAGAAAGGCGGTACAGTAACCGCAGGGAATGCCCCGGGACTGTTCGACGGTGCCTCGGCGTGTGTTGTTTCATCGGCCGCTTTTGCAAGGGCGAAGGGCTTAAAACCCATTGCTAAGATCACATCTTATGCAAGCGGCGGAACGGAGCCGGAGATGCTGTTCTACGCTCCGGTGATTGCAGTAACTAATCTCCTGCAGAAAACTAATACTACTATCGACGCTTACGACCTGATAGAGGCGAATGAGGCGTTCTCCGCCCAGGCTCTGGTAGATGGCAGGGAACTCGGATGGGATTGGGACAGGGTAAACGTGAATGGTGGAGCAGTTGCCCTCGGACACCCCATCGGTGCGAGTGGTGCAAGGGTGCTGACCACCCTCCTCTATGCCCTTAAGGACAGGAACTTGAAGACAGGCCTGGCGACACTGTGTCTTGGCGGAGGTAATGCCGTCGCTCTAAGTGTGGAGATGATGTAATGAAAGGTAAGAATGTGCTTATTCTGGGAGCCGGCACTATGGGTGCCGGAATTGCACAGGTATTTGCAGCGAAAGGGTATAAGGTGGCCCTGTTCGATGTCAGTGAAGGCATTCTCGATCAGGCCATGGGAAAGATTGAGAAAGGGCTGTCGAAACAGGCAGCCAAGGGAACAATCACCGAGCAAGAGAGAGAACAAGCCGTAAGAAGCATCAATCCAAGTACATCCCTGGATGATCTGGGGGATTGCTTCCTGGCGATAGAGGCGGTTACCGAGAATCTGGATGTGAAGCGGCAGGTCTTCAGGAAACTCGATGGACTGATGGCAGGAAATGCCATCATCGCATCGAACACCTCGTCCATATCCATCACGGGCCTGGCCAGTGTGGTGAGCCAACCGGAAAGGGTCGTCGGGATGCATTTCATGAATCCGGTCCCACTCATGAAATTGGTGGAGGTCGTGAAGGGGCTTCACACATCGAGAGAGACACTGGACCGGACGGTGTCACTCGCACAGGAGCTGGACAAGACTCCGGTTGTCGTATCCGATTCTCCCGGTTTCGTCTCGAACAGAGTGCTCATGCCCATGATCAACGAGGCGGTGTTCTGCCTGTATGAAGGCGTCGCTGAGCCGGAGGCCATCGACACGGTGATGAAGCTCGGCATGAATCACCCGATGGGACCTCTTGCCCTCGCCGATTTGATAGGTCTGGATGTATGCCTCGAGATCCTGGAAGTGCTCCATAACGATCTCGGGGATCAGAAATACAGGCCGTGTCCCTTGCTCAGGAAAATGGTCGAGGCAGGGAACCTGGGTAAAAAGACCGGCAGGGGTTTCTATGAGTACTAGAGGGCAGCCGGCTGCGAGCATAGAATTCACCGAGGAGCAACGGCTCATCATAGACACGGCGAGGGATTTCGCCCGGAGGGAGCTCGAGCCGAACGTTCATCGATGGGACATGGAGGAATACTTCCCCCGGGAAGCGGTGATGAAGCTGGGTCAGCTGGGATTCCTCGGAATGATGATACCTGAGGAGTACGGTGGCTCAGGTCTGAGCACCCTCACCTATGTACTCGCCCTCGAAGAGATAAGCAAGGTAGACCCATCGATCGCCGTTACCATGTCAGTGCACAACTCGCTTCCCACATCGATGATCAGAGACTACGGTAGCGAAGAGCAGAAGAGGAAATTCCTGGTTCCAATGGCGCGGGGTGAGAAGATCGGAGCCTTCGCACTGTCAGAGTCGGGGGCCGGGAGTGATGCCGCGAGCCTGAGCAGCACGGCGAAAAGAGTTGAGGGGGGGTATGTGATAAACGGAACGAAGGTGTTTATCACGAATGGTGGTGAGGGTGACATATTCCTCGTATTCGCCAGGACCGGGGAAGAGGAGGGTACCCGTGGGATCAGCTGCTTCATCGTGGAGAGGGAGACGCAGGGCTTCAAAGTCGGAAAGAAAGAGCGAAAGATGGGACTGAGGGCCTCGAACACCACAGAGCTCATTTTCGAGGACATGTTCGTGCCCGGTTTTAACCTCCTCGGTTCTCCAGGGGAGGGATTCATCCTGGCGATGAAGGGGCTCGATAACGGAAGGCTCGGCATAGCCGCTCAGGCAATCGGCATCGCTCAAAGGTGTCTGGATGAGTCGATCTCCTATTCGAAGGAGAGGCAACAGTTCGGGCGCCCGATTGCTGAATTCCAGGCGATCCAGTTTCATATCGCCGACATGGCGACGAAAATCGAAGCGGCAAGAGCACTTCTGCATCGGACCGCGGCGAGAAAAGACAGGGGTGATGTGGTGACCAAAGAAGCATCCATGTCTAAACTGTTTGCATCAGAAGTGGCCATGGAGACGGCAACTAAGGCAGTGCAAATTCATGGCGGAGTTGGCTACATGAAGGAATTCGTCGTCGAAAGGCTTTTCAGGGATGCGAAAGTAACCGAGCTATATGAAGGGACTTCTGAAATTCAGAGAGTCGTGATTGCGAAAAGGCTCTTGAAGTGAGGTTGTCGTGAATAAATCCGGTAAAGAGATCATACCAATCGCTTCGGATCATGCGGGATATTCTTTGAAGAACGATGTCATCGTATGGCTCGAGGCAAGAGGCTGTGAGGTTTGCGATCTGGGAACGTTCGATGAGCAGAGGACGGATTATCCCGACTATGCTCGTGAGGTGGCACGAGGCGTTTCCTCCGGTGAGTATACCCGAGGAATTCTGCTCTGCGGCAGCGGCATCGGCATGTCCATCGTCGCTAATAAATTCCCCGGGGTGAGAGCTGCACTCTGTACAACTCCGGAGATGGTGAAACTGTCCAGGCTTCACAACGATGCGAACATTCTTGTGCTAGCCGGTAGGCTTACCGAGCCGGATATCGCCAGAGAGATGATTGAACTCTGGCTCGATACGAATTTCGAGGGTGAAAGACACGAGGTGCGGCTCGAGAAGATCGAGAAGATCGAGGATGAACTCCTGGGTGTCCTGGCGATGAGGCGAATCGAGCAGACGGACCCTGACATATACAGGATCATGGAGAATGAGCTCAAAAGACAGAGAAACAGCCTGGAGCTAATTGCCTCGGAGAACCTCACCACCATCCCCGTCTTGGAGGCGATGGGCTCAGTCCTGGTGAACAAGTATGCGGAAGGGTATCCAGGCAGAAGGTACTACGGCGGATGCAAGCACTATGATGAAATCGAGGAGCTCGCTGTGGAAAGGGCAAAGTCGCTTTTCGGTGCCGAGCATGCGAATGTGCAGCCGTATTCGGGTACCCAGGCGAACATGTCAGCTTATGCGGCACTCTGTGAATCCGGTGACACGATCCTTGCCATGGATCTCACCTGCGGTGGTCATCTCACCCATGGAAGCAGGGTGAATTTCTCAGGCCGATTTTACAACTTCATACATTACGGAGTGTCCCGCGAGAGTGAGCACATTGATTTCGACGAGGTGAGAGACCTGGCATTGAAGCACAGGCCAAAACTGATAGTCGCTGGAGGTAGCGCCTATCCACCTGTCATAGATTTCAAGAGATTCAGGGAGATTGCCGACGAGGTCGGTGCATATCTGCTTGTCGATATGGCCCACTTCTGTGGACTCGTGGCAGGTGGCGTATATCCGACCCCTGTGCCATACAGCGATGTTGTGACCAGCACCACGCACAAAACACTGCGTGGCCCGAGGGCTGGGTTCATCCTCTGCAAAGAGGGATTCAGGAAGCAGATCGATAAGACGGTATTTCCAGGGATGCAGGGAGGGCCGCACATGCACGTGATGGCAGCAAAGGCGATATGTTTCTGGGCCGCCTCCACCGACGATTTCAAAGAGTACTCGAAGAGGATAGTCGAGAACGCGATAGCGCTCTCTGGGAAACTATCTGAGAGCGGATACAGAATGGTTGGAGGCGGGACGGAATCGCACCTGTTTCTTGTAGATCTGCGAGATGTGGAGCTCACAGGCGCCCAGGCCCAGGAGATGCTCGAATCCGCAGGGATAGTAGTGAATAAAAACACGATCCCCTACGATCAGAATCCACCCTCGGTGACAAGCGGGATAAGGGTCGGAACACCTGCAGTCACAACACGGGGGATGGGTGTGGGGGAAATGAGGAAAATCGCTGATCTTATGGACAGGGTGATCAGCAAACGGGGAAGGAGTGATGTGATTAGGGAAGTAAAAAAAGAAGTCCAGAGGATGTGCGAGTTATTCCCTTACTATTAGCCCTATCTTTTTTCCCGGAGTATGCTACATTACCGAAAATCGCCTTGATCTCAATTTAACCGTTAATTTGCCAGTATGCCACTTTTGTACCCTTTTTGTACTCAATGCTCCACGGCGGGTATGTATACACGCTTGGGCAATTATAACAGGCAGCATTTCAAGAATCGGGAGATTATTGAACGTATTCGTTTTTGGCAAAATTTAGACGTTTCTTTTCTGCGCATGTTGAAAAAATGACTCAAAATTTGATATAATTTTAACACATTTTTTACTTGACAAAATGAAGCCTATCTGATATAATAGCCCTGAAAGACCGAAGTGGATAAAGCATTCTTAAAATCGGTAGGAAGACTTTTCAGTAAATCCCACAAGAAAGGAGGTGCCCGGCAGAAGATTCGACCTAATCCTCTTGCATCAGTGGATGTTGAGGGTTGCAGTCAAAAGGTGTGTGTCCTGCACATGCAGGATGGAACT
>JBHIFB010000036.1:0-25759 GCA_046760905.1 Candidatus Glassiibacteriota bacterium | reverse complement strand
CAACAGTAAGAGAGAAGGATGGGCTCGCCATGAGCTCGAGAAACCGCTATATTTCCGCCGGGGAACGCGAACATGCTCTACTTCTATACAAATCACTTCTCGCAGCTAAGAAATCCATCGAAGAGGGAGAGAAGGATGCCGCTGCTATTAAGGAAAGGATAAGAATGATATTGGAAAAATCGCCTCATGTTAAGATAGATTACATATCGATTACGGATACCATGATACTCGAAGAATGCGAGGAAGTGAGCGGGGAGATCCTTATAGCAATAGCTGCTTACGTAGGTAAGACAAGACTAATTGATAACCTGATTTTGGAGACGTGATAGAGAGAGCCTCACCCCAGGAGTTTGGGGAGGGTGCGGCAGGGGGTAAAAATGGCGACGGTCCAAAATTGTGCTGCGATCGTGATGGCAGCAGGCGAGAGCAAGAGAATGAAATCCACGACAACGAAAGTGTTACACAATATCGCCGGAATACCGTTGTTGTCGCATACTCTCAGATCTATACGTGGAGTGGGAACTCAGAGGATAGTTGTGGTGGTGGGGAGGCAGGGTGATGAGGTACGCCGGACCTTCGAAGCGGATGAGATAGATTTCGTAGATCAGGATACGCCGCTGGGGACGGGTCACGCCGCATATATCGGTATCAAAGAGCTCGAGGGTTTCGCCGGTGATGTGCTCGTACTCTGTGCTGATGTTCCTCTGGTGAGAAGGGAAACACTCAAGGCGCTCCTGGAGCTGCACCGAGAAAAGAGGAGTAAGATTACTCTTATAACAACACACCTCAAAAATCCGACTGGATATGGAAGGGTGGTGAGGGCAGAGAACGACATCATCTTGAGGATCGTGGAAGAGAGAGAAGCAACCATAGAGGAGAAATCGATAAGGGAGATAAACTCAGGGATTATGTGCTTCGATGCGGATTTTCTCATGGAAGTTCTCGAGATCCTGATGCGGGATTCACGAGAGGGGGAGTATTACCTTACCGATGTGATAGAAATTGCGAATGCCAATGGACAAGATGTGCATGGTTACATAATAGATGATCCCACGGAAGTACAGGGAATAAATGACAGATATGACCTTTCCCTGGTTGAGGATGTCTTACGAAATCGAATCAGAAAATACCATATGAAAAAGGGAGTGACAATTATAAATCCCGCCACAGTGATGATAGATGATGATATAGAGATCGGCGAGGACACAGTTATTAATCAGGGATCTATGATAGAAGGAAATACCCATATTGGCAGTAGGTGCTGGATAGGCCCTTTTTCCAGGATTGTCGATTCAACGCTTGGAGAGAATGTTAAAATCGAAGGATGGAACTACATAAAAGGCGTGAAATTAAATGATGGTTCAAGGATAAGGGCCTATGAGTCGGCAGGTGAAGAAAAAAAGTGATAGATCAGGGAGAAGGAAAAAGCCACATTCGACACGGAAAAAGCGTAAATATTCCCTGAGCTCAGCCATACGTGACATCCTGCTGAAAGCCCTTACCACTGTTGCGCTTACCGCTCTCACAGGATCGATCCTGATCTTCCTCTTCTCAACACTGGCGCCTTGGCTGTTTAACGATGAAAGTGAACAGCCTGGAATCCAGAATGTTACAATAGAAGTGTTAAATGGCTGCGGTCAAGATGGTGCTGCAAAGGAGCTTACAAGCATATTGAGAAAGAGAGGTTATCAGGTTATGGACTTCAGGAATGCGGATCGCTTCGATTATGAGAATACCAGGATCGTTGTTAGGAGGGGCAATCTTGAAGAGGGGAAAAAAGTTGCAGTAACAATAGGGTGCGAAGAAGTTGTATATAAACCATCCAATGAGGCGAGAGCTGATATGTCGATCATACTGGGTGAGGATTGGAGGGAAATGAAGGTGGTAAGTGGTAAGAAAAGCACAAAGGATCAAATAGGTATTATTCTTGATTTTTTCAATAAATTTAATTATTTTGATTGATTACAATTTTTCAATGTCTATTCATGTTGATAATGTTCTAGAGAGGATTCATTCGGTCCTCTCCAGGGAAAATCGTAAAGTAGATGAAGTTACCGTTGTTGCGGTAACTAAAGGAGTCCGGCCGGAGTTAATCCGTCAGGCCAGTGACTCGGGTCTGAAACATTTCGGGGAGAACAGAGTTCAGGAAGCAATGAGTAAGATTCGACTCCTTCCGAATGACCTGACCTGGCATATGGTAGGACATCTCCAGAGAAATAAGGCAAAAACAGCCCTGAACATCTTTGATCTTATACAATCTCTGGATTCAAAGCGGTTGGCGCTTGAGATTTCTAAGCACGCCTCATCTATTGGAAAGGTTGCGAGAGTGCTCATACAGGTCAACACAACTTCTGAGCGTTCGAAGTTCGGGGTGATGCCAGAAAGGTTAGCGGAACTATTGGATAATGTCGATAGATTAGAAAGTATACAGGTTGTCGGCTTGATGACTATAGGTCCATTTACCGATGATGCGAGTTTGATCAGACGTTCATTCAGAACCTTAAAGAAGCTTTTCGATGATATCTCAGAAAAGAGTTATCGAAATGTAAAGATGAATTATCTATCGATGGGCATGACTGATGATTTTGAGATTGCCCTGGAGGAGGGGGCCAACATGTTGCGAATAGGGAGGGCTTTTTTCGGTCCACGAACCTCATGATGGGAGATTATGGTGAAAATTACTCCTCTTGATCTGAAGAAGCAAGTTTTCCGCAAAGTAATGAGGGGTTATGATCCTATTGAAGTCAGGACTTTCCTGGATATGGTGGCAGAAGAGTTCGAGAAGATACTCAAGGAGAACATTAGTCTTTCTGAGGGAGTTCGCACTTTGGATAAGCAAATCGAGGATTATAAGAGCATGGAACGGGCGATGAATGATGCGCTCCTATCAGCTCAGAGAGCTCTTTCAGAGAGCCGTGAGAACGCCAAGAAAGAGGCTGATCTCATAATAAAGGATGCCAGGATCGAATCTGAAAAAATCATTCAGGAGGCCAGACAGGAGTCCGAGAGGCTCAGCGACCAGGTTAATGAGCTGGGCAGGATTAAAAGGGAAAGTCTGATGAAATTGAAATCCTTCTTGAACGAACAGCTGAGCCTGCTCTCGGACTTCATAGAGAGCGAATCGGTGGAAGAGGAGGGAGTAGAGGAACGAAAAATGAGTTTGAATATAAATTCGGGTGAATCAGGTGAAGCAAGAGATTAAGGGGGAGAATGTGGCTCTTTCTGGCAGAGAAATCAAGAATATGCTTGAAACCGCCCATGGATTCATCAGAGAAAGAACAGATATTGCTCCTGAGATCGGGATAATCCTGGGAAGTGGTCTGGGGGGTCTCTCTAATGAGATCGAGGTCGAAATTAAGATCCCCTATAATGACATACCTCATTTCCCACTCTCAACAGTAGAGTTTCATGCCGGTAATCTGATATTCGGGAAGCTTGTGAACAAAGATGTCGTGGCGATGGAGGGGAGGTTTCACTATTATGAAGGATACTCAATGCAGGAAGTTACCTTTCCCGTCAGAGTTATGAAATCCTTGGGTATAGGAAGTCTCATCCTATCCAGTGCATGCGGGGGAATGAATCCGTTCATGTACCCCGGCGACATAATGGTTATAGCGGATCATATCAACCTCATCGGTGACAATCCGCTCATCGGCATTAACGACGATGAGCTCGGTCCCAGATTTCCGGATATGTCTCAACCCTACTCACCGGTTCTTATGGAACTTGCTGAACAGATCGCTCTTGAAGCGAAGATTCCCCTGAGGAAGGGAGTTTATGTAGCAGTTTCTGGACCGAATCTCGAGACGAAAGCGGAGTATCGATTTCTTCGAGAAATAGGAGCCGATGTGGTCGGTATGTCAACGGTCCCGGAGGTGATAGTGGCCGTACAATCGGGGCTAGAAATACTGGCGCTAGCAGTCATCACGGACCAGTGTCTGCCGGATGCTCTAGAGCCCGTGGATATCAAGAAGATCATCGAAACGGCCAAAGGAGCCGAACCGAAATTATTGACTTTGATAAAAGGTGTGATCAGTAAGCACAAGCGTAGGCTCTGAGGCAAAAGAACAGGAAATTATGAACCAGTCTGGGGCGAAAATCGAAAACTACAAGGATACTCTGAATCTTCCCTATGCAAGATTCCCGATGAGAGGTAATCTCAGGCAGAAGGAACCCGAAATCCTGAAATGGTGGGATACAATTGGAGCCTATCGCAGGCTCAGGGAAATCAGAGAAGGGGAACCGAAATTTATACTCCATGATGGACCGCCTTATTCCAATGGTCACATACACATGGGAACTGCAGTTAATAAAATAGTTAAGGATATCATAGTAAGATCAAAAAGTATGATGGGTTATGATTCTCCATATTTACCAGGCTGGGACAACCATGGCATGCCAATTGAGATGCAGGTTATGAAACAGCTCCAGAAGGAGAAGAAGAAAGCCGATACTCCCGAGATGAGGAGAATGTGTAGGGAGTATGCTTCAAAGTTCGTCGAGGTACAGAAAGAAGAGTTCAAAGCCCTTGGAGTTTGGGGTGAATGGGATAATCCCTACCTCACTATGTCGCGGGAGTACGAATCCACCATTCTCCACATCTTCGGACAGCTGGTTGAGAAAGGCTTTGTATATCGTGGGCTTCGTCCCATCCACTGGTGTACGACCTGTCGCACGGCGCTCGCAGAAGCCGAAATAGAGTACAGGGAGAAGATGTCTCATTCAATCACATTGAGATTCGAACTCACTGATGATCCCGCCGGCCTATTCCCCCGGGATGCCAAGAGATACATCATGGTGTGGACAACAACTCCCTGGACCATTCCGGCGAATATGGCGGTTGTGGTTCATCCGGATTATGACTATGCACTCGTGAAGCAGGGAGGGGCCGTCTATTTGATGGCTGAACGCCTCGTTCCGATCGTAATGGAGTCATTAGGTGTAGATGATTACAGCATAATAGCAAAATACAAGGGTAAAGATCTTCGGGGTCTTGTGTTCAAGCACCCGTTGTTCGAAAGGCCATCTCCACTATACCTTGCATTGCATGTAACCCTAGAGGACGGCACAGGAGTGGTTCACACCGCACCTGGACATGGGCATGAAGATTTTCTCGTTGGCCAGGCGGAGGGTCTTGAGATACTGTGTCCCGTTGACGAGGAGGGGAAGTTTACGGATGAGGCAGGCATTTACGAGGGACTGGAAGTCGAGGCTGCTAATCCTGTGATCATCGAAGATCTCTCGAAAAGAGGATCGCTTCTGGATCATGGTGAGATCCATCACCAATATCCTCACTGCTGGAGATGCAAGAAACCGCTCATTTTCAGGACCACGGTGCAATGGTTTCTGTCTGTCGACCATGCAGGGATGAGAGAGAAGGCTCTACGTGAGATTGACCGTGTGGATTGGATTCCGGCTGGTAGCAAGAACCGTATCATGGGAATGGTAGGATCACGGCCTGATTGGTGTCTCTCGAGGCAGAGAGTGTGGGGGATAGGGCTCCCGGTTGTCTTTTGCACTGAGTGTGATGACCCAATTCTGGATGCAACGCTTATACATCATATAGCCGAAGTGGTTGAAAAAGAGGGGGGGGATAGCTGGTTCGAGCAGGAAGTTGAGCATTTCCTGCCTGATGGCTTCCGAGAGTGTCCGCAATGCGGCAGTAGAGCTTTGAGGAAGGAAACCGATATCCTGGATGTGTGGTTCGAGTCGGGATCATCTCACAAAGTAGCCTTGAAAGAATCAAGAGGGCTGAGATTTCCGGCGGATGTGTATTTTGAAGGCTCAGATCAACACCGAGGCTGGTTCAATACATCCTTACTCGTCTCGGTTGCTACGGAGGAGAAGGCACCATATAAAATGGTTGTTACTCATGGCTGGATCCTCGATGAAGAGGGGAGGGCCATGCATAAGTCTCTTGGCAACGTTGTTTCGCCTATCGATATAATGGAAAACAATGGTGCGGACATATTGAGACTCTGGACTGCTGCGAATGACTTCAGGGCAGATATACGTTTCTCTGACGAGAATATAATGCAGGCCAGAGATGTGTACAGGAAGATCAGAAACACTTGTAAATACCTCCTCGGAAATCTTTCCGATTTTACACCGGAAGCGGATTCGATAGATCAGGGTGAGTTCTGGGCCGTCGATATTTATGCCCTTTATGATCTCCAACGCTTCAAGGAGAGAGCCTTACATTTCTACGACAAACTTGAGTTTCATCAGGTTTTTCATCTCATCAACAATTACTGCACGGTTAATCTCTCTTCTTTCTATTTCGACATCCTGAAAGATCGACTGTATACATTCGGTAAGAAGTCGAAACCAAGGAGAGCCGCGCAGACCGTACTCAAAGAAATCCTGGATGCGCTAGTAAGGATTATTGCTCCAATTCTACCGTTCACCAGCGAAGAAGTATGGAAAGAAATCTCCTGGTGCCCTCGGGATACAAGCGTTCACTGGGAGCGATTTCCCGAACCGCAGGAACTAGTTATGGAAGAAGGCTTCCTGGATGAATGGGAAACCCTTCTCGCGATTAGAACCAGTGTTTTGAAGTGCCTCGAAGAAGCAAGGATGAAAAAATCGATTGGTTCATCTCTTGAAGCAGCTGTTGGCATATATACGGATGAGAATGACCTGAGGGAGATTCTCAACAAATACAGAGATGAGCTTTCCCAAATCTTAATCGTTTCCGAAGTCGAGGTTTCCCAGGGGGAACCTGACGATTACGATGTGAGGATTGAAGATCTCGAGGGTAAAATCGTTGTGGGTGTTAGGCGAGCCTCTGGCGCAAAGTGTGCAAGATGCTGGAATTACAGCGAATCGGTTGGCGAATCCTCCGAACACCCGAACATTTGCCATAAATGTCTTATAAATCTTGATGAGGAATAGGAGAATGGCGGAGAAGAAAGTTAAAAAAGTAAAAAAGAAAAAATCGGGTAAGACACGCAAGAAGAGCGGATATAGTGATAAGGATTTGCGATATTTTGAGAAGAGGCTCCTCGAGGAAAGGGAGAAAGTACTCAAGCAGCTTGGGATCTTCGGCAAGAACTATGCAAACACTTTGAAGGATTCATCAGGGGATCTTTCATCGTATTCCTTCCACATGGCTGACATGGGGACCGATGCCATGGAACGTGAGAAGGCATTCCTGTTCGCCTCTCAGGAAGGAAGGCTTCTATACCACATTGATGAGGCCCTGAGAAGACTTTACAAGGGTGAGAACTACGGCGTTTGCGAAGTCTGCAACAAGAAGATCCAGAAGATGAGGCTGGACGCACTCCCTCATGCACGCCTTTGTATCGAGTGCAAGTCGAAGGAAGAAAGTGGGATCTCGTAGTCCAGGAGCTACACAGACGACCAGGAAACTGATCGTTCTCTTTGGGCTGGGTGGCTTCACTCTCATTCTCGATCTCCTCAGCAAGGCAGTTGTTTCCAAGGCATTGACTCTGGGGCAATCGTTCGATGTTCTCGATGGGATCCTACGAATCACTTACATACATAATAAAGGTGCGATATTCGGCCTATCAGTTGGTGAATCCACAGGTAGCATAGTTCTGGTTGTATCCTTCCTTGCTGCTATCCTCATCGCCTTCTACTATCTACGTCTTCCCATCGATTTAAAGTGGCAGGGTGTAGGCCTCGTACTAATATTGAGTGGAGCCGTGGGAAATTTATACGACAGAATCCTCTTCGGGGAAGTAAGGGACTTCATAGACATAGGGATTAACAAACTGAGATGGCCGATCTTCAATGTTGCTGACTTAGCTGTGACGGCGGGTGCCCTCCTGTTAGCCATGAAACTCACCCGCAGGAGCAAGTCTCAGAAGAGGAATGACCTGCGTGCAGACTGAAGACGGAATACGAGAAATCGCAGTGAAGGGCGGGGAAGCTGGAGAAAGGATAGACAGGTTCCTTTCATCCAGGTTCCGAATATCCAGAACCCGTGTTAAAAAAGCCATCCAACGGAATCTTGTTCTGATAAATGGAGAGCGAACCACACCCCATTATCGTGTCAAAGACGGAGATAGGATAAGCATAGCTCCAATAGAATCAAAGGCCCCACCTCCCGTTGAGCCAGAAGACATCGAAATCGACATCATTTATGAGGATCCCTCACTCCTTGTTATCAACAAGCCTTCTGACATGGTAGTTCACCCAGCACCTGGTCATTACACGGGAACGCTATACAATGCTCTTCTTTATCACCTCCGGAATGGCATTGAGCGAGGCAGGGCGAATCCTGGAATCGTACATCGGCTGGATAAGGACACCACCGGATTGATCCTTGTCGCCAAGAAAGATAATGTGAAGGATATGCTAACAACGGAAATGAAGGAGAGGAGGATCTCGAGACGATATCTGGCGATCGTTTGGGGGCACCTGAGAGAGCTCGAAGGGACGATCGATGCCGGGATCGGGAGACACCCTCACGATAGGAAGAAAATGTCGACATATGCAAGCAGACAGAGAGAAGCGGTAACGCATTATAAGGTTCTTGAGAGCTTCGATGTTTGCGATTTCGTAGAGGTATCTCTTGATACCGGACGAACTCACCAGATAAGAGTGCATTTCTCATCTATAGGCCATCCAATCGTGGGAGACCCGACTTATGGTGGTGGTGAGGGCCGAGAGGCAGGATTCATGGGAGAGGGGAGGAAACTTGCTCACCAGATCCTCAGGCTTATCCAACGCCCGGCCCTTCATGCATATAAGTTGACGTTTACACACCCGGTGGGAGGGGGGCATATGGGATTTACCTCTCCTCTACCAGCTGACCTGAGGCGCATACTCAAATTGCTGAGAAGCACATATGACAGTTGAGGTCTCCTCACTGCTATTTTAGATGATTGCAGTCCTCTACAGTGACTTGCTCACTCCCAGGAACAGTCACAATCCTCGTTAACTTTTACAAGATAGTTCATCAAAGGCTCGAAATACTCCATCATCGCACGGGTACTAAGATCCTCACCAGTTGTTTCACGAAGTAGTTCTCGCCAATCACGTGTATGTCCCTGGGCCATAAGATCACGAAGGAATGCGCCGACTTCCTGACTGCCGTAGTAGTTTGCATTGTATGGATCGGTTTTTAGGATCTCACGTGCGATATGGTCATGGAGCTGATATTTCAGCACGGTGGCGAAGGCGTAGTCGTAATATTGTGCCGGATCGTCGTTGATGTGAGTTTTGGTTGCAGGGTCGCAAAATTCCTCTCCTCGAGGTCTTGGTGGCTCGATTCCCTGAAATTGAGCAACATATTGCCACCAGCGATGGTTCCACTGATTCGGCTCAAGCTCCTCTTCGTAAAAGTCATGTTCCCATGAGGTCATTACTCCGGCAGACCAAGGGAGAAATGCGATTGTCTGCTCAAGTGCTTCGTTGAGGAGCCATTGGATCTGATCTATTTGGACATCGGCCGGAAGAATGCCTACCTCCTTCAGGTAGGGGACTTGCAGCGAGGCGATGGAGATCAGTTCGCCAATTCCTTCATGAAAACCTCTGTTTGCCCCCTCGCGTAACACAGGCGGAACCTCCGGCCTTGTGTACGATATATAGTAGTAAATATGCCCGAGCTCATGGTGACTGGTCGAGAACCAGCGGGTATTGGGTTGGACGCTCATAAGTGAGCGTACGTCATCATTGAGATTCACGTGCCATGCAGATGCATGAGCGTTCTTTCTCCGCTTGGAATCAGGGGGCAGAGGATAGAGATCCGACTTATCCCAGAATGACTGGGGCAGGGGGTCGAAGCCCATTGATACATAGAAAGCTTCCGCCTGCTTCACGATCCATTCCGGATCCTTATTCGCAAAGTACTTGTCCAGATTAACACTTTCAACCAGTCCTGGCCAGTTCTGCGACCATCTATTGGCAATCCAATGAGCGGGAATCTTCTTCGGGACTGGGACTCCATAGCGGTCTGCCAGTAAATGCTTGGCCCAGCAATGCAGCTGCTCATAAAGTGGGCGGATTGTCTCAACCCATTGGGCCGTCATTTCCATCATCTCCTCGACAGTCATGCCGTAATCCGCCACCTGTAAGTCGAAGAACGAGTTGAAACCCATCTCCCGTGCGACCTGGTTGCGAAGTTTCTGAAGCTCCACGAGTCCGGGTTTTAGCACCGGTCCGATTTCCTTGGATGCCTCCCAGACTCGAAGTCGCTCTTGCAAATCGTTGGAACTAAGAAGAAGGTCATCGATATCATTTGCACTAACGGGCCTGACGCATTCGTTCCCTTTCCTTTCGAGACAGAACTGGAATGAGTCGAGGGTACTGGATTGCTTACTCTCGGCCTCGACCCTCTTCTTAACAACCTCCGGAATCGTTCCGGGAGATCCTGCCGCATTGAGCATTATCATCTTTAGTTGCCTTATCGTTAGCGGTCTGAGATCCTTCTCGAAGTTCAGGAGCTCACGAGCTGTTTCAATGACCGCTTTATCGCCCAAGAAGGCGGCGAGGGCTCTGCCGGAAGCCACGCGGGCACCATCGTGTTCGGGAGTCACATCTACCTGGGCATCCCAGGCGCTCTCTTCCGTCACATTGAAGATCCCCACGAAAAGAGAGTTATACAAATCGAGAAAAGCATCAGCCCTTGCCTGCGGTGAGCCATCGTCACCGGCATAGGCGGAGCTGATGAACATGGAATAGCAGATCAATCCATAAATCAGGTAGAACAGGATCTTTCGCCTCATCGCTCGCTCCTTACGGTTTAGTCCATCAAAGGACTCATACCCCATTACAGAATACATGTAAGCTTTACAAAGATGATGATATCAATAGAGTTGCACTCTGTCAACTAGTTTTAGACTGGTCTCTGAAAAAGTCTCTCCTTGCTCGCCAGGTGAGTTCCCGATCTATGCAGATTTTCATTTGACAGCTATGCCTTATTCATGTAGACTTACTTGAGAAGTGCACAAGATGAATGATCTGAATTCTTCTTTCAAGGCATGATGCTAAGGAGGCAGGAATGGATAAGATACTAAGAATCGACGTTGGAGCTAAGGGTGGTCCGAAGGCCAGTGAAACGCCACTTGGAGATTATGCCGGATTTGGAGGGAGAGCACTGACCTCCGCTATTGTCGCTAATGAGGTTCCAGCAGCGAGCCATCCTCTAGGCGCGGAGAACAAACTGGTAATCGCTCCTGGTTTGTTAAGCGGGACGACCGCTGCAATGTCTGGTCGTATATCCGTTGGCTGCAAGAGTCCTCTTACGGGAGGAATAAAAGAAGCCAACTCGGGTGGTCAACCTTCACAGATGCTTGCCAGGTTGGGTTATGCAGCAGTGGTATTAGAGGGCAAACCGGTAGGCGGTGATCTATATAAGGTCCATATCAACAAGGATGGCGTCGAGATCATATCGGATAACAGCATGAAGATGCTCCCGAATTACGATCTGGTCGATAAGATGAAGGCGAACTATGGAGATACGATCTCTTGCATTTCTATTGGACCGGCCGGGGAGATGAGGATGAGTGGCGCATCCGTCGCCTGCACGGATATGGAATTACGTCCTACTCGTCATGCAGGGCGGGGGGGTGTTGGAGCGGTTATGGGATCCAAAGGAGTGAAGGTGATTGTTCTGGATGACAGCGGGAAGAAAATGCGTGCCCCGAAGGATCCGGAAAAATTCAAAGAAGCTAACAAACGGTTCATCGACGGATTAAGAAAACATGCTGTCACTGGGGAAGGGCTCCCTGCATATGGTACAAACGTATTGACAAACATTGTCAACGAAGTAGGCGGATATCCCACATATAACTTCAAGCAGGGGCGTTTCGATGGCGCATCCAGTATCAGTGGAGAGAGGGAAGCTGAATTGGAATTGAAGCGAGGCGGTTTAGCAACTCACGCTTGTCATAAAGGCTGTGTTATAGAGTGCTCGGGGGTTTTCCATGATAAGGATGGGAACTTCCTTACAAAACAGCCTGAGTATGAAACAGTATGGGCTCATGGTGGAAATTGCGGGATCGGCGATATGGATGCCATCGCAATGCTGGATTTCCTGGATGATAACTATGGATTAGATACAATTGAAATGGGAGCTGCTATCGGAGTGGCCATGGAGGCCGGATTGGCAAAATTTGGTGATGCCGAAGCTGCTATCAATCTGGTGAAGGAGGTGGGGAAGGGCACTCCCCTAGGAAGAATCCTCGGCAATGGAGCAGCCGTCACAGCCAGAGTTCTTGGAATAGAGAGAGCTCCCGTGGTGAAGGGACAGTCGATGCCGGCTTATGATCCAAGGGCAGTCAAGGGCATCGGAGTGACGTATGCCACGAGTCCTATGGGAGCGGATCATACCGCGGGTTATGCAGTATGTCAAAATATCCTCAAAGTCGGGGGGCATGTAGATCCTTTAAGGCCGGATGGACAAATTGAGTTGTCGAGAAATCTCCAGATCGCCACTGCCGCCCTCGATTCAACTGGTATGTGTCTTTTCGTTGCTTTCGCAATGCTGGATCAGCCAGAGACGTTTAAAGCTTTGATCGACATGATAAACGCCTTCTATGGAATGAATCTGGACGAGGGGGGTGTGGCTGAGCTCGGGAGAAAGGTTCTTACAATGGAGCTGGATTTCAATAGAAAAGCAGGCTTCACTTCTGAGCACGATCGGCTACCAGAGTTCTTCAGGAATGAGCAATTCACACCTCACAATGTCACCTTTGATATAAGTGATGAAGATCTTGATAAAGTCTTCAACTGGTAACTGAAAAGGAGACCTGTCAGGATTGGAAGGAGGCCAGTCAGAACTTGCAGCATTCCAGTCGAGGCAGTCGGGGGGATTTCGTGTTTGATTTAACCACCCGCAATGGGCGGGAACAGAGCAACCTCATCACCTTCCCTAAGCGGTTGCTGTAGATCACAGGCTATGCCGTTTACTATTTTCAACGCAGGAAGGTCATCAGGGAGTTTTAGTAGTTCAATCAAATCTTCCAATAAAGTATCTTCAGGCACTTCCATTTCCTGATACTCCGGTCCAAACTCTCTCAATTTCGCGAAAAGCTTAACGACGATTTTCATACACTATAACTTGTGCAATCCAAATTCAAACTGGCATCTCCTGGGGGAAGAATACTTGAATCCTATCTCATTCTTCTTCTCCAGGCAACTTCTTCATCTTGAAATGGTCACCAGTATTCTCTACGATCAGTCTATACCAGGATTCAGGATAGCCTGGGTGGGTAACTTTCCCCAATTCATCTTTGACATTTCCATCGAGATATTTGACGATCAGGAATTCACCAAGTTCCCTCCAGCGCTTTACGGTCATCTCTCCCTGCTTTACCGAATAGTCGGTGAGATAGTCTTTCGCAAGCCCCGGCGCTTTCTTGTATAGCTCCAGCGCAGCCTCCTCGATTCCAGGCTGTTCGGCCAAGAATTTACCTTCCAGTTCTCTCTGTACCTTCTGTATATCCTGGATCATGTCGCTGTAACGCGAATATGCGTAATTCGCAACAAAGTTGAAAACCCAGAACGCTGATTCCCAAGTGAAATCGTAAAATGAACCGGTTCCGACGGCATAATTCTTCGGTACCTCTCGAATACCGCAATACATAGGAACATACACTGTACTGTAGGTGTCATCCACCCCGAACCAGAAGACACCACCGATTGGATCTGGTAACCACGAACGTGACTGCGCAACGAATGAGTAACCTGTCTGCTGCGTCGAAACGGCGCGTTCGTTGCAGTACTCTACGCCATCTACTTCCCACGTCAATGGTCTCCAGCGATAAGGCAGGCTGTAGGGTCCGGCACCTACATCCTTTGTCATGTCAAAATCTGTGCCCTCAAAATGATCTCGCATTAATGCCATCACATCCCTGACCGAAAGCTTTTTGTCAGGCTTGATCCAGAGGGGCAGCGGCTTGGCTCCGTCCATACCTTTTACATAATCAACTGGGATATTCTTTGATGGGGCTGCACGTTTGAACATACACCACACTCTTGACTCACAGAAACGCAGGGCACCGTAATCAAGAGGGGCGTATGCATCGGCGAAACTGAAATCTTCATCCTTTCCGCTGAAATACCCTTTATCTCTGGCGAATGATATTACATCTTCCGCATAGAGGCAGTTAGCACTGTCATCCAGGGGAAACCTTCGTATCCTGGCCTGATTCGCATGAGCTGATATGTAACCGTCTGGTATCCTACGTGCCACCCACACGGCTCCCTTGTTCTCAGGGCCCTTCCCTATCAAGTCCATGATCCAGACTTCTTCAGGGTCCGATATGGAGAACGACTCGCCGCTGCTGCAATATCCATATTCCTTCACGAGATCGCCCATGATAGTAATTGCTTCGCGGGCCGTTTTTGCCCTTTGAAGTGCAACATACATCAGGCTCCCGTAATCCATTATGCCCGTGGAGTCCCTCAATTCTGCTCGGCCGCCATATGTAGTTTCGCCGATTGCCAGTTGATGTTCGTTCATAAGGCCGACAACCGCATAAGTTCTTGTCGCTTCTTTTATCTTACCGAGATATTTACCAGTATCCATTTCATAGATATCCCGCATTTCTCCCTCTGCGTGGGTTGAAGCAGGCAGGTATATGAGTTCGCCATAGAATTCATGCGAATCAGCGGCATAGGTTATCATCGTGGATCCGTCTGCTGAGGCTCCTTTGGTGATAAGAAAATTAGTACATGCGGTCAAAAGCTGGATGTTAAATATAACCAGCGAAGCGATGACACCTGTGATTGAGAGTGTAATAATTTTCATGATCTTCCGCATCTCCTTAGCTGTCGAAGAAAGTGCGCCGTCAACCGGTCTGTACGATAGTTCAGGACTGGTAAAAATCCACTTTTTAGATGGGTATCTGTTTTTCCAGTTTCCTCCTTCATTCAAAGCAATTATGATACCAGAAGAGATGCTATTTGTCAACTTATTAGGAGGTGGAGTTTCCCCAGTTTTTCCTGTTCCTATGCAGAAGCTAACGTATCGGCGGTAGCAAAATTGAGTTGAACACCAGCTTGAATGTTGCCTGGGTCGAGGCCCTAAACTGAGGATTGAACCCAAACAGAACAAACTGACCCTTACCCTTTCGAAGCCAGACCAATGCGACTTTGTTGCCAATTTTCTCCTCGTTCTCGCAGTATCCGCTGACGAGGATGTCCTTCTCTGGGAATGCTGCAATGACACGCCTGTCCATATCAAACATTGGAATTGAAGTGGTGAAGGCTGGTCTACCCTGGTAGAAAACTACGGATTCTTTCTGAGAACCCAGGGTGATAGGATGACCTTCGAGGAGGTTTACTCTCATGAGTGAGCCGGGACAGTAAAGGCCCTCCTTCTTAAGCTCATCCGATATGTCCTTAATTGGGAGTTGAAATTCCTCTTTTTCCTCTTTTCCTCGCCTGATAGTGAGTGTCTCCATGAAGAGACCCGTCGATCTGCCCCACGAAACGATTATACCGCCCTTGTCTATAAACTGCATCAGCTTTTCCATTCCCTTGTCGCCGATACCCTTGGTGAATTCTGGAGGATACTCGCTGATGATATACTGACCACCATCCTCCGCTTTTCGTTTGCCCTTCAAAAGGATAGACTTATCTTCATCGGGAAACACTATCAAGTCGTATCTCTTGGATAAGTTAATCGATTCGAATTCGCCCGGGCGAATTACCGAAAACGGTATGTGATAGGTGTCGAATATGAAGCGAACCCATCCCGCATCCATGTCGTGGAAATATGTCTCGACGAGACCTATCCTCGGCAACTCTATATGTTTTGTATTTAGATCAATCGGCTCTTCTGCAAAAAGTGGCTGCACTGTCATTTTATTAAGAAGTTTTTCAAACTCGTCGCTCTTCGCCTCTTCGTAATAAACTATGAAACTCCCTTGGGGAACGAGCTCACCGCCTATCTCCACAGCCTCTTCGATACGAGATACCTCCAAACCTAACTCAAGTGACAGGAATGCAGCTTTGAAGCTCTCATTATGATTGACCGTAAATATTGCCGCATGATAAACCTCTGGCAGATGTTCTCTGAGATCATAGGGACCCTCAATTTTTTCGAGTTGAGATTCGAACTCGAGGGATCGTTCACTCACAGGGATGGCTTTAAGCCCCCAGTGAAGCGGTAGTGACCAGCTCGTTATGTCGTAAGGTCTGATTACTTCGCCCCCCGGCGTGTAATGCCTCACAGGATACACCTGAGGTTCCATCATTTCTTTGATGAATGGGCGAAACGGTTGAGAGAGGGGGATTACAATGTCACCGTCTTCGAAAGTATATTCGCCGGTGTCTGTGGCTGCAGAGAGCTTGTATACCGCGATTCCGTGTTCTTCCAGCAAATTCACGAGTTCTACCAGCTCACTCTTATCATGCTGCGCCAGCGGTAATACGTAATAATAAGGTGGAACGGTCTTTCCCTTAGAGACTTCCTTTATGCAGAGATCATTACGGAATCGGAGTATGTCTCGGCGGTGGAGTGAGGCGGTTTTGATTATGGACATAGTTGATGCTTCTTCATATCTCAGAATATCCCCCAGCCGCCACCATCCACCGGGCCAGGGGAGGGGCATGTTTATACTCTTCTTATATTCGGAAAGTCCCTTGCCATAGACGCTGAGTTCTGTTGGTTCTATGAACAATGGTGTCGCATACTTTGCGCTTGCAGCTTCCGTCAAAAATCCTATGACGTTCTTCCATATGCAGGTCTCCGTCGGTCCGGGCCAGTAGTCGTCAAAAAGATAGTGCTGGGATACGCCTGCGAGGCCTTGACCTGTCATATCCTTTACCAGGTTTGAGCCGAATATGCCCACCCAGTTCCAGATACCCTCGTCGACGTTCTCCGCAATAGGATCATGAGGAGGTGGAACGAAATAGCGGGGCCCCCTCGAACCCATCTGATGTTTTTCGACCATGACCTGTGGAAACCATTCAAGGTTATAGATGCGTGCAATAGCCCTGGTGTCTTCCTGTGAAAGAATTATAAAGTCTCGGTTATTGTCGTGCCCTATATACTTATGATATACACCTGGCATTGAGCTTCCATCATACATCGTTCCTTTATATTTCCTATAGTGCTCTACGATCATATCCATCCCATCGGGGTTGTGGCAGGGAACCATCATATAGACAATGTCATCAAGCCACTTTAACAGTTCAGGCTTTTCGGCCATTGCAAGGTTGTAGGCAATCACTGGTGCAGTCTGAGTTGGCCCTACCTCCCCGGAATGCATGGAAAGTGTCGCAAGAATGAAAACCTTTGCCTCCTCGAACATGGACGATCTTTCCAATTCTGGAATGTTAGGATCGAGGGCTAGTCTCCTGTTAATCTCCTTTAGTCTCTCAAGATTTCGAATATTCTCTTCCGATGATATGAAGGCAACGTACATCGTTTTTCCAAGCGGAGAAGTGCCTATTTCCACAAGTTTTACCCGCGGCGATGATCCGCTGACCATCTGTAAATAACCGATTAGCTGTTCATAGTCGAAAAGCATACCATCAGAGCCTGGTTTGAAACCGAAGTACTCCTCTGGTGATTCTATAGTTGTGGGCTGCTGGGCTCCTATTTCATGTGCCATGAACAAGAAGAACAATGAAATGATGATGCATGATACTATACGAGTAATACGTGTAGTGTACATGTTCTTCTCCTCCTTTTAATACTGGGGAAAACCGGTCAATTGATTATACTTAAAGCATCTGTTGGAGTCAACAACCATTTCCTGCTTACCCATGAGAAACCGGATTCCTATCAATGAAGGAATGAATCAAATCAATTGACTAAGCGAAGAAGGACTCGGCAGAATGACGATCATTGTTTAACCGACATTTGAGCCAGCGGCTCTCATATGAGTGCAAGGCAGTCTTTAAAAACTTATTTATCTTCTATTTTGCACTTTTCATAATTCCCTAAACCACTTCTCCGACACGAAGCCACTTCTTCGACTATTATAAACACGAAACCGACGAAGCGGTCCAGTCATTCACAAGGAACATATAGTGGTAAGAAGTTCATCTTACTGATCACGTTCACGGATCAGGTTTCTAAAAGCTACGAGATGATGGATTAGGCCGTCGGAAGATTGTCAGGTAAATACACGGCTGCAGATGAATACGATGCAGTGCTATTCCCCGGAAACCAAGTGGCTGCAATTGCTCGGTGTCCACTGATCGCTTTGATCAGGATACAATGTCAGCCCACCACAGGTGTATATCACCTGACCGGTTATGTAAGAAGCGTCGTCTGAAGCCAGGAACACAAGGACACCTGCAATTTCTTCCGGAGTTCCGGCACGACCCATGGGAATGTGATCTTCTAGCTCCCGCCAGCATTCCGGATCTTCGATCGGTGCCCTGTTAATCGGGGTATCGATAGCTCCTGGAGCGATGGCATTGACACGTATCCCCTTTCTTGCATATTCCAGAGCCAGCGTTTTAGTGAAATTGGCGATTCCAGCTTTGCTGATGGAGTAACTCAGGTATTTCGGTCTGGGTATGATCTGATGCACGCTGGAATTGTTGATTATTACGCCTCCACCTTCCCTTTTAAGGAAGTGCTTTATCGCCTGGCGTGCGCATAAAAATGCGCCACGGAGGTTCACCGCAATGACTCTATCGAAGTCTATCATGGAAGTCTCATGGTTCTTACCTGGCTTCTTTATACCGGCATTGTTGATGAGGATATCCAACCTACCCAACCCATCGACTACCTCGTTGAACATCCTAGCAACATCCTTTTCCTTGGAGATGTCGGCATGAACAACTAGGAACTTGCGACCGGCTTTTTCTGCTGACTGTCTTGCTTCTTCAATAAGTTTCCCGACTATTTCCGGTTCATCGGGCTGTTTGAGATAATTGATGGCTATGTTGGCACCCTCTTGTGCGAACCTCATTGCGATCTTCTGTCCCATGCCTGTGGAACTCCCTGTGATCAGGGCGTTTTTTCCTTCAAGTCTTCTAATCTTCATCACCTCCATTGACTTATTTCAATATATTAAAAATACCCAAAAATTCGAGGAAATTCAAGTGTGTGGATTTCCGATAATTCAGGATTAGACGGCACAGATCTGGATCGTAAAATAAAGCAAGCTATTCATTGTAAACCGGTCAGTGAGAAACTAACGTCCCGATTAAGGATTCTTGAACAAGAAGCTAGTTTACATGCATGAGCTTGATGCAAACGATCACAGATAGCAGGTCAACTCGGCCACCGATGAGAGGATCGCATCGGGGGTGACAGAAGACCGTGTCACGAGTTCATCCCTGTACTTGCCTGTCCTGACCAAGATACCTCGCATCCCAACATTCTGAGCGCCACCTATATCCGATTCGATGTCGTCACCAATCATTATAACCTCTTCCGGTTGAAGTCCGATTCGCTGCAGTGAGGTAAGAAAAAACTGGGGCGAGGGTTTGCCCATGATGATAGCTCGTTTGCCCGTCGCGTATTCGAGACCCGCTACGAAGACCCCGATATCCAGTTGAAGTCCGTCTTCTGTTTGCCAGTACCGTCCCTTGTGCAATGCAACTAGGGTGGCTCCATCGATGATCATGCGGAAGATCCGATTGAGTAGAACATAATCCCAGCTCTTCCCAATATCTCCCAGCACAACGAAATCCGGATTCGAATCAGAAAGCTGGAATTCCTCGAAATCCTTCTTCGTATCATCTTTGAGGATTAAATGCAGGGTCGGATTTCCGATTTGACGCAGGTAATGCACAGCCGCCTGAGGAGCACTGAATATCTCGTTTTTCTCAATCGGCAGGCTCATCGCAGCGATCTTCTGGTACAGACCTTCTAGGGATTTCGTTGTCGTGTTGGTAACAAAAATGCACTTTATCCCCCTCGATTTAACATGGTGGAGTGCCTCGATCGCACCAGCAATCGGCTCATCACCTATGTGCAGGACTCCATCCAGGTCGAAAAGGATACCTTTCACGGTCGAAAATATATTCCTGCTGATCTGCACTCTTGCCGGACCTTCGTGCATCAACTGTATTCTGACGCCTTGAGCCGCAGTGGAAGGACGAAGTTGGCTCCCCACAGGATCACCATGTTGCTGTTTCTGGCGATCGTCATGAGCGATGTTTACTCTGTTTGAGTCTACCACCTGATGATACCATGGTGGTGACCACTTGTCAAAGGATTCAAATCGTTAATTTTACATACCGTCCCAGCTTGACCGTTAAGTAAGGTAATTATATATTTTTATTCAATCAATACTTGTGGAGGAGTTTCATGCCAGGAGAGCTGATGAAGGAATATGATCACAGAGAAATAGAGAAGAAATGGCAGACCTACTGGGAAAGGAAGCGTCTCAACGAGACCGACCTGGGGAAAGCAGACAAGAAGCTCTATGTACTGGTGATGTTCATTTATCCATCAGGGGAGAAGCTTCATATCGGTCACTGGTACAACTATGGTCCAGCCGACACCTGGGCCCGGTATAGAAGACTATGCGGCTACAATGTATTCGAGCCCATAGGCTATGATGCATTCGGACTCCCCGCTGAAAATTACGCGATAAAGCACGGAATCCATCCGGCAAAGAGTACCAGAAGTAACATCAAAATAATCAGGAAGCAGCTGAAGGCGATCGGGGCGATGTATGATTGGAGGGCGGAGGTTGATACGAGCTCGCCTGAATATTACAAATGGACGCAATGGATATTTCTGCAACTCTACCATCGAAACCTCGCATACCGCAGGGAGGCTTCTGTCAACTGGTGCCCATCCTGCAACACGGTGCTCGCGAATGAGCAGGTCATTGCAGGTGGCCTCTGCGAACGGTGCTCATCGGAGGTGAGCAAGAAGGATCTGGTTCAGTGGTTTTTCAAGATCACAGAATACGCTGACAGACTGCTGGCAGGGCTCGATAAAATAGACTGGCCGGAGAAAACGAAGACGATGCAGAAAAACTGGATCGGTAGAAGCGAGGGGGCCGAGATCGTATTCGAAGTGCCTGCTAAGTTTGTACGAAGCGGAGATGGTGCGATCAAGCTACCCGTCTTTACGACAAGGCCCGACACTCTTTACGGTGCGACATACATGGTGCTTGCCCCGGAGCACACAGCAGTCGAAATGATCACGACGCCTGAGCGAATGAACGAGGTGTCCTCTTATAAAGAGAAGGCGCGGCTTGTCTCAGAAATAGAGAGAACTTCAACGGTGAGGGAGAAAACAGGGGTCTTCACGGGAGCATATGCAATAAATCCAGTCAATGGTGAGGAGATCCCGATTTGGATCTCCGATTACATACTCATGACATATGGTACGGGAGCAATCATGGCAGTTCCGGCTCACGACGAAAGGGATTTCGAATTCGCGGTGAAGTATAACCTGCCAATCGTCGAAGTGATACGAGAGCCCGGGGTAGGGCAGGGAACCGTGCTCGAGTGCGCTTATACCGGGCCAGGTACGATGGTTAACTCAGACACCTTTTCCGGAATGAGCCACGAGGAGGGTGCCAGAGCGATTGTGGAAGAACTCAGGCAGAGAGGATTGGCGGAGTTCAAGGTGAATTACAAGCTAAGGGACTGGCTCATCTCGAGGCAACGGTACTGGGGAGCACCGATTCCCATCATCTACTGCGATTCATGCGGAGAAGTTCCCGTTTGTGAGGAAGATCTTCCGGTCCTTTTGCCGGAGGATGTCGACTTCACACCTGCAGGTGACGGGAAGTCCCCACTCGCTCGTTGTGAGGGATTTATAAACACCAAGTGTCCGAGCTGCGGCAGCGAGGCGAGGAGGGAGTCCGACACGATGGACACCTTCGTCTGTTCATCTTGGTACTTCCTGAGATACCTCAGTCCTACACTAGGCGAAGCACCGTTCGATTCTGAAATCGCCCGCCGCTGGCTGCCTGTTGACCAGTATGTGGGAGGAGCCGAGCACGCCGTTATGCATCTCCTCTATGCCAGATTCATTACGATGGTACTCCATGATCTTGGACTCATTCACTTCGAGGAACCATTTCTGAGGCTGCGGCATCAGGGAACGATTACGAATCAGGGCGCTAAGATGTCGAAATCGAGAGGTAATGTTGTGAATCCCGAGCAGTTCATAGAGAAGTACGGTTCCGATACATTCAGGATGTATTTAATGTTCATGGGCTCATACGAGGAAGGCGGAGACTGGGATGATTCTGGTATAAACGGGATCCACAGGTTCCTCGGAAGGGTGTGGAGGCTCTTTCTCAAATTCAAGCCATCGTTTGGGGAGGGAACCGACTTCGAGGGGAAACCAAAATGCGATGTAGATCGTGAGGTTCTAAGAATACTGCACCATACAATCAAAAGCGTGACCTTCGACTTGGAGAACTTCGAGTTCAACACCGCGATCAGCAGGATGATGGAGCTAGTGAATGGTCTCTACAAGTACACCCAGGAGAATGAGACTTACAACGTTGCACTCCTTGGCGAGGCGCTGAAGAAGCTAAATATCCTGATTGCGCCTTTCGCCCCTCACTTCGCTGAGGAGCTGTGGCAGATATGCGGCGGAAAACGATCCGTGTTTTTCGAGACATGGCCTTCTTACAGTGAGGAGTTTCTGGTTCAAGATGAAATCACAATCGCCGTTCAAGTCAACGGGAAGCTGCGATCCGAACTGCGTGTGATGAGGGATCTGGATGATGATTCTGTCGTTAAGAGTGCTCTCGAGATAGAAAAGATAAGAGGCATCATAGGCAAGAAGCCGCTCAGGAGGGCAGTCGTCGTTAAAAACAGGATTGTAAATCTCGTCGTGTGATACCAATCAGCTGAATTCCTGGAAATATACCCCGGTATATCCTCCTGCCTTCAGGTCGTTTTTCAGTTTGCCTGACAGAACTCATTGGGATATTGAGTGTGTGAATTCCTTATATTCACCGGATGTGCATCTGATGAAAGCTTCTGCGTATCTGATCCCGGTCTGTGTTATAGAACGGAAGGAGTTAAGCCCCATCACTTTTTCCACGTAATCTATTATGGCAACCTGGGATCGGTGAGCCCGTATCGCCTTCCTCTTGATGTCAGCCACTCTGGATATATCGATGATGCTGTTCGGATAGATCGGGGTCCACACCTCATAGACCCAGCAGGTGTATGTGTATTTCACCTCCTCCAATGCACGTGATGTGGCCTGAGCGATATTCTTGTGGTCCGGATGCGCATCGAGTGGTGATGGAACGAAGATGTCCTGTGGGAGGACTTCTTTCACGAGTGCCGAGAGACGATCCGATATTGTATCGATCTTTCCTGTCTTCTGGTCCGGAAAACCCAGGAATTTCAACCGATCCGTATCGACGCCGAGGATCGTGGCAGACTGAATGGCTTCCTCGACACGTACCTTCTTTGCATTTTCCGGCTTTCTGCCAGGTATGCCAAGCTTTCCGTCGGTCACATGGACAATCCATACCCTATCGTGGATCGAGTGGATGGTACCGCCAAGGCCGATGGCATCGTCATCAGGATGAGGTGAGATCACGAGTGATATCCCGAGCTCATGGGGCAGCACTATTCTCGGATAGACGGGCTTGCGAAAGATCTTAGTAACTTTCTTGAATATCATATACCGTCCGTGTCACCGAAGCTCATGTACCAGGCCTCTCTCGAATACAGATTTTCAGGGGGCGTATTTCCCAGAAACTTTACACAGAAAACCAGACCTGACGATCTCTCGACGAAACCGACGTCCTTCAGGGCCTCTCTCTCATCCTGCCTGATGAGGAAGTATCCGAAAAGTTTCCCGATCCCCATTTTCTTAAGCTCCCGGATGGCTGCAAGAATAAGGACTTTTGTAACGTTCTTGCCGATAGGCATAAGCTCCGCAATACAGCCGGCATCATTCTTCAATCCTATGATTATAAAACCCTCAAGCTCTTCCCCCTCACCAAGCGATGCCAGTGCGAGGTATCCGTAGTCGGGGAAACGGCCATAGCGCCAGTTTAGATATCCCTGATTACGGCACACACCGAACCTTCCCCTGCGGGCTCTTTCCCATAGAGATTCGTAGTGCGAACTGTAGGACTGAATCCTCTGTGTCGATGGAAGCAGGGGAGTTGTATGATCGGGGTAGATGATCTGATCCAGCTTGTTAATCACTCTCCCGATGAATCCAATTCTTCTCAATGCGGAGGTGGTGGGGAAGTGAGAGAGTGTACTGAATGTGAGTTCGTACCTTTTTACATTCCCGAGGTCACTGAATCCGAGTCTGTGAACGAGAGGACTGTATGACTTTTCATTGGGGTATCCGTATATGATGTCGATGCCTGCGTCTCTGGCGTCATCATAACATTTCCGGGCTAGGGTGACCATAAGCCTCCGGCGCTGGTAATCCTTAGCCACCATCGTATCGAGTGATTGTGCCCCCATGACCACGGTTTCGCCTAGTTGTACGGGAACAGGACATATCGCATAGTGAGCGACGAGGTGGCCTCGTTCGTCTTCAGCGAGCCATATCAAGGTCTTCCTCATCACATTGTCTTTAAACTTCCACTTCCAGTGTTCGATACTTCTTTTATGCCCATAGACTTCCTTGAAGAGTCGGACGATATCGGCCTCATCACCGCTCTGATATCTTCGGTAGGTAACTCCCTTTGAGTTCATTTTTCCACTGAGAGGAGGAAGGTGTGATGAGTGAAATCGGTGTTTATTTCGACAGCAGCCGGAGACTCGAAAAATGAAAAATTCTGGTAGGGATCCCCGTCCCTGGTTATGGAGGGTTCGGCTTCGCCCTCGGTAAGGAGGATTCGCAAGATTCCTTCTCCCTTGCCGCTCACGTGAACCGTCGTTCTGTGATCGTTCCTTTCAAAGAGGACGTCGACATAGCCCAGCGGTGTCTGGATGTTCGATGCAGATATGGTTTTTATGCAATCGGGGATTCTCAAGGTGATCGATGCAACAGGTCCATCCATCTTCGAATCGATCATGAAAAACACAACTCTCATAGCGGTGCCCATCGAGTAGAGATTGCCGGGATCGACCCAGGCACTGGGGGAGGGGAGTACACCGAGAGTCTTTCCATGCCAGGTACCACCGTCTTCGTCAAACCCGGCCCAGTTTATGTGCTCTGGAATCAGATTTGTATTTCTGTCCCTCGACGCGACAAGGCCCTTGAACCATTTTGAGGCCTCCTTAAGATCTCCTCTTTTGAGAAGGTATGGGATCATCCAGCCATGACCGGCCTGTCCAATCCAGAAACCGCTTCCTGTAGTCCTTTCCACGTCGATCCCTTCGAAACCGAATATCTCCTCCGAGTATTTCCCGAAAAGTGGACCATCCCTCACGTATTGCACTGTCCTGTATAGCGTTTCATCCATCGGATCGAAGACGTCATAATAACCGAGGACGAAGAAGGCTGGGTAGGGCTTTTCGTTCAAGCTGCCATCTGTTCTTCTCTGGAACACGAACCTTCCCGCCTCTTCATTGTATAGATGACGTTTGATAAGATCGGGGATCTCATCTGCGATTTTCCTATACTCCTGAGCCACTATCGTCCTGCCGAGTACTCCCGCGATACTTGCCGCATTCCTCATGGCAAGCACCGTGATGGTCTGGTGGTAGACGTTGAAGCCCCCTTTGATCTTTCCTTCAGAATAGCCTGCCGACGAATAGAATAGACCTGTATCCTCATCCCTGAGCCTTTTGAAAAAATCTATCGCACGTACAACTCCATCCCAGTGCATTTCGAGGAATCCAGGATCCCGGGTATGCAGATAGTACAGATACGTCTGCCATATGATGTAGGCTCCGCCATCTTCTTCGACGATGCCTGCGCCTTTCCCGTATCTATCGAAGTAATTCCAGAATGAACCGTCCTCCTTCT
>JBHIFB010000035.1:0-25954 GCA_046760905.1 Candidatus Glassiibacteriota bacterium | reverse complement strand
AAAACCATACAGTCGGAGCGATGTGGGTGCTCCTTAGATTTTTTCATCTGTGGAATCATATATGAGTAACCGGTAGGCTTTTCAGATGGTGATGCCGCGCTTGCTCTTCTCAATAAACTCAATGAAGCTCTGGATTTCGGGGTAAGGTTTGAGTTCTTCTCTTGCCCTCTGCAGAGCCTTTGATATGTCCAGATCAGATCTGAAGAAGATCCTATAAGCACGTTTTAATTCTACTCTTATATCCTCCGGGACCCCGTGTCTGGCCAATCCAACGCTGTTAAGTCCTGACAGGATCAAAGGATTCCCCACAGCTCTCACGAAAGGTGGGACATCCTTGTTCACCCTCGAACCCCCGCCTATGAATGCATACTTGCCAATTCTTACGAACTGGTGTATGGGAGTTATTCCACCAACTGTCACATGATCCTCAATCATGACGTGGCCTGCCATATTCACGGCATTCGCGAGAATCACATGGTCACCAATATAACAATCATGTGCAATGTGCACATAGGCCATGATGAAACAATCTGACCCTATCTGGGTTCTGCCTGTCATCTGCGTCCCACGGTTTAATGTAGCATACTCTCTTATCACGGTCCTGTCCCCGATGATCAGCTCGGTATCCTCTCCTTGGAACTTGAGATCCTGGGGGTCTGTGCCGACGATTGCACCGGTATGAACCTTGCAATTGCTACCTATTTTCGTTCTCTTCTCAATCAACACCCTTGAGCCGATCATTGTGCCACGACCAATCATTACTCCCGGTCCTATTATCGAATAGGGACCAACGGTCACATCCTCTGCGAGAACCCCACCCTCATCGATAATAGCCGTTGGATGAATAGTCGCCATTCCAGATCTCACCTTGCTCATTTATCGACTATCATTGCCACCATTTCAGCTTCTGCGACGAGCTCTTTTTTGACAAATGCCTTTCCGCTCATCTTGCATGTTTTTCCACGTATTTTCATCATGGTGAGCTCGAATTTGAGTACATCACCCGGCCTCACCGGCTTCCGAAACTTTACCTTGTCAAGGGAGATAAAGTATACAACCTTGTTTTCCGGATCCGGAACCGAGTTCATCAAAAGAACTCCACCAACCTGCCCCATCGCTTCGATACAAAGAACGCCCGGCATCACCGGGTGACCGGGGAAGTGTCCCTGAAAGAAGAATTCATTATGTGTTACATTCTTGACTCCGATTGCCCTTTTGCCCTCCTCGAGTTCAAGGATTCTGTCAACAAGAAGAAAGGGATATCTGTGAGGTAGGATTTTCTGGATTTCCACGATATCAAGAGATCTTATCTTTTTACCACGGGTGATATCCACGCCGGCACCCGCGCTCAATTTCTTCAATCTCCTCACCAGCTCTATGTTCGATGGGTGACCAGATTTCGAAGATATGACGTGAGCGATTAAGTCTGATCCAAGAAGCGAAAGATCTCCAATGAGATCAACAATTTTATGTCTGACAAATTCATTATGAAATCTGAGGGGATCTTGATTTAGTATCCCCTCCCTCCCTATCACCACCGCGTTTTCAAGAGTGCCACCTTTTATCAGGCCATCGGTTTTGAGTGCTTCTATGTCCTCGACGAAACAGAATGTCCTTGCTGGTGCAAGCTCATTCTTGAAATTACTCCTGTTAATCACCACTGATGCGAACTGGCTCCCGACATTCGGATTCTCGTAATCTATGTAAAAACTCACCTTAAAATTATCATTGGGTAAAATCAGGAAGTTGACGCCGTCCTCAGAGTAATAGAAAGGCTTCTCGATCTTCAATACCTTCCGCCTTGCATCCTGTTCCTTAAATCCCGCCTCATCCAGCTTCTCAACAAACGATAATGCGCTGCCATCCCCAACCGGCGGTTCATTTGCATTCAATCCAACAATTATGTTATTTATCCCCATTGATGTTATCGCAGCTAGGACATGCTCGACTGTGTGAATCTCCACATCATCAGCTGAGATAGTTGTTCCCCTCTCCACATCTGAGACATGCTCGACCAAAGCCGGGACCGCGGGGGCACCATCGATATCCATTCGAATGAAGACAATTCCTGTGTCCGCAGGAGCAGGTTTGAAGACAAGATGGCATTCATTGCCCGTATGAAGTCCCTTTCCTGAAATGCCAACCTCTTTAGCGATTGTTCTCTGCCTCATCTCCTTGACTTCCTTCTCGATCAGAATTCCCACCTCATCGATCGCGCTCTCGTCCTTCCTTTTCATCGGCAATTTCCCTCTCTAGTTTTTCCACTCTCCTCTTGAGTTCCTTCACTAGACCATACATTTTATCCAAACGCGAGAGCATTGCTTCCCTCTTCATTGCAATTTTGTGCGGCCTAGCGGGATAACCAGATATCGTTTCATTGTCTTTCACAGACTTGGTAACACCAGCTTGAGCGCCTATCCTTACGCGGTCTCCTATTTCGAGGTGATCAACAAGGCCTGCTTGACCTGCGAGAACTGCTCCTTTTCCTATCCTCGTACTTCCTGCGATACCGACCTGTGCGCAGAGAATCGAATCTTCACCAATTTTTACATTATGCGCAATATGAACTAGATTGTCAAGCTTAGCACCCTTTCCAATTACTGTTGTACCAAGGGCCGCTCTGTCTATGGAGACATTTGCACCTATCTCAACCTCATCCTCAACTATGAGCTTCCCCGCTTGCGGAATTTTCTGTTGCCTGCCACTGTCATCAGTTTCAAATCCGAATCCGTCGCTCCCGAGTATAGCCCCGGGATGAATGATGCATCTATTACCGATCTTGACTTCCTCCCTTATGATGACCGCTGGGTAAAGGTGACATTCATCTCCTATCTCAACACCATCACCGATATAACAAAAAGAACCGACTACGACACCTCTCCCAAGTCTGACACCATCTCCAACAACGGCATAAGCGCCTATCGATACTCGTTCTCCAACAGTTGCACTCTCACTGATAACGGCTGTCTTATGGATTCCCGGCTTCGTTGATGGGACGGACGGATGGAACAAGCTGACTACTTTTATGAATGCAAGCCGTGGTCTATCGACTGAGATAGTATCCATGTGCCTGCACTTCTGGCTTTTAGAAATGACAACTGCTGCGGCTTTACTTTCCTCAAGTTTTTTAAGATACCGTCTATCCTTTAAGTAGACAATCTCGTTTTCGTTTGCATCCTCGATAGTATTAACGCCTGTAATCTTCTTATGCGGATCTCCTTTCAATTCCCCCTTGATCAAGTCAGCGATATCCGCAAGGGTGTATGAAGTTCTCATCGCCAGATTGACCTTCCAGAATTTGCAATCCTTCTTATTTCACTGTACTACGGCCGATTTCTTCTATCACCTCATCCGTCAAGTCCAGCTCCGCCACCCCGAAAACAATTGCGGAGACGCTAGAATCAAATATTATAGCGTAATTATCCCTCTCCGCAATGGCGTTGATGGCTTTCTCTGCTTTCTCAAGTATGGGCTGGGTCAATTCTGCATTTCTCTTCTGAGCTTTCTCCTGCAGGTCCATCCAAAGCTGGTTAAATTCCTTTTCTTTCTGGGATATCTCCTCTTCTTTGCTCTTCTTCTTTTCAGGACTCAGGATAAGCTTCTGGCTCTCGTAATCGTCTCTCAGTTGCTGTAGCTCTTTCATCTTCTCCTCTGCCTGTCTCCTCCACACATCCGACTCCTCCTCCAGAATCTTTCTCACTTCCTCCTTGCCCGGGATGCTGTCAATGATCCGTTCGACATCCACATACCCGATCTTGATTTCCTGCGCGAGAACGGAATTCCCCAGCACCAGAGAAACAAGCATAACCCCCGTGACAGTTCTCAGTGTCATCTATTGACCTCCTTAGTAGAAAAAGCTTCCAAAGGTGAAGTGTGTCTCCCAGCCAGGACCGTCTATTCGATCGAGGCCGTAGCCCAGGTCTATTCCCAGCGGTCCCATACCGGGTATCTCAATTCTTATACCAAAGCCAAGACCCCGTTTAAGATTAGCTGGGTTGGCGGCTGAGAGACTTGACCAGTTATCTCCGGCATCGAAAAACATGACACCATATACCTGATCCGTGATCTTCAATTCATGTTCTGCAGTGAAAAGGATAAAGGCCTTTCCTCTCGTGATCCTCCCATTCTCCATTGGGCCAACCATCCTGTCCGGATATCCCCTGAGCCCTTCAATGCCGGGGCCTATCCCTCCGAGAATGAACATCTCGTTCAAAGGTATGGGATCGGCATCTCGCCACCCGGTAACGAATCCGCTCTTGAGACGCATGGTTAATGCAAAATTCCAGAAGGTTGGCATGGACCAACTCGTGTCGAATCGATATTTTTGAAAATTCGTGTTTCCACCCAATATCCCACCGGCGAACTCTGACGAGATACTGTGACGGGTTCCCCGAGTTGGGTGGAATATGTTGTCCCTCGTGTCTCTCACGAGGGCAAACGTAACGCTGCTCATCAATCTCGGGAATCCTTCGAAGATGGGATCATCCGGCGAGAGTGTCCCTCCTCTCGGCTTCAGATCGAACCTTTCAAGTTTATAAGTAGTGTATAACCTAGTGTAATCCATAGCCGGCACGGGGACTCCAACCCTTACATCCCCACCTGTAGCCTTTCTCCTGAAAGGGTCATTGATAAAGGACTGGTCGATTCTGTACAGGTCGAATCCAAGTGAAACACGGGTATCACGGAAATAGGGCTCAGTGAAGCTCAATTCGACATTGTTCTGCCTTCTTCCGAATTCGATACGTGCACTTGCCTTCTGCCCTTTCCCGAAGAGATTCGATTGCGCAAGCTCTATAAACCCCGTAAGCCCACCTCCCGCGCCAAAGCCGGCTCCGGTTGTTGCCTGACCGGTTCTACGCTCTTTCACCGTAAGCACGAGGTCGACATCACCACTGCCCCCTTCCACTGGCTGCTGGCCTATGTCAACATTTTCGAAATACCCTGTGTTCATCAGTGACTGATAACTTCTCATCAGCAAAGATTGTTTAAAGAGATCACCTGGAAGAATAACGAGCTCCCTTCTGATTACCTTTTCTCTGGTGACATTATTTCCAGCGATGTGGATTTGTCTGACGTGAGCGGGCGAACCCTCATGTATCCTGTAAGTGATATCGAGATTGTCCTCCCTCTTCGACACATCGGGTGTGATGGAAGCATAAATGTAACCCTCGTTCCCGTACAGCTCATACAGAGCCCTCAGTGATTTCTCGAACCTCTCCTCATCGTACGTTAAGCCCTCATTCAGGAATACGTTCATCTTAAGCAGGTCATCCTCGAATCTCGTATTCCCTACGAAAGATATTTTCCCCACCCTGTACTTAATCCCTTCATCTACATTTATATCTATGTATGCTCTCCCTTTCTCCTCATCAATCCTGACCGAAGTTCCCAATACCGCGAAATCGATGAATCCTTTCTTCCGATAAAATTCAGGAAGCCTTTCGGCCAAATCCTCATCCAGCACACTCTCTTTGTAATCTGTGCCATGCCACGGCAGCCATCCATCTTGCTCTGTGTCGAGTTTGCTTCTGAGAGTGCCATCTGAGAAATTCTTGTTCCCTTCGAAATTGATCCTCTTCACTCTGACCTTTTTCCCTTCGTTGATGTGTATCTTAAGAATAACCCTTCCTTCCTCTTCTGAGTCCATCACCTCGAAATCCACCTTTGCGAGTGAGTACCCCTCTTCCTCATAGAGAGCAAGTATCTTGTTCTCGGTTTCCTGAACGAGCGAAGGATTGAACAGAGACCCACGAGGAATCGAAATCGATTCCCTGAGTTTTTTATCCTTTACCTTCCTATTACCTTCTACGTCAACCGATTCGATAGAAGGAGCTTCGATAACCTGGAAGGTCAATTTCAAACCGCCATCGATTTCCTCGCCGAATACCTGTATGTCTCTGAATAAGCCGGTTGAAAAAAGCCTCTTTATCGCCCTTTGAACTTTCAGGGGCGAGTAAGCATCACCCTCATTCAACAGAATGGAATTCAACACCCTCGCCTTGGAGACTCGATCGTTCCCAACGACATCTATTTCTTCCACGATCTGGGAATGGAGGGTGGAGACACAAAGGATAGCCGTCAGAAATATCGGAATGAGGGGAATCGACTTTTGGGAATAATTCGATTTTCTGAACATAACCTCCCGCCTGTACTTCCTTCTATTATCTGGACGAAACTGAAATTCGGTTGGAAAGTGACAGCCTGTACTAAAAACCCCTACTCAACTACACCAGTCAGCGCTTTGAAATCCAGAGCTTCTCCGCCTCTGCTCACCTCTATCATATCACCCGGATGAAACTCTTCTCTAAGTATCTCCTCTGAGAGAGGGTCTTCCAGGTATCTTCTGATGGCTCGCTTCAGAGGCCTCGCTCCGTATTTCTGATCGAACCCCTTCTCGATAAGGAACTGGCGCGCTTCATCTGTAAGTTTGAGAGTAAGCTCTTTCTCCTTCAACCTCTCTTCCAGTTCCCTCATTAGGATATCGATTATTTTGGCGATGTCATCTGTAGAAAGCGGATGGAAGACGATTACCTCATCTATTCTGTTCAAGAACTCGGGATTGAAGGTTTTGTGGATTGCTTCCCCCACTTTTTCCTCTAGGACGTCAAAGTCCTGCTGTTCATCCCGCTTCTGCTCGAAACCCACCTTTGAGGTTCCTTTTGCTATATCCCTTGCCCCGAGATTTGAAGTCATTATGAGTACAGAATTCTTGAAATCGATTCTCCTGCCGTAATTATCTGTGAGGTGTCCCTCATCGAAAACCTGGAGCAGGATATTGAACACATCCGGATGTGCTTTCTCGATTTCATCGAGGAGGATGACCGAATAAGGTCTCCGCCTGACTTCCTTCGTCAAATAACCACTGTCTTCGTAACCGACATAGCCCGGAGGAGCTCCCACCAGACGTGAGACTGAATGTTTCTCCATGTACTCGGACATATCCACACGAATCAGCGCTCTCGTATCATCGAAGAGGAATCTCGCCAGAGACCTAGCGAGCTCTGTCTTTCCGACCCCTGTCGGGCCACCGAATATAAACGATCCTATTGGTCTGTGGGGATCCTTCAGGCCGGCCCTGGTTCGTCGTATCGCCTTCGATATCGCATTGATCGCCGCATCCTGTCCAACCACATATCTGTGTAATTCCTCCTCCATCTTGAGGAGCCTGGTGCTCTCATCTTCTCTAATCCTGATGACGGGGATACCCGTCCAGCGAGAAATGATGAAGGCAACGTCCTCACCTTTCAGGACGAGTCTCGATGATTCCTGCCTCTTCACCCAATCCTGCCTCCTGGCCTCGAGCTCTTTCCTCAACTTCCTCTCCTCATCCCTGAGCCTTGCTGCTTTCTCGTAATCCTGGGCATTTATAGCCCTATCCTTTTTCTTGGTAAGGTTCTTCAGTTCCTCTTCCATAGAGATTATCTCATCCGGCGGTACCTGAGCCGAAAGCCTGACCCTTGCGCCGGCTTCATCTATCACATCAATGGCCTTGTCAGGGAGATAACGATCGGTGATATACCTGTCCGATAGTCTGGCGGCAGCTATGTTCGCCTCGTCGGTGATTTTTATTCGGTGATGACTCTCATACCTTTCCCTGAGACCCTTGAGTATCTCGATAGTCTGCTCGACGGTTGGTGGATTAACGATTATTGTTTGAAAACGTCGCTCGAATGCTCCATCCTTCTCGATGTACTTCCTGTATTCATTCAGTGTAGTAGCTCCTATACACTGAAGCTCGCCTCTGGCCAACGCAGGTTTCAACATGTTTGAGGCATCAATCGCGCCTTCCGCCGCCCCGGCCCCGATTAATGTGTGGAGCTCATCGACGAAAAGGATGACATTATTCGCCTGATTTATCTCGTTCATCACGGCTTTGAGCCGTTCTTCAAACTGACCACGGTATTTTGTTCCTGCTATGACGGCAGCCATATCGAGGCATAGGACTCGATGGTTCTTCAGGCTGTGCGGTACATCTCCTTTCGCTATTCTGTCCGCCAATCCCTCTACAATCGCAGTCTTCCCGACACCTGGCTCACCTATGAGAACCGGGTTGTTCTTCTTTCGGCGGCTCAGGACCTCGATGACTCTCTCTATTTCCTTCTCACGGCCTATAGTAGGATCCAGCTTACCTTCGACTGCAAGTTGCGTCAAATCCCGGCAGAAATGATCAAGGGCCGGCGTCTTCGATCTCTTCTTGAAAGTGGTCTCTTCCTCAGCACCGGAGGGGAGATCCCCGCCGAGAAGCCTAATTATCTCCTGTCTGGCCATATCGAGGGTCAATCCCTCCCTGAGGAGCACCTGGGCAGCAATCCCATTCTCCTCCCGCAGAAGACCAAGCAAAATGTGTTCTGTTCCGACGTAACTGTGATGCAGGGAACGTGCCTCATCGATGGAGAGCTCGAGCACTTTCTTAGCCTGTGATGTATATGGAAGATCACCGATCGTTAGGGTGCTCCCTCCCATTTCCACGGCTTCTTCGACCTTCAGTCTTAATGATTCAAGATCTACATTGAGATGTTTGAGAACGGCGGCTGCAACTCCCTCGCCCTCACGGATCAGACCAAGCAGGATATGTTCGGTACCTATGTAATCGTGATGTAACCGACCCGCCTCATCTCGAGCCAGCGATAGAACCTTCCTCACTCTCTCTGTGAACCTATTATCCATTGTTGATTCCCCTTTCTATGACAGAGGAGCTCTCAGAGCGCCTCTTCTTTGTCCAGAAGACTTCTTATCTTCGCGGCTCGCCTTTCATCCCGTTCCGCCTTATTTAGCGGGCGGTTCGCCTCCCACTCCAGATGCCCGTATTGAGAAAACATCAGAATATTGTTAAGGGTGGAAATGTTCAAACCTTTTATAACATTAAGTTGAACCCCCAGCCGTACGGCCGACATAAGGTTCATGCCTTCCTCCGGTGTGATAGCCCTTGCGAATCTAAGGATGCCATAAGCTCTCCATATTTTGTCCTCGATCTGTACCCTAGCATCCCGTATCAAAATCTCCCTTGCATTCAGCTCGTATTCGACAACCTGTTTTGTGATTTTGCTCAGATGGTCTATGAGCTCCTCCTCCGTTTTACCGAGTGATGTCTGGTTCGATATCTGGAAGTAATTGCCCATGACATCACTCCCCTCACCATATATGCCCCTGAATGTGAGCCCTATCTGTGATATGCCTCTAAGTACTTTGCCGATCTCCTTCGTAAGGACAAGTCCCGGCAAATGAATGAGTACCGAGGCCCGGATCCCTGTGCCGGTATTGGTCGGACAGGCAGTCAGGAATCCGAATCTGGGATGATATGCGTAATCGAGGGTTTCTCCGAGATCCTTCTCGAGGTGTTCCACTTTTTTCCAGCACTCATCCAGGATGAAACCCGACATGAGGCTTTGAATTCTCAGATGATCCTCCTCCCCGACCATGAGGCTCAACCTCCCCCCATCCGTAATTACAAGTCCGGAATTCTGAAAGTTCCCGAGTAGATCCCTGCTTATCAAATGTCTCTCAAGCAGCAACTTCCGATCGATGTCATTTATCCGATCAAGCTCGATGAATATACCCTCTTTTAAATACCCCCTAGTACTGAGAGTTGTTTCCACCTTTTTCATGATCTCCTGGCTCTCAAGGGGTCCGATATTGGATTGAAAATGATAACCGGATACGTTCCGTGCGAGGCGGACCCTCGAGGAAAGCACTATATCTGCATTCGGCCCTGTTCCATCAAGCCAGGCGAGCCCTTCATCCACCACGTTAGACAGGTTGAGCATTGTTATTCCTTCGACCTTTGGACAGTCTGTTCAAGCATTTTTATCTCATCTCTCAAACGGGCAGCGACCTCATACTCCTCACGATTCACAGACTCTTCAAGCTTCTTCTTTAAATCCCTTATCTTTGCTTCCACCGGTGATGCTACTCGAGTGTCCCTCTTCAATCCCTTCCCCACATGGATATGACTCCCGTGTATCTTCCTGAGCAATGAACTCAACTCCTCTTCGAAGGCGGTGTAGCAATCGGGGCAACCCAATCGACCTGTTTTTTTGAAATCGCTCAGCTTCGATTCACAAGACTTGCATTGAGGCTGGCTGCCCTTGCCCACCGGAGTGGTCTCTGCAGATTCTATGCCTATCTTTGAAACGAAGCTGCTCAGTGGTGAATCCTTTATTTTTTCTTCTCCGCCGAGCCCCTTCTTCTCGGCGCATTTTTCACAGAGATGGTAAGTGGTCATCTTGTTGTTTACGATCTGAGTAAAATTTATCACTGCCTCGTTTTCTTTACATTCATCGCAGAGCATACAGATCCCCCTAACACATCAGTTCGCTTCAGGATGAAGAGTACCATCCACAAGCCTGAATATCCTGTTCGCTTTCCTTGCCAATTCCTCGTTATGTGTGACAATCACGAAAGAGACGCCGTTATCTTCGCTGAAACGGAAAATCATATCATGAAGTTCTTCGCCGGTTTTTCTGTCAAGATTCCCTGTGGGCTCATCCGCAAGTATCATGACAGGTGAGTTCACGAGAGCCCGGGCTACCGCCACTCTTTGCTGCTCACCGCCTGACAACTCAATCGGGCGATGGTCCTTCCTGTCAACCAAGCCGAGTGATTCGAGTATTCGGCTCGCTTTATCCTTCACCTCACGCCTAGGATGTCCGCCTATTAGAAGCGGCATCATGACATTCTCCAATGCAGTGAAATCTCTCAAAAGGTGATGGAATTGGAAAATAAATCCGATCTTCTTGTTCCTTAACGAGGATAGCTCCTCTTCGCCGAGGCTGTTCAGATCGAGAGAGCCTATAAGAACCTCACCTTTCGTAGGCCGATCGATGCCACCGAGCAGATGGAGAAAAGTACTTTTCCCCGAACCGCTGGGACCGACTACAGAGACCACTTCACCCTGATAAAGAACGAAGTCAATCCCCCTCAACACTCTGAGCAGAGTATCTCCGCTCTTGTAATATTTGTGCAGAGCTATCGTTTCAAGAATAACCTTCTTCTGGCTCAATGAACCTTCCCGCTCGGGATCTCTGATTTTCAGATCTATCTCATTCATATCTGATCGCTTCTACAGGATAGAGCTTGGAGGCCCGGTATGCCGGATAAACGGCCGCGATTATGGATATAATTGTACTCACCAGAGCCACAGTGACAAAATCTGTTGCTTCCATTTGCACTGGCAATTTATCAATCCAGTACACATCGGCCGGCAGCGAAATGAATTTGTACTTTTCCAGTAATGCTGCAAGCCCGTATCCCCCCAGGCATCCGAGAAATGTTCCAGCTATTCCTATCATAAGGCCACCTGTGAGGAACACTTTCATAATGGATCTCGATGTAAGCCCCATCGATTTAAGGATCCCTATCTCGCGTATTCTGTCATTCACCATCATGATTATCGTGGAAATGATGGTGAAAGATGCAACGAGTACGATCAATACTAATATAATAAACATTGCAGTTTTTTCCAGCTTGAGGGCAGAAAAAAGGTTTCGATTCATAGACATCCAGTCGTTGGCAAAATATGGCGGCCCTAATTTTTCAATGATGGATCTCCCGATATTATCAGCATCGTAGATATCATTAACCTTCACCTCGATACCGTGAACCGAATCACCAAGATTGAGAAACGCCTGTGCACCACCGAGTGAAAGATAGGTGAACTTTGAATCATACTCATACAAACCTGTCTTGAAAACGCCGCTGAGACGGAACTCATATGCCCTCGGGACAAGCCCAATAGGTGTGATCGTGCTCGCCGAAGGCGAGTACAGCTTCACCGTATCACCAACATGGACTCGCAATCTGTTCGCAAGCATGTATCCCATAACAATAGCCGGGATAGAGGCATCCTCACCGGATTCCTCATCTTCGAATGCAAAAGCACCACCAATCATGTTCTTGGAAACGTTCGTCACATTAGGTTCAAGATCAGGATCCACTCCTCTCACTACCACACCCTCATTATATTGTGTACCGTTGGTGACGATCGCCTCGGTGTACACGAATGGTGCCGCGGCAATGACACCGCCTTCTTCCCTGACTGCTTCGAGTACTCCCTGATAGTCATCAAAAGGCTTAAGCCCCTCCGACATGATAAGGACGTGTGCGTTCATGCCGAGTATTTTATCCCTTAGATCGTTCTGTAAACCGTTCATTACTGCGAGTACTACATTCAGCGCGGTGACGCCTAAAAACACACCGCCGATGGCGATCCATGTTATAAGGGAAAGAAAGCGTGTTCCTCTGTTGGAGAGGAGATATCTCAGGCCTATGAACAGTTCCAGCCTCATTCCTCAGGCCTCATGTGGGGAAACAGTATTACCTCTTTGATCGAAGGTGAATCGGTTAGAAGCATTATCAACCTATCTACACCAATACCTAAGCCCCCCGTCGGAGGCATCCCATATTCCATGGCCCGCAAATAATCCTCGTCCATTCTGTGGTTATCCTCGTCATCGTCCTCATTCATTGCCAATTGCTCCTCAAAGCGTCTCCTCTGTTCCACAGGATCTGTGAGCTCAGAAAAAGCATTTGCAATCTCTATTCCACAGACGAAGAGTTCGAACCGCTCCACCAGTCTCGGCTTACCCTTTTTCTTCTTCGCCAGAGGGGTTGTCTCTGCCGGATAATCTATTATGAATGTGGGAGTCCCGAGATTGGGTTCAACGAGCTCACTGAAGAGCCGATCAAACAGCCTTGCAACGCCTTTCACCCCCTCGACATCCACCCGTTTCTGGATACAGATATCTCGAACTGTGTCTTCATCCCAGGAATCCATCTTCACCCCACCGTATTTTCCCAGCGCCTCGAGATATCCGATCCTGGGCCAGGGTGGGGTGAGATCGATCTCCTGGCCCTGATATGCAATTGTAGTCTTCCCGAAAAGACTGACCGAGAGCGAAGGGATCATCTCCTCGAGCAGACACATCATGTCATTATAATCGGCATAAGCCTGGTAAAGTTCAACCATGGTGAATTCAGGATTATGAAACCTGTCGATCCCCTCGTTTCGAAAATCCTTGCAGAACTCGTACACTTTTTCGAAGCCACCCACGATCAATCTTTTCAAGTAGAGTTCGTCGGCGATCCTTAAGTAAAGCTTCATGTCAAGAACATTGTGGTAGGTGGTGAAGGGTCTGGCCGATGCACCTCCATAGAGGGGCTGAAGTATTGGGGTTTCCACCTCGACGAATCCTTTCTCATCGAGAAAATGCCTGATTAGGGAAATTGCCTTTGACCTCGACATGAATGTTTCTCTTACATCAGGATTTACAATAAGGTCTATGTATCGCTGCCTGTATCGCTGTTCTTTATCAGAAAATTTATCGTGAAGGACAGCCTTTCCACTGTCTGTCTTCTCCTCCTTCACGATCGGCAACGATCTTAGCGATTTCGCAAGGACCGACAATTCCTCCACCTTGACCGTTATCTCCCCTGTCCTGGTTTTGAATAGTGGCCCTTTCACGCCTATCAAATCGCCAATATCCAAAAGCCTCACCACTTCGTAATCCTGTTCACCCATCACATCCTGCTTGAAGTATATCTGGATCCTGCCGGACATATCCTGGATGTGCGCGAAAGATGATTTGCCATGGTGGCGAAAGGACATAATCCTCCCTGCAATTGCATGAGATCCCCCCCCGAGCTCGCCGTCCTCGAACATTCTGATGCCATCCCCTGCAGTTATCGTTCTGTCGAACCGGTAAGGGAACGGTTCTATACCTCTCTCTCTTAACTTTTCAAGCTTGCTCTTCCTGTCTAACATAAGATCAACCATAGCCAGGACTCCGGGTGAACGTTAAGATGTTCAAGTTTTGGTCAGGTTATACTTCCTCAGGTAGGCATGCAAGAAGATATCTATATTTCCTTCCATCACTTTTTGTATGTCCCCGGTCTCGACACCGGTCCTGTGATCTTTCACCATCGAGTATGGATGGAAGACATAGGAGCGAATCTGGTTGCCCCAGGAGATCTCCTTTTTCCCCTTCTCAATCTCTACCTTCTTCTCCTTCTCCTTCTGCTTGTAATGCTGGTAGAGACGCGCTCGCAGTATTTTGATAGCATTATCTTTGTTCCGGTGCTGGGAGCGTTCGCTCTGGCTCTGGGCTACTATCCCGGTCGGTATGTGGGTGATTCTCACCGCCGAATCCGTCTTGTTCACGTGTTGCCCTCCGGCTCCGCTGGCACGGAAGGTGTCGATCTTCAAATCTTTCTCGTCGATTTCTACAACGATTTCGGAATCCACTTCCGGATAGATGAATACCGATGCGAATGAAGTGTGCCTTCTGGAATTCGCGTCGAACGGAGAGATACGGACGAGCCTGTGAACCCCCATCTCGGCTTTGAGGTATCCGTAGGCGTATTCGCCTTTCACCTCGAGGGTAGCGCTCTTTATACCGGCTTCCTCACCCGCCTGAAAATCGAGCAGTCTGCATTCAAAGTCATGCTCCTGAGCCCACCTGCTATACATCCGCAATAGCATCTGAGCCCAATCCTGAGACTCGGTGCCCCCCGCACCCGGATGAATGGCCAGAATGGCATCCCTCACATCGTCATCATCCGTAAAGGTCCTCGAAAGCTCGAAGGCATCAAGCTTTTCAAGGATTTTTTCTACCTCCGAATGAAGCTCTTCCTTCATAACGTCGTCCTCAGTCCCGGCCATCTCAACAAGGCCGGTGAGATCATCCACCTCACTCACAAGGCCCTGCCACTCCTGGACAAGCCTCTTCAATCTGGTAAGCTTTTGAGCGACCTGCGCTCCGCGTTGAGGATCGTTCCAGAAATCCTCACTTTGCATTGAGCTCTCTAATTTGTCTATTTCTCTGAGCGTACCATCGATGTCAAAGGAAACCTCTTAACGCAAGAAGCCGTTCTTTCGCGTTTTTCAGTTTATCGAGACTGCTTTCAAGTCCCACTTGTCAACTCCTTTCGACGCCTTTAGACGTCGTTGTTTATTAAAATATAAAGGCTGTCTGAAACCAGGTCAAGTATGGCTCATGCGTGTGAATTGGATATATGTGAATAATTATCAACAGCTTATCCTGGTCTCACAATGCTAAACGTATTGAAGGTCACAGCTCGTGTTGATGAGAAGAAGCATGAGAAAGGCAGTTACATCATCACGTTCTATCGATCAATCCTACAGCTCCCCGCAGGCGCATCACTTCCTTATCCGAAAGCGGTCTCACTCTTCCAGGTGCCAGACTGCCCAGGTGTGTGGGACCGATCGCTATCCTCTTGAGTCGGGCAACCTCGTAACCCACATTCCCGAACATCCTTCTCAATTGCCTCTTTCTGCCTTCGAACAGTTCTACCCGAAACCAGGCTCCCCCTCTCACTCTTCTTGTGAGTTTGACCCTGCATGGAAGCGTGGGGCCATCGGAAAGCCTCACTCCTCGTCGAAGGTTTGCCAGAGCGGACTGACCGGGGACTCCGATGGTCTTTACCATGTAAATCTTTCTAATTTTAAATCGAGGATGCGTCAGTCTGTATACGAGCTCGCCCTCATCGGTAAGGATCAGGAGCCCTTCGCTGTCCAGATCGAGCCTTCCAGCATACTTCAGGCTGTAAGGCCGAGGGCCGGGTAACAGACAATAAATGGACTTCTGATTTCCTACAGGATTCGCGTTGCAAACGAAGCCGCGGGGTTTATTGAGAATCAAATAAGTATATCGGCCTGGAGGAACAACTCTGACGCCGTCAATCTTGATCACATCACAATCCGGGTTAACCCGGAGAGCAACCTCCCTCACCACGAGCCCATTTACCTCAACTCTCCCCTCCTCTATCATCGTCCCTGCTTTTCTCCTCGATCCCATTCCGACCAGGGAGATGAACCTGGACAGCCTTATCGATTCCTTCCTCTCCGGACTCATCGTCCTCTTCTATCTCCGTCTTCTCTTCCAGTGACTCTATGATAACACTCCGTTGGTTCCTCAGTGAGGTTATTCCCTTTCTCACACTCTCGTATTCAGGCAGGTCAGATATTTTCTTCAAACCGAAGTGAGAAAGGAACTCGTTAGTGGTTCCGAACAGGTATGGTCTCCCAATCCCCTTGTCCCTTCCGATGATCCGAATGAGGTTTCTCTCGAGGAGGTTTTTCAGGACACCGTCCACATTTACGCCTCTAATCCTTTCTATCTCGATTCTTGCGACTGGCTGCTTGTATGCAATGATGGCTATCGTCTCCAGCGCCGCCTGGCTGAGTTTCAACTTTCTCCTGGGTGAGAACAAAGTGCGGATCCAGGGTGCGTATTCCTCCCTTGTCACTATCTGGTAACCGCCTGCAAGTTCCACTATCTTCAAAGGTTTCCTGCCGAGCTCATAGCCACGGTTCAGTTCATCGACGATACGTACGACATCGTCTGTCTCGATAGTGCCTATGATCGAAGCGATCCGACCTTTCGCAAGCGGTGTATCAGATGCAAAGATCAGCGCTTCAACGACGGAAGGCAAAGATAAATCTCTCACGGATACCCCTCCCTTGCGGAATTGACCTAGCTTTCCTGGACGGGCAATTTTAGCACAACCATCCTGCCGAATGCACCCCGCTGCCTAACTCTGAGTCTTCTCAACCGCATCAGTTCGAGGAGCGCAAGGAACAGGACGATCAACTCAAGCTTGCTCCCACAACCTCTGAGAAATTCCTCAAGACTGAAGGAGTCCTTCGCCTCAAGGTTGCTCATGATCTCAGCCATTTTCTCCTCCACGGTGAATTCGACCGCTTCAAGTACGAACTCATCGTAATCGGAGAACCTCTCCATGGCTTCCCTGAATGCTGTGATTAGATTGTCTATCTCAACATTGAGTTCTTGTAGTTCGGTCCCTAGTTGTCCAGGGGATGATGTCACAGCACCACCTCGACCATACAACAGGCTCCTCATCGCTTCCTTCTTTTCCAAATCCCCTGCAAATTCTTTGAACTGCTGATACTCGATGAGTTTCTGTACCAGCTCATCTCTGGGATCCTCCGCCTCCTCCTCCAGTTCCTCCTCACCACCTGGCAATATCATCCGCGACTTGATACGCATGAGGGTTGCAAGCATGAGAAGGTACTGGGCAGCTTTATCGATGCTCAACTCATCCAGTGCACCCAGATACTCGATATACTGCTTAACGACCAGTGAAATCGGGATGTCGTAGATATCGAGTTCGTTCTTTCGTATAAGGAAGAGCAGAAGATCTAAGGGTCCTTCGAAGCTCGATAATTTGACCGTGTACTCCATGTCACCATAACCCCAGCGCTTCCCTTACCTCACCCATTGTTTTACCTGTAGTGCGGGAGGCCTCCTGCGCACCGCTCATCAGTATCTCCACGAGTTTCTCCTTGTTCGAAGCAAGCTCTTCTCTCTTTTCACGATAAGGCTTAAGATGCTGTGATATCTTCTTCGCGAGGTCGATCTTATGCTCGACGCACCCGAGACTGCCGGCTACGCATCCGGCTCTAACTTCTTCGGTTCCCGCCTCATCAAACAGCTTATGGTAGTCGAAGACGGAGCAAACGAAAGGATTCCCTGGATCATTCTTGTATATCTTTTCAGGATCGGTGATCATCTTCTTAACCTTGGTTTCTATCTCCTCTGGAGGATCGGATAGATATATGCAATTATTAAGACTCTTGCTCATCTTCTTTCCATCGATTCCAAGAATACGGGGAGTAGGAGTCAACAGTTCTTCAGGCTCCACCAGCACCGGGCCGAAGTAGCTGTTGAAACGTCGGGCGATTTCACGGGCCATTTCGACGTGGGCAACCTGATCCTCACCTACCGGGACTCTAGATGCTTTGTAGATCAATATGTCTGCGGCTTGAAGCACCGGGTAGCCCATCAGCCCGTAACTGATTTTCCCTGCCAGATTGTAATCAGCGACCATCTCCTTTAGGGTGGGATTTCGCTCGACCCAGGGCATAGGTGTGAGCATCGACAGGAGAAGGTGGAGCTCACAGTGATCTTTCACCTGAGACTGGACAAACACAGTCGATTTCGAAGGATCTATCCCGACAGAAATCCAATCCAGGGCTACCTCTAAGATATTATCCGAGATGTCTCTTGCTTTCCGGAAGTCAGTTGTGAGAGCATGCCAGTCGACGATGACGAAAAAACATCTGTATTCATCCTGCAGCCTCACCCAGTTCTCGAGTGCACCAACTAGATGACCGATATGCAATTTGCCGGTTGGCCTCATGCCACTGAGAACAACTTGTTTCCCCATAACCAAATCCTTTCCAAGAGAACACCACATCCATACTATCCAAACACACTGATCTCCACCAGATTTATCAATATATATGATATCTTCCAGACGGGAATGAGGATTAGATCGATGATATGAGTCACTATGAGCAACATAAGGATGATGAAACCGTATCTGCTGATATCTTCATATATCAGACGCTTCTGGGGGGGGAGCAAATTGCTCAGGATGTGCGAGCCATCGAGTGGGGGTATGGGAATCAGGTTGAACACAGCAAGGAGGAGATTTATCTGCACTCCAAACACCACTATCCTGAGAATGTATCCCAGCAGAGGATTACTGATAAAGCCCGCAGGGGAGAAGAAAAATCCCATGGCTATGCCGATTAGTGTGAAAAGCAATGCGAGGCCAACATTCGACATGGGTCCTGCGAGGGCTACTCGTGTCTCATCCTTTCTGCCGTTTCTGAATCTTAGAGGGTTCACGGGCACCGGTTTTGCCCAGGCAATGAAGAACGGGGAATTTGTGATAACGAGAAAGAGCGGGACGATCACGGAGCCAACCAAATCGATATGCGGGATGGGATTCAGTGTGAGGCGTCCGGCCAACATCGCGGTAGGATCTCCAGCACGATAAGCAGTGAAACCATGTGCATACTCATGTACTACTACCGAGAAAAGAAGTACCGGGATTCCGAAGACGATGTGTTCCATACCCTGGCAACCGTAAGCATTGTAATCTCTACTAAGTAAGTTACGAGTGGAGTGATAGTCGGTGTAAGCTATCTCTTTACAAAACGATAATCCCCCATTATTTTTGTATTGAATATATTGAGCTCGATCAACCAAGTCAAGGAGATAGCTGATCTGCAACTGCTTACCGGTTAGAATATGAGAGATATTGTTATTTATCTCATCATCATAGTCATTGCCTCGAATGTCCTCCTTATCACTTCGATCATCTTATCGAAATGGTTCAGAAGATGGAAGAACAGAAAGCTGCGTAGAGGCCTGATCAATTATCTCGGCTTGTCTGAATGGTTTTCCAATCTTAATCCAGATGAGCAAGATCTTTTCAAGTTATATTACGGCCAGGTTGCGAAAAGCGGTGAGTGGGTGAACAGTCTGACCGAGGGCAGGATATACAGCACTTCTGAGAAACCTGCCAGGCTTCTCTGGATTGTTGCCGCTAATGCGATTCTGAACAATTCCTATCAATTCGCTGAAAAGCTGCTCTACAAGGCTCAGCACTCTTGCCAATCCCCCTGGGAGAGGCAACAGGTGCACATCGCTTTCGCGTTCTTGTATTTTAGACAGAGAGATCTTCTCTCGGATGCAAGAGAAAACTGCATTCATCATTGTGAGGCTGCCATTAGAAACATCGAGAGATATGGTTCACCTGAAAACATTCCCACGCTACCATTTGATCACCTTATATCCATTTACGAAGAAATGAAAGATTTCGAGAAAGCTCAGGCCATAACGAGGAAGGCGATCGAGATCGCTGGTAGGCGAAACGAAAAGATCAGAGAATCATATGAGAGGAAACTCCAGGAGCTGAAAGAGCTCACGCGCCTCTGAGTGGATGAGCAAGAAATGAAAAGCCCCTCGATGGAGGAGCTTTCACATGAAAATGTGTTCCAGAATGTCTGCTTCTAAAGCTTGACCCCTTCAGAGAAATAGTAAGAGGAAGTTACAGCATCTCCTTGAATTCTTTACCGGGTCTGAACCTCACAGTTTTACCTGCTGGAATTCGAATCTCTTCACCGGTGCGTGGGTTTCTCCCCTTCCTTGCTTTTCTCCTGCTTACATTAAAGGAACCGAAACCTACCAGCTGTACACCTTCCCTCTTTGTATTCTTTTTGATGGTTTCCAGCATGAGGTCAACTGCAGTCTTCGCATCCTTCTTCGTGAAGTTCCCTCTGTGTGCGAGTTCGTCGATGAGTTCCCCTTTATTCACAATATCACCCCTTTCCTTATCATGACAAGCTTTAATCAGAAACTCCGGAACACACTTCATTAAACGAAAAAATAAACATGGTGTGATAAAAAGTCAAGGGAGAAAAACACGAAGAACTAGCAATATCAAGGTATCCGTGAAGTCCGATCACCGAAAGCGGGATCAGTAGTGATTATTCCGATTTGTCAATGCTTCTTTTCGAGCATCTTCTTCAAGCAGAGGAATTCTTTGACATCCTCACGCGCTAAGAAGGCTTTCACGTACTTTTTTTCTTTGTTGCACTTGCGTATCCGCTTCAGTGCTTCCTCTGCAAGGGCTGAAGACTCACGAGCCCTATTAAGGTCCCCAACGGCACAGTAGGCTTTCGTGAGCATCGAACAGACCCGCCAGAGATCCAAGGTTCTTGGAGAATCCCTACCTATGATCTCAAGGGCTTCTCGAAGCAGCCTTACAGCCTTCTTCGTATCCCTGCGTTTCTCGATCAAAACAGCGGCCTTACTCACGCGGGACTGGAAGTGGAATTCCTTCTTCCTGCCTCTAATCTTTGAAAATTTTTTCTCAAAATCTTTGTACCATTCATCAGTATCGTCTGAAATACATGACGTTTCTAAGATCTTCAACTCGGTTATTGACTTCGATTCGTCATGATCGAGGATGAAGCCTTCATGGCATCCCCTCGCTCGATGATAGCAGTCAAGTGCCCACGAGAAATTTCGCCTCTGGTAATTCACATCACCAAGGAGTCGCCAGGACAGTCCCTCCTCCACTTTCAGGTTGTGCTTGCTTGTGAGCTCGAGGAGTTTCCAGGCATGGTTTTCCGCCCTCTCAAGCTCCATGACATCAACGTAGACTGTTCCCAGATTTATGTTGGCCTTCGCAATAAGTTCGAAATTTTCCATTTTCTCGGCAATGTCCTGACACTTCTTGAATTCGATGACAGCCTGATCGAATTTCCCCATTTCTTTATGGAGAGCACCGATATTGTTCCTGCAGCTGGCTACCCCGACCAGATTCCCCATTTTTCTGGCCAGCCGGTATGCCTCCCAGAGAGCGGAGAGGGTGGCATCAGGATCATCGGTGCGATCACAGCAGATAGCAGCGTTGTTGCGTGCTGCCATTTCCAGGAAGGCGCTGCTCGTCTTTTGCCCTATTTTAATCGCCTTGTTCCAGTACCGGGAAGCAATCTTCTGCCTACCCATTGTAAACAATGCGATTCCCATATTCAGATACGTGAATCCAACAGATAAAAGATCTCCGGATTTCTGCCTTATCTTCAAGCTCCTTCTGAAGCATGAGAGTGCTTCTTTCACATTCCCCTTGCTCAGATGGCAACATCCAATAATAAAATCGATCTTCGCACTAAGCTGGTCATTCTCTCTCCCACGAGGTATATCGAGTAGCGTCTTGCAATAGTGCAGTGCCTTATCTACTTGCCCCCTCCTCATGAAGACAACAGAGAGGGCGATTACTATGTTCATGTATTCTGGATCCTCCTTGCTGGATACGCCGTTCAGAGCTTTATAGAGAAAAGTCTGAGCTTTATCGTACTTGCACTCCCTCTCCAGTAGTTCACCCATCTTCCTCTGGATCCTTATCACCTTCTCCTTCTCTAAGCAACCGTTCTTTAGAAGTTCTGAGTAATTGCTCCTTGCCTTTTCAATGCTTCCAACCTGGAATTGTAGGTCTCCGAGTAGTTCTCTGCACTCGATTACCTCGGTTTTATCTATCTCCTCCTGTGAACATTTTTTCGATAGCTCGAGCGCTCTTGAGAGATAACCTATGGCTTCCCTGCTCGCATACAGCTCCTTCGCCTTCTGGGCCGCATGTATAAGGTAGCCGAAAGCTTTAGCCTGCCTTCCCCCGCTCTCGAAATGTGAGGCGAGCCTTCCGAGGCCGGCGGCGTCATCCGTACGGTTCTCAGATTCGAGTATCTGGCCGATTTTCAAATGATAGGTTTTCCTTTTCCTGCTGTTCATGTCATGATATATGATATCTCTTATTAGACTGTTGTTGAATGAAAAATACTCAGTCCCATGGACATATTTCTCTTTGACGAAGTTCTCTTTCCTGGCGACATCAAGCATGTCATACAGCTTCCCTTCCCTCTCATCAAGCAGAGCCATCAAGTAGGCCACCTGGAATTCGTATCCAATGACGGAAGCTGCCTGTAGCATCCTCCTCACAGATAAACTCAATTCCCTGAATCTACCCTTTATCATATCCAGGACGCTTTGTGGCAGAACCGGACTGTCAGCCGTGTAATCGATACCCTTCTTCAAGACTTCACCAATCATGTTGCTGGAGGAGGTAAGCGAGGGTTTCCTGGAGGAACATGGGATTTCCATCTGTCAGGCGGTAGAGGTCATTCGTGAGTTTCGCCGGGACTTTTCTTATCCCCAGAAAATACTTGACAAGGCGTCCTGTCGAGGATCTGTTCAGATTATTCAGCTGTATTAGTTCCCACCCCTGTCCATCGAAAAGAAGTTCCATCTTGCCTGCTGAGTCATCACCTGGGGAAAGGAAATGCTCGTGGCCGGATCTCAAGGTGGCAAGGATCATCACCCTGACATCGGTCAGGTGGCGTTTCAAAAACGAGAGTAGATCTATTGTGCCATCATCGGCCCACTGAAGGTCCTCCATGATAAAAATTAACGGCATGAGCTTTGAAAGATTCCTGATGAAGGATGAGATGGATTCAAAGACATGGTATCGCTCCGAGAAACCGTCCTCCTGGTGATGCTGGTTCAGCGTGCCGGGAGGAAGAAACCTGGAAAGATGTTTCATTGAAAAGATCTGGAGGTCAGAGCACGCTGAGTGGAATTCTGACGGATTGTTTCGGTGGAGTGATGCAAGAGCTTCCCTGACCGGGAAAAGCTGCATCTGAGCAGTACCCACAGTGGCCGAGCCCTTGCATACTATGCAATCCACATTATCGAGTTTCTTCAGGAACTCTTTTACGAGGCGTGTTTTCCCTGAGCCTGAGGGGCCTTCCACCAGGACGAATGAAGGCTTCCCGGACCCTGCCTGCTCACGCAGTTTCGTAAGCCTGACCGTTTCGGCTTTTCTCTCGAGAAACGGGATAAGGGAATCCTCGTTCCACACCGGACGAAACCCGTGAGAGGAATAGTCGATTCCGGCTACGCTGGGGCCAATCTTCTCCTTCTTCGAGGCATAAAGAGCTGTGTCCGCTTTCTGGATCAATTCTTCCATAGTACGGGATTCCCTCGGGTAGGCTGCATAGCCCAGGCTTGCACAGACCTTCACGTCGCAGGTGCCGATTTCGGCCTCCCAGTTATACTCGGTTATCGACTTCAATATTCGTCTTGAGATTTTACCTGCTTCCCTTCTGCCAGCGGACGGAAGTATGACAACGAACTCGTCACCCGCATACCTGCACACTATGTCGATCGATCTCACCGAGGATGAGATGAGTTTACCGATTCTTACCAGCACTTCATCGCCTTTCAGATGCCCCAGAGAATCGTTTATGTGTTTGAAATCATCAATATCCAGCATAATTATTGCCAGCGAGGCTTTGTCTACATCCACTCTCTTCCTTTCCTCCTCGAGTCTCTGGCGGAAATATCTCCTGTTATAAAGCTCGGTGAGATCGTCGCGCAGCACGATTTGGATCAATGAGGAGAGGTCTGTGGATTTCTTTCTAAGGAGGTTTAATTCTTCTAAAAGCTGTCGTCTTGAATCGCTCATGGGGGTGATGTGATTAAATATTACACTTTAAATACATACTTTGTCTTAAATATGTGTATTATAACCTCAATAAAATAACATTTTTAAGCGATTTTGTCAAATTACTTACCCTACTTGACTCACCATGAATTTTCACGTAGGTTATATGGTGACAAGGAGATACGAAATGTCTCGAGTGGCAATCTTTCGTAGTAGGAAAGATGATCGAAAATCAGCGATCTTGCGGGCTCTCTCTGCAATCGAGGGGGAAATTAAACTCGGAAGTCGTATTCTAGTTAAACCAAACCTGGTTTCGACGACGAAACAGCTTGCAGCTACCCATGTCGATGCACTCAGAGGGGTCCTACAATTCCTAAGGGATAGGACTGATGCAGAGATCATGATCGGGGAAGGTGCCAGCATGAGAGATACATTCGACGGTTACAGGAACTTCGGATACTTTTCCTTGGTCGATGAGTATGGCGTGAAGCTAATCGATTTCAACAGGGATCGCTGGATCCCTGCGCGAATATTCGATACAGACCTAAAGGATCTGGAGGTTCGCATCGCAAGGACGGTCGTCGAGAGTGATTTCCGGATTTCAGTCTGCCCCCCGAAAACACACGATGTCGTCATCGTCACCCTATCACTCAAGAACATGATAGTAGGAAGCCTCATAAGGGACGAACTCGGCACTCTCAGGACTTTCGGTGGCCTTGCATGGCAGCTCTTCTCAACTCGCATGCTCAAGCAGACCGCTTCCCAAAGGTCCGTTGATGGCCTGGCAGATAGAGATTCTTCCCTCATTGCAAGAAGCGACAAGATGGCGATTCACTGTGGACACCCCGCCATCAACATGACCCTCGCCCGACTAACTCCGCTCACCTATCCCCACCTCTCGGTCATAGACGGCACAATCGGCATGGAAGGAAACGGCCCCACGAACGGAACTCCTGTTGACCTCGGCCTCATCATCACCGGCACCGACTTCCTGAGCGTCGACACAGTCACTGCCCGAATCATGGGTTTTGACCCAAAAGAGATTGGATATCTGGAATACCTCAGACGCCTTGGCATGGGCGTCGTGGATCTGGATCAGATCGAGATTGTCGGAGAGAAGCTGGAAAGCTGCATAATGCCTTTCAGGCCTCATTCGAACCGGATCAGTCAATCGGGCTGGAAGCTGGATGAAGGCAAGGCCGGCAGTGTCGAGCGTGCTGTTGATATACTCAGGAAGAATATGCCAAAGGATCAGCCCCCTCCCCCGCCGAAATAGTCCAAGCGGATTTATAAGGATAGATATCGAGACGGCGATACCTAATGCGATGCGTCAGGTGTTTATTGTAACTTGAAAAATAATATGAAATAAGGCGAAAGCAAGTGACCATCGATTGGGCAAAAGGCTGAGCGTGTCAACTTGACCTCCTCCAATATTTTATGGTATAATTTATATAGAAAGATTTGGCTAGATGAAACAGGTTTTGAAAGAGGAACACCATGCGCATTTTCAATTTTACTGTGACAGTTGCAATTTTCCTATTTTCCGTGTCTCTGCTTCAGGCTACCACTCACCATGTTCCGGATGAATATCCCACGATCCAAGCGGCGATCGATGAAGCTGTTGATTTTGATACGGTGCTTGTGGCAGATGGAACTTACACCGGAGACGGGAACCGGGACATTGACTTCCTGGGAAAAGCAATCGTGTTAAAATCGGAGAATGGACCCCAGACCTGCATTATTAACTGTGGGGGCTGGCCTTACATCCATCGCGGATTCAACTTCCAAAGCGGAGAGGATTCGAACTCCGTGCTTGAGGGTTTCATGATTCGAAATGCGTGGGCGTATGGGGAAAACGGTGGTGCAATTTACTTAAACGGCTCCTCCCCCACAATCAGAGACAATATTATCATAGATAACACATCCTATTATGGCGGCGGAATCTATTGCTACAACAACTCCTCGCCCTTCATCACAGGCAACACGATCACTAGGAATTCGGCCAGCCGGGCCGGTGGTATTTGTAGCGTGAACAATTCATCTCCAACCATTGAAAATAACATGATCTGGGAAAACGAAGCCACTTTATATGGCGGTGGTATCTATTGTCTAGATAACTCTT
>JBHIFB010000034.1:0-26392 GCA_046760905.1 Candidatus Glassiibacteriota bacterium | reverse complement strand
GAAGTGCTGCGTTTCACTTCCAAGATACGTCACCGTATTTGTGAAACGCAGCACTAAGGTGCGGTATGTCGTCTGAAAGAGCCATCCTTGGCACAAATCGCACATGCTGTACCGGGAAGAAAGTAAATACCATATGTGGAGCATACCAATGGCAAGCTCGAATACATTTCTTCATTTTCGGGGATAGCGGCTCATTATGAACTTATTTCAACACTAATGGTATCTTCAAAAAATTTCATAACTTGTTATAATAATGTAAGTTGCAAAATTGGGCTTGAATTTTCTTGCAAAATATAGTATACTATTACATGATAAAAATACTCCCCCTTTCCTGAATAAGGAAAGGGGGATTTCGGCATTAGCACCAGTGTCTGAAAAAGAAGGAGGGAGGGCAAGAGGCCTCCCTCTCTGGCTATTTTACTCGCTCACTCAGAGACCGATTTCTAATCGGGAGGTTTTAACAGAAGATGATCAGACGTAAGATACCACTCTTTGCAATTTTGCTTTTGGTCATCCTCATCCTTCGTTTCACGGGGATGTTAACTTTTTGGACGACCGAAGGTGTTGCAAACGTCTGCCACAAAAGAGAGGCTCCCGTTATCCCCTCATTCTCAATCGCAGCTCCCAGGAATCACGTCCAGGTGTCAGCTCTTATGATAAATGTTATGAGGGAGGAGAAGGCAAGCAAGAAACGTGGCACCCGGCTGTTGCTTCCCGTTCCCGTGAAGAAGTATCTCGATGTATTCACCACCTCAGGAAGACGGGACTTCAGGAAAGGCCTCCACAAAGCGGGCAGGTACGTCCATGTCCTCGGACCCGTTCTCAACGAGTACGGCTTTCCGGCCGAGATGCTGATCCTGGCTTATGTAGAGAGCGGTTTCAAGATGAACGCGCGCTCCCGTGCAAACGCCGTCGGTCCCTGGCAGTTTATAGAAGAGACGGCGAAGCGTTACGGCCTTCGTGTTGATGAGCATGTTGATGAGAGGCAGGATTTCGTCAAATCCACTCATGCCGCAGGGCGATACCTCAGGGATCTGTACATGGAATTCGGTACTCTCGAGCTTGCCCTCGCAGCATATAATGCAGGTGAAAGCAGGGTCCGTACAGCGATACTCCTTGGAGGAAGCACGGACTTCTGGAAACTTGCGAGAGCGGGCCTATTCCCCCGTCAGACGGTCAACTACGTAGCGAAATTTTCAGCCGCATTGATTCTTACCCGGAAGCCGAATGTGAGAGAATCCAGCCTATCCATTTAGGTTTCCTGCCCCTTCCTGCTCGATTGGGATGTTTTCCCAAATGCTCCCACGACAAGTTCGCAGACTCGGGACACGGTAGAGCTTTAAGCTAAGTGGTCGCGTTCGCAATTACGGTAACATATTATCACTCTGGGAAGCGACCACTCTGTGGGGGTCTGGGGGAACGCAGCACTAAGACCGGTGCCATTAAACCTGACTCGCAAGATTTACTCTTTCCTGATCTCGGAAACAGAGAACACCACCCGTCCTTCATCTTGACTGAATAGCACAATAGTATCATATTAAGAATCCGCAAACATACCGGGGGTTTAGGAATCGGCAGATGATTAAATCACAGTAAAAGATAAAGTGATTTACTCACTTGCCGAAGGAGGTTTTGTAATCAGAGCATAATTCAGTCGAAATTAAAGATAAAGTGAATTGGAGAAATTGATACGTCATTTTGAAGTGACCGTATTTCGGTGACGGATAAGGAGAGTATCCTATGGCGGAGAAGATTTTCAGCAAGGTTGGTGAGAAGGATGTCACGAGGGCGATCGTCGGTGAGTTCGCTAAGCAGTTCCAGGAGTACGTCGAGAGCGATGTGATAATAATAGGCGCCGGTCCCAGCGGTCTCATGGCCGGCAAGGAGCTTGGGCGAAGGGGCAAGAAGGTTTTGATAGTGGAGAGGAACAACTATTTAGGCGGGGGGTTCTGGATTGGCGGCTATCTCATGAACAAGCTCACCATCAGAGCCCCGGCTCAGGAAGTCATGGATGATCTCGGCATACCGTATAAGAGTGTGAGTAACGGTCTGTATGTCGCAGATGGCCCTCACGCCTGCTCGAAGCTCATCGCCTCCGCATGTGACGCGGGAGTGAAGTTCGCAAACATGAGCAAGTTCGAGGATGTTGTGCTGAGAGAAGGTGACAGGGTGAGCGGTGTCGTGATAAACTGGAGTCCTGTCACGGCGTTGCCGAGGGAGATTACATGCGTGGATCCCATCGCGATAGAATCCAGCCTCGTTCTGGATGCCACCGGGCATGATGCCTGTGTCGTGCGAATGCTCGAGAGCAGAGGGATTTTAAAGACCAGGGGTGAGGGTGGTATGTGGGTCGACAGATCCGAGGATCTGATAGTTGAGCACACTGGTGAAGTGCATCCGGGGCTCGTTGTCTGTGGCATGGCGGTCTCTACGACTTACGGCCTGCCGAGAATGGGCCCCACCTTCGGTGGCATGCTCCTCTCAGGGATAAGGGCTGCGGAGGTGGCCGCGGAAGCCCTCAAATAGAGGTATTGATGCCATGCCTGACCCCTCGTTTCCAAGGGAGGTCATTCTCTGGAAAGAGGGAACACTTCCCGGTATTGATATTACTTCCCTTGGGTCCAGCCTCGCGAGGATGAGACCGGCCCTCGAAGTAAAAGGACCACGAGATGTCTGGTCTTCGGTCTCGGAAGGCGATATAAAAAGAGACTTCGCCGAAGAGCTGGCTGCTTCGAGGGTTTTCAGGATAGACCTGCCCAAAAGGAAAAAAGGAGAAGTCCCGCTTTTAGGGGAGATTAGGGTCGAGGAAAGGATGATTGAGGGAAGCGCCCAGCCTGTGGGTTTACTTTATGATGCCGGACTTCTAGCAGGGATCTATGCCGCAGCCATCCGGGAGTCAGCCGGGTCTGAGGCTTTCGATACAGATACGCTTCATATCGTAATAACCTATCGACTGATGGGGACCTTTCAAAAACATGACAGAAGCTACCACGCGCGGACATCCTTCTATGCCCTGCCATGCATCGTATCGAGCACGGGTCTCGTCGTGGCGCCAGCAAAACCGAGGGAGTATTACCTTGCGAAGAGCTTCGTTAAAGATGGTACAAGCGAGGAGGAGATCCTAAAAGCGCTGAGAGGCAGATACCTCGATTACGAAGACGAGAGAATGACCGAGGTAATGAAAGGTTACCTGCTGCAGGCCCTCTTCTATCACGCCACAGGATCACCCTTCTGTGACGACCCGACCTGCAGGCTCTTCAACGCCCACTGGCAGGAGGAGATGCTTGAGGCCCAGCTCGGAGGCGGAAAGGATCTTTGCAAAGCACATGAGGAGATGATTTCAGCTTGATGAGAGGGTGTCCTACGCCTAAGTTTTCTCAGCCGCTTCTAAATAGCCTTCAGGCTTTGGCTGGATCCATCGGCAAAATGGCGCCTCAGAAGAAGTCCCGGCCAGAGAGCCGAACGCAGGTTCCCACTTGTTATCTATCAGCGAATACGATAATTTTTATCCTGGTAACTACAGGGACGAGGCTATCAAGACGCTTGACTTAGGGCAGAGGGGGCCGACAGCGACATGAAAGTGTTCTTCAGGATCCTATCATACCTGAGACCGTTCTGGAAGGAGTTTGTCCTGTCCATCTCGTTCACGTTCCTTTTCACGATCTTCTCGAGCTTCTCAATCTTGACCATATCCCCTCTTTTCAAGATCATCTTCTACCCTGAAAAGTCTATGGAGAGTCCCGTCAACGAGACGCTGCCGCGGATCCCCGACCGGCCAGCAGGTGATGTGTCGGATGAGAGATCGCTGATACCGGGTCAGTCCCTGCCTGCTATACCCCAGCAGGCGGGCAACCTCCTCGAGGCGAAAAACAGGATCAAGAACGAGATAATCAGCACCGTAGAAGGGTTTATAGTGAGGGACAGCAAGGAGAAGACCCTCCTGGTCCTCTGCGTTACGATATTTGTGATATTCCTCCTGAAGAATCTGTTCTACTTCCTGAATAACTTCTTTCTGGCGACGATCGGAAACGGCGTCACCCGGGATATCAGAAACGAGCTTTTCGGTCACCTCACGTCCCTGTCGCTTGATTATTTCAACAGGTCGAGCACGGGTACACTCATTTCGAGGATCACCAACGATGTCACGGTCATAAACCGCGCCATCACAACCAGTTTTCTCGGGCTTTTCAGGGACCCGATGCTTGTGGTGGTGTTTCTCTTCCTCATTGTAGTGCTCAGCATAAAGCTGACCCTGATAGCTTTCGGCGTGACATTCGGCACCATATTCATAGTGAGGGCCATAAGCGGGAGCATAAGGAAATACGCGGAGAGATCCCAGGAGAAGATGGCAACAATAACCTCGATTCTGCAGGAAGTGATATCAGGTATCAGGGTAGTCAAGGGTTTTGCCATGGAGAAGATGGAGCTGGATAAGTTCTCCAGGCAGACCATGAAGTACTTCTCGTCGATGAGAAAGCTAGAGCTGGCAGGAAAGGTGATTGGCCCGATGAACGAGGTCTTCGGCATATCCGGCATGGTTGTGGTGCTCTGGTTCGGCGGGAGGGAGGTGCTGAGTGGGAAAGGGCTTGCGGCAGATGAGTTCATGCTTTTCGTGTTCGCACTGTACTCGATAATGTCACCGATAAAAAACCTCAGCAAGGTAAATGCGGTGATCCAGGAGGGCATAACCGCGGCGAGAAGGGTCTTCAGTGTTCTGGACGAGAGGCCGACTGTGATATCAGGCAGAAGGAGTGTCTCGACCGTGAGGTCGGGGTTGTCCCTTGAAGGCGTATCTTTCAGCTACGACCACGAGCCGGTTCTCGAAGACATCGACCTCAGGATAGCCAAGGGGGAAGTCGTTGCCATCGTTGGACCGAGCGGGGTCGGGAAGACCACCCTAGCCGATCTCATCGCCAGGTTCTACGATCCCACATCCGGCCGAATAACTCTCGATGGTGTCGACATAAGAGAGTTCGACCTCGCTTCTTACAGGGGCCTTTTGGGGATCGTCACTCAGGAGACCATCCTCTTCAACGACACCGTACGCAACAACATATCCTACGGCGTTGAAAGTTACACGGAAGATGATATTATCAGGGCATCAATCACAGCCAACGCGCACATGTTCATCAAGGAGCTTCCCGAAGGATATGACACCGTCATAGGAGACCGCGGCGTCAGGCTTTCCGGTGGGCAGAGGCAGCGAATCCAGATAACACGTGCGGTCCTCAAGAATCCCCCCATACTTATCCTCGACGAGGCGACAAGCTCACTCGATTCCGAATCCGAGCTGCTGGTCCAGGAAGCCCTTGGCAGGCTCATGATGAATCGGACCGCGATCGTCATAGCGCACAGGCTTTCGACGGTAAAAAACGCCAGCAGGATAATCGTGCTCGACGGCGGTAGGATAGTCGAAGAAGGCACACACGATGTGCTGTTAGGGAAAAACGGACTCTACAGGAAACTGAGCGACCTGCAATTCAGCCATGGGGCTAGCGGTGAATCTCCTGAAAAGGCTTGAACTGCTCAACAAGAAGCTCTGGAGACCGCCCTTAAGGCTCCTTTTCAGGAACAAGCCGAAGAGCGGCAGTGTTAAGCCTGAAGAAGTGCGAAAGATCCTGATACTCAGACTCGATCAGCTCGGTGACATGATTGTGAGTACCCCGCTTTTCCGTGCCCTGAAGAGGCGATTGCCCGGTGTGGAGATAGGCGTGTTCGGGGGACCGGACAACCTGAGCGTCATCCAGAATGACGGGAACATCACCTGGACATACGGGAGAAGCCGCAATCCGCTGCGGACATTCCTGGAGGCCATGAAAGCGAGGAAAGAGAGATATGACGTTCTGTTAAATCTCAACCTGAACCCTTCCCTGACCGGTGGCATAATCGCAAACCTGGCAGCGCCGTCAGCAACAAAGGTGATGGGCATGATGGATGCCTCAAGCAGATCCTTTTACAACATCGTACTCGGCATCGAGAGGGATTACCGCACGCCAATGGTTTGCCACATGCTGAGATTCCTCGAGGTGTTCGGGATTTCGGCCGAGCGGGAAGACAGGAGACCATACATCGTGCTTGGGAAAAAGCCTGATGCGAGGGTGGAGAGGTTCATGGCCGATCATGGTCTCAGACGGAGTGGTTTCATCGTGCTGAATCCCTTCGCAGGCGGCAGGAAGAGGGACATGGGTAAGCCCCAGGCGAGGGAGGTGGCCTCACAGCTGAGTGCCAGATCAGGGATGCCCACTGTCATACTCTGGGCTCCAGGGAGGGATGAAGAAGCCGGATCAATCGCCGGGGGAGGGGACAGGAGCCTCATCATCAAGGGCCCATCCGGGTGCAGCATCCTCGAGACAGCCTCTTTAATCAGCCACTGTCTCTTCGTAATAAGCCCTGACACCTCCATCGTGCACATCGCTGATGCCGTAGGAAAACCTGTCGTTGCCATGTACTCAAGACTAGTGCCCTCCTTCAGAGAATGGTATCCTCAGTCGGTCACCTATAGAGCACTTTACGCCGACAGATACGTGTGTGACTTGCCCCCGGCCTCCATAACAGCGGCAGCCTGTGAAATCCTCGACGAATTTCAAAGTGGGAGGCAGCAGCCGAGCATCGGGAAGTGAAAAGGGACATTCGCTGTCCGAGAGGGTCCCACTGTTCTCACGACTCACTTAAAGGCTCTAAGTTCAAGGAAAAACGGGGAAAGTCCTCAAGCACTTATTATTGACAGAGAAATAGTAAGGCAGTAAATTATGCCCAATAATATTATCAAACCATAAACGATATGAACAAGGGCCCACAGAAGCCATTCAGTATCCTCGTGGGCCCTTTCTGTCAAAAAGACCGGTGACTCAGGAATCTAAACCGTTTCCGATCATCATACTATACTCATGATTTGAGGAAAGGAGGAGTTTAGCGTGGTTGAGAAAGATATGAGAATTTGTCTCACATTCGATGACGTCTTGCTGGTCCCGGGGCCTTCCAAAATTCTTCCGGGAAAGGCAGATGTGCAGACGATGCTCACAAAGGACCTGGAACTCAACATCCCAATAATAAGTGCCGCGATGGATACTGTCACAGGCTCGGAAATGGCCATTGCCATGGCACGGGAGGGTGGGATCGGTATCATCCACAGGAACCAGGCGATCGAGGATCAGGCAAAGGACGTAGACCGGGTGAAGAGGTCAGAAAGCGGTATGATAAGAAATCCTGTGACTCTCAGGCCTGATAGGACCATCAGGGAAGCTCATCAGGTCATGTCTAAGTTCGCAATATCGGGAGTACCCATAACTGATGAGAACGGAAGACTCTTAGGTATAGTCACAAACAGGGATCTTCTTTTTGAAACCCGGCTCGACCGCCTCGTCGGTGATGTAATGACGAAGAAAAGCCTCATAACCGCTCCCGTGGGCACGACCCTTGAGAAAGCTGAGAGGATTCTGCACGAGAACAGGATAGAAAAACTTCCGATTGTGGATGACAAAGGTTACCTGAAAGGGCTCATAACCGTCAGGGACCTCAGGAAGAGGGAACAGTTCCCCAACGCCTGCAAGGACGAGATGGGATGCCTGAGGGTTGGGGCTGCTGTCGGGGTGTCAGCGGAGACTCGTGAAAGGGTACAGGCTCTGGTTGATGCCGGTGTCGATGTGATAGTAGTCGATACGGCGCATGGCCATTCCGAGATGGTCCTGGAGATGGTTGAGAAACTCAAGGAGGAGCACGGTAATCTGCAGGTAATCGGGGGGAATGTCGCGACAGCGGAGGCTACCAGGGCTCTCATCGAACGGGGGGCCGATGCTGTGAAAGTGGGGGTTGGCCCCGGTTCTATATGCACGACAAGGGTGGTTGCCGGAATCGGTGTGCCGCAGTTGACAGCCATCATGGATTGTGCGGAAGCTGCCCAGAAGCACGGTGTGCCAATCATCGCCGATGGAGGCATAAGATACTCAGGTGAGGTGGTGAAAGCGCTCGCTGCCGGCGCCCACTCCGTGATGATTGGTAACCTTCTTGCCGGCACCGAAGAGAGCCCCGGTGAGAAGATACTCTACGAAGGCAGAAGCTTTAAAGTTTACAGGGCAATGGGTTCGATGGGTGCCATGAAGGAGGGCAGAAGCAGGGACAGGTACTTCCAGGAAAGAGATGTCCCGGAGGAGAAACTCGTTCCCGAGGGGATCGAGGGAAGAGTCCCGTATAAGGGACCCGTCTCCGATACTATTTTCCAAATGATAGGAGGTCTCAGAGCCGGCATGGGCTATTGCGGAGCGAAAGACCTCGTCGAGCTCAGGAAGAAAGCCCGTTTTATAAGGCAGACTACACATGGGTTGAAGGAGAGCCACCCCCATGATGTTGACATCACGAGGGAGTCTCCGAATTACTATCTGTGAGGCATCATGAAAGGGAGAGAATCCTTCGAGGGAAAAAAGATTGGTGTGATCATGGGCGGGACCTCGGGTGAGAGGGAGGTCTCCCTCAGATCCGGGAAAAAGGTTCATGAGTCCCTGCTGAGGCAGGGATTCGATGCTGTTGCGCTGGATGTGCGGGATGATGCGGTGGATGTTATTAAAAACGGTGGATTCGATATCGCATTCATCATTCTGCATGGCAGGGGTGGGGAGGATGGTACTATACAGGGGGTTCTCGAACAGCTCAAAATTCCCTACACGGGTTCTGGAGTCCTGGCCAGCGCACTATCCATGGACAAGGTAGTCTCGAAGAAGCTGTTTCTCCATGAAGGCATTCCGACTCCTGAATACCTGGTTCTTGAGAGGGAGTGGGAGGCCGAAAAAGCTGCGAGAGAGGCAGAGGCCCTGCTTAAGTACCCGATGGTGTTGAAACCGGTTGATGAGGGCTCAAGCCTTGGCGTCGTAATCGTCCACGGGAGGGAAGAATTCCTGGAGAGCTTAGACGCAGAGAGGGATCACTATAAGGGGCTGTTCGTTGAACGGTACATAAGCGGTAAGTGCGTCACCGTCGGCATACTTGGTACCGGCAGAAGCGCCCGGCCTCTCCCGGTTCTGGAGCTTGTTCCCAGTAAGGAATTCTACGATTACGAGGCGAAGTATACCAGCGGGATGACCGAGTTCATCTGTCCGGCACGACTGAATGAACGTGTGTATGCAGAGACTCAAATGCATGCGACACGAGCCCACCGGGTGCTTGGCATTGTGGGCTTCTCCCGGGTCGATATGCAGATTGACACCTCTGGAAGACCCTATGTTCTTGAGGTAAACTCGATTCCGGGAATGACAGAGCTCTCGGATATGCCGGCCGAAGCACGAGCTTTTGGGATGAGCTATGATGATCTGGTTTTCGAAATATTAAAAAGCTCCCTCGAAAAGTAATTTTAATGATTTCCTCTCTCGAAATTAGCCTTTTGAGGATTAGGAAATGGAACAAAAGAGGTTGAAAATTGTAAAATAATAATGGGGTTGAATATAAACGTAAGGAATAAACGTGTTTATGTGAGATTAGTGTTTCATTTTGCCACACTTTCAATTAAAAATCGTCCAGGATTTGACATTATTCGGATTTCGTAATATAATTATAGACAGGTAAGCACACAAGAATTCTTCCAGAATTATCAGCGCGGAGAAATCGATAGCAAGCAGGTCAAAGAGCACTTTTATTACTAATAAGGTTATCTTAAGCACGACCACCTCAAATTTAAGTAGGCCCACCGAAGTGCAAGACATTGTCTGGCCCATAATTTCAATACATCAAACCTTTACTATAAGCGGAAGGGGTTTCGTATGGAATGTCCATTCAGCCTGAATGATAAAGTGATGCACCCTCAATATGGAGCCGGTTATGTAATAAGTCATCAGGTGAAGGAGGTAAATGGGGAGAAGATTACATGCCTCGAGATAGACACTCTCTTCAAGAAGACCAAGATCTTCATTCCTGTCGAAAATGTGGATCTCTCCGGTCTGAGGAAGCCGATTTCGACAAGGACTGCATCTAAGATACTGAAAATCCTTGATGGTCCACGAAGGGGGCTTCCGAGGAAACACCGAATTAGGATCCTCAGAATAGAAGGAAAACTCAAGGATGGTACTGCAGAGGGAAGTGCGAGGGTCATTCGGGAGCTATACAAGGGCTTCAAGGAAGGTAAGCTTTCGATGACGGAGAGGCGGATATACGACAAGGTCTACAACTTGCTGGCCTCTGAGATCGCCATCGCCCGGAACATCTCTCTTGGCAAGGCAATGGACCTCATCGAGAGCCGGCTGGAAAGGAGGAAGAAGAAAACAAGGAAAAAAAGCGGTTAACATCTTTTCACCGGTACGGGTGTACGCTTTTTCAAAGGAGGGCAGATAGGCTTATGAACAAGGCCGGAGTCAAGGATACCGAGTTCAAGGACGAAGTACTTGACATCTACCTCAAAGAGATCGAATCCTACCCCCTCATCGACCATGATGAGGAGAAAAAGCTCGCCAGGAGGATAAAGAAAAGTGATCAGGCCGCTTTCGAGAAACTCATCAGGTCTAACCTTCGCTTTGTCATCACCGTCGCAAAGAGATATCAGAATAGAGGTTTGTCACTGACAGATCTGATCGCTGAGGGCAATGTCGGGCTCATCAAGGCGGCCCTCAGGTATGATGAGAGAAAAGGGATACGCTTTATCTCTTATGCGGTATGGTGGATAAGACAGTCTATTCTTCAAGCGCTTGCCGAGCAGTCCCGGATTTTCCGGGTTCCTATTAACAGGGCTGATGCTCTTCACCGGATCAAGAAAACTTCAAGTACGATGACTCAGGAGCTCGGCAGGGAACCTTCACTCGTTGAGATCTCAAGGGAGATGGAAATCAACCAGGATGAGGTGGGAAAACTTCTCGCTATCCTCAAGACCCCTCTATCTCTCGATAATCCGCTCTTCATGGGAGATGATGACCGGAAATTTATCGAGTGTCTCCCGGATGAGGAAGAGCACCGACCTGATGAAGTCGCCTTCGACAAGATCAGGGTGGAAGTGATAGAAGACATCCTCGGAACACTCAAGGATAGGGAGACTAAGATACTCAACCTGTACTACGGACTCGGAGATAGGGACCCCATGACTCTCGAGGAAATCGGAGCGATTCTGGGGATAACCCGGGAGAGGGTCAGACAGATCAAGGAGAGGGCACTTGAAAGGCTGAGGCATGCTTCACGAAGGAGGAAACTGGAAGCGTATATCCACTGAGAACTACGAGTGAGACAGAAAGAGCGGGCTCAAGATAGGTGCCCGCTCTTTTTTTTCGACTCATCAATCTGAAGAGCTCGCCACAACAGCGATATTCCCCTTGGGATATATATTTTGTATATTTAGCGTAACCGATTGCATGAAAAGATCAGGTTAGATGGTTCTTCCCTGACCAGTCCTCGGACTGGGAGTCCTTTTTTACGTTTCTAAGGGTAGTGAAATCAAATCGACGGAGGCTGACGTGAAGAGCGAAAGATGCAGCATGCTGAGAATAATGCCTGTCATTCTGTCTTTTATCATTATAACCTTGAGATTCTCTTTCCTTAGCGCCCTGGATGCGAAGGATGCTTCCACAAAGAAGCTTATGCTCACCCTGGAGGCAGCTGTGAACATGGCGCTTGAGAGAAACCCGGATGCTCTTGCAGCAAGAGAAGGAGTCAACTACGCGAGAGGCAGGGTAACAGAGGTCATGGGTGATGCCTTAACACAAGTTAACATCCAGACGAATTACACCAGGAACATCCAGCTGCCGGTCATCTTCTTCAGGATGAACGATGAGGTACAGCAGATAAGGATCGGTGAACCGAATCAATACGACGTGAATCTTCTCGTGACACAGCCGCTTTACACCTTCGGCAGGATAGGCTCTGCACTGGATGCGGCAAGGCTCTTCCTCGATATATCCAGAAACCGCCAGAGAACCTCTCTTGAAATGGTATGCTATGATACCGAGCTGGCCTATTATCGGGCATTGCTGGCGAGGGAGGTCTCAGCGGTCTGGGAGCTCGCACTGGAGCAGGCCCGTGCAAACAGGGATCAGGTCAACTCATTCTACAAGAGTGGAACCGCTTCCGAATTCGATCTACTGAGGGCAGATGTGGAGTATGAGAATACCAGGCCACTTTTAATCAGAGCTCGGAATGATTACTCTATCGCACTCGCCGACCTCAAGAGGATAATAAATATACCTTACGATACGGAGATAGAGCTCGTGGATGAACTCAGATACGAGCCGTCACAAGTCAGCCTCGAGGAGTGTATTGGCGGAGCTATGGAACAGAGGCCGGATCTGGCGGCCTCCCGCCTCAATGTTGACATGATGGAGAAATCACTCTCGATCAGGAAAGCTGAGAAGTACCCAATCATATCGTTTTTCACAAACTATGGCGTGGCGGCCGCGAGTCCTCAGCTCATCCCTGATAGCGAGGAGGTCGTCAGAAGCTGGGGTGCAGGTCTGGCGCTCGATATCCCCATATTCGACGGAAGGAGGAGGAAGGGTCAGGTGGATCAGGCCAGGGCCGAACTCCTGATGGCCAGATTCGAGGATGAGAAGCTCGAGAGGCTGGTGAGGCTTGAAGTCGAGAAGGCATATACTGATCTTACAGGCACCCAGGAAGAGATCCGTGCCCAGCAGGCCACCGTGAAACAGGCTGAAAGGGCATACGAGCTTGCGAAGGTGCGTTATGAGAACGGACTGTCAACACAGCTCGAGGTGAGGGATGCCCATCTGGCACTCCAGAGAGCGAAGACCAACTATCTCGAGGCAGTTTACAGGTATAACGTAGCTTACGCGACTATGAGAAAAGCTACCGGAACGCTACTTACGCCAGAGTGAGCGGGTGAGTAAACATAGGGAAGAAGGGGGTAATGCATGTCATATCGTGTGAAATGGACAGAGGATCTCACATTCGAAGGCTCGACTCCCGAGGGACTGAAGGTCACACTGGATGCATCTCCGGAGTTCGGGGGAAAGGGGAGGGGGCCGAGACCAGCGGAAATTTTGCTTCTGGGTCTCGGCGGATGCACGGGCATGGATGTCATCTCCATACTTAAAAAGAAGAGGGCCCAGGTTGAGAGTATGGAGATGGAGATCGATGCGGAACGCTCGAGCGAGCATCCGAAAGTTTTCACGAAGATCAGCCTTACTTACGTATTCAAGGGGAAGGACCTTAAGGAGGAGGATATAAAAAGGGCTATCGAACTCTCTACAGAGAAATACTGCGTTGTGGGAGCGATGCTGAAGAAGGCCTGCCCCATAGAGTACAACTGGCGGATCGAATAACGCTTCACCACAAAGACTTCTAACTTCGGGCGGTCTTTTTAAACACAGGAGGAGCTTGAAAGCAAGTTGGCATAGAATGAGACGGTTACATGGATTCCCAAAGGCGCATTAAAATGGAGGGCAAAGATGAAAGAGGAGATAGATAAGAAGCGTTATAACAGGCTTATAAACCACGGGCCGGTCATTCTTGTCACCACTCAGAGGAAGGGGAAACCCAATGTCATGACAATAGCCTGGCACACACCCGTCAGTCATGATCCTCCTAAGCTGGCGGTGTCGATTGCGCCCGAGCGTCACTCCTTCAGGCTTATCCAGGAAAGCGAGGAGCTTGTTCTAAACGTCCCGACGGTTAGTATGGCCAGAGAGGTCATTTTCTGTGGAACGGTAAGCGGGAGGGACGTCGACAAATTCAAAGAGGCGAATCTCACCGCTGTCGCAGGCGGAGTAGTGAAAGCTCCCCATATCAAGGAGTGTATCGGCCATATCGAGTGTAGAGTTGGCAATGAGGTGATCGCAGGGGACCACTCTCTTTTTGTCTGCGATGTGGAGTTGGTGGTGGTGGACTCCTCGCTCTTCGATGTAGCCTGGTGTATAGAAGATGATGAGCTTCTCACGCTGCATCATCTAGGCGGCAGCTTCTATGCCACGCTGGGCAAGAGGAGAGAGATAGCGGATTATTGAGGGCCCTGGTGCACTTTCTATTCCAGGTAGATTTCCCGCTCAGAGGATATTGGAACAATTCATGCATGCTGTATAGGGAAGGAGCAATATAGAGTAAATCGTCAGGATGATGGGATATACTGATCATGATAAGACGGCTACTGGAGTATGGAGAAAAGTTCCTCTCACACGTCATACCAAACGACCAAAGGAATAAAATGTCCGGCTTGGAGTACTGGGAGCGCAGGGTGAGAGAATACGGCAGGCTGTCTGTACTCAACACGGACCATTCCGAGGATGAATTCGATAATGTGACCCTCTGGCAGAAATCGATCCTGCTCCCTCTTCTCGAATCGCGGTTGAATGGATATGAGCGTGTAGTGCTGGATTACGGCTGTGGTACGGGGCGTTTCACGCGAGATCTGGCGAAACTGATCCAGGGTCGGGCGATCGGTGTAGATCCCATTGCCGCCCTGATCGATATGGCCCCAAGAACGGATAACGTAGAATACTTGCTGCTGGAGAAAGGAGTGATCCCACTGTCAGAATCGTCTGTGGACGTCGTCTGGATATGCCTCGTTCTTGGCTGTATCACTTCAGAAAAGGAACTCTCACTTACTATCAAAGAAATCAACAGGATCCTGCGGGAAGACGGATTGCTTTTCATTATCGAGAATACGACTGACCGACCCGATTTACCGTATTATATATACCGACCTGTTGAGCAGTATCAGGGTCTTTTCACCTTCTCCCGACTGGAATATCTCACCGATTACTATGATCTGGGAGAGCGCATCTCCGTCATGTCCGGAAGGAAACTTACCCTGAAAAAAGAGCTACTCTCGCCAAGAAAAAACCTCATCATCAAAGGCTGATCGATTAGAAAAAGGTTCTCAGGTTGCTTACCCAATTTGCGTGGGACCATAATGCTCATGAGGGGTTTTTTCGGGGTGGCCATCGGGATACCTGGAGGGGATATAGCAGTATGGAACGGACTAACTGTTGACCTCCCAATCAAATTAAGTTAGAATTAGTTCTGACACATTGGGGATTGACGATGCGAAGAAGACCGAAACTAACTGCCTTTCTGGTTCTGCTGCTACTGTTCATCGCATACAGGATGGTCACCTTCGGCAGGAGGGAGGAGGTGAAGGATGTGGATGCCATCCAGGCCGAACTCGGGGTGCCGGTGGATGTAGAGGAGGTGGCGAGGGGTGAAATAGAAGTCTGGAAAGAGTATGCGGGTGAGGTACAGGGTATGATCCAGGCACAGCTCTCCTCAAGCTTTCCCGACAGAGTGGTCGGATTGTATTTTAAAGAGGGTACGATCGTCGATAAGGATGAGACTGTTATCGAGCTTGAGGAGGACAGTCCATCGAGCCGTTACATGCAGGCTAAAGCAGCTTATCAGAATGCCAGGAGGGAGTATCAGAGGCTTCTCCCGTTATACAGGGAGGGTGCGATATCTGAAAGAGAGCTCGATGCGGCGAAGACCGCCCTCGATGTTGCCGAGGCGGATCTTGCCACATCAAAGTCCACCATACAGCTCACTTCACCAATCTCAGGCGTTCTCACATATCTCGGCGTGAATGTGGGAGAGCGTGTAGTGCCTGGGAGGGCTCTGGCGACCATTGCTAAGATAGACACCGTGAGAGTCATGTTCCACGTTGTGCAGGATGATGCTGTGATGATCGAGGATGGGACGAGAGTTTCAGTACATATGGGCAGCGACGGAGAGCATAATCTTGAGGGTAGAGTGACGGAGGTCTCGCTATCCCCCGACCCAGGTACCAGGCTCTTCCGCGTCGAAGCCCTGATAGCAAATGAGAACTACCTCCTCAGGCCGGACACACTCGTTCCCATAAAGGTAGCTATTGAGGGCAAGAGAGATGTGCTCATCATAGCCAGGGATGCTCTCGTAAGAAGCGGAAATGATAATGCGGTCTATGTCATAGAGGGTGAAACGGGTGTGCTGAGAAATGTCGAGACGGGCCTTGAGACGGAAAACGAAGTTGAAGTTAAAGAAGGGTTAAATGAAGGTGATCTTGTTGTTGTGAGGGGGCAGAACCGGCTCAGGGACGGGATGAAGGTGAGGATAAGCAAAGATTCCAGCAGGATGTAATCATGTTCCTGGCAAGGGCTTCTGTTAGGAGACCCGTAATGGCCACGATGGTCATTCTGGCCTTCGTGGTTCTGGGGCTCTTTTCTTATGGCAGGCTATTCATCGATCTTTTTCCAGAGATCGAGTTCCCCGTGGTGACCGTGTCCATCGTCTATCCCGGCGCGGGACCTGAAGAGGTGGAGACCCAGGTCACAGACCGTGTCGAGGAGGCTTTGAGCACACTCTCCCTCGTGAAGCGCATCGATTCGAGCTCAATCGAGAACGTCTCTAACATCTTCATAGAATTCGAGCTAGAGGCCGATGTCGATGTCGTCGCGATGGATGTCAAGGATAAAGTCGAATCAATACTTTCAGAGCTCCCCGACGAGATCGAACCGCCGCTCATCAGCAAATTCGACATCAATGCCATACCTATAATTGACCTCGCCGTGTCCGGCCGGCTACCGATTGATAGGATGTATGAACTGTCGGATGATGTGATAAAGCCATTTCTTTCCAGGGTAGAGGGGGTGGCTTCTGTCACGATTCTAGGCGGGTATGAACGGGAGATCCAGATTGCACTCGATAGAAGCAGAATGCAAGCCTACGGGATAACTCTCGATGATGTTATACAATCAGTATCCTGGGAGAACATATCGCTGCCGACTGGTCGCATCACTCAAAAGAAGCAGGAATATACTATCAGGGTGGACGGTGAGTTCCCGTCCGTTGAGTCCCTGAATGAACTCAGGATAGGGCTGAAAGATGGCGGAAACATACCTTTGAGCTTCGTGGGGAAGGCTATAGATGGTTTCAAAGACATAAGGGAGCTCGCGAGGTTCAACGGGCACAATTCCGTCGCACTCACCATTCAGAAGAGGGCTGATGCAAACACTGTAGCGACCGCTCGAGGGGTCAAAGAGCAACTCGGGAGGCTCGAGAAAATGCTGCCGGAAGGCGTCGTCATAGACATCGCGAGAGACAGGTCCCTTTTCATAAGGGATTCCATCATGGATGTCCTGACGAACCTGTTCATAGGTGTATTGCTCACAGCACTGCTGCTCTATGTATTTATTCATGACTGGCGCGGGACTTTCATTGCCGCCGTGGCGATGCCCACCTCAATCATATCTACATTTCTGCTGATCGACGCCGCAGGATTCACTTTCAACATGATGACGCTCATGGCCCTCGGTCTTTCGGTGGGCATCCTGGTCACCAACGCCATCGTTGTACTGGAGAACATATTCAGGATGAGGGAGCTTGGGAAAGGGGCGATGGAATCGGCGGAGGAAGGAACTTCGGAGATTGCGACTGCGGTCATCGCCTCCACCCTCACAAATGTCGTCGTGTTCACCCCCATAGCCTTTATGTCGGGGATAGTCGGCAGATTCTTCTTCCAGTTCGGTCTGACCGTCGTATTTGCCACACTCTTCTCCCTCTTCGTGTCGTTCACCCTCACCCCGATGCTTGCCTCAAGGATGTTGCGGGAGGGAGAAAGGCGTGACCTGGGTCGTCTGGGAGGTTATCTTCGGAGATTCGCAGTCTGGTGGGATGGATTCTATCAACATCTCGAGGAAGGATATAGTGGCTCACTCGGATACGTCCTTTCACATAGAAAGACAACGATCGGTATGGGGACTTTGGCTTTCTTCTTTGCTCTAATGCTCTTCGGTTTCATAGGAGGAGAGTTCATCCCGGAAGGTGATCAGGGTCTCGTGCGAGTGGGAGTCGAACTCCCCCCCGGAGTAAGCATCACTGAAATGGAGAGAACACTCAAGGCAATAGAGGAAAGGCTGCTGGATCTCCCGGAAGTGGAGTCGGTGCTCGCGACCGCAGGTGGGGAAATGAAAAGTGTCGAGGAAGGAGAACTCATCATTCAGATGGTCGACCTTGATGAGAGGGATATAGACGTCTGGGACTTCCAGAAGAAAATAAGGCCGCTTCTGGCGGATATCCCGGCAGCGGATATTACGGTGAATACCTATACCTGGGCCGGAGAGGAGGATGTCGTCATCGAGGTAACTGGTCAGGATCTGGAGGAGGTGAAGGCTGTCGCGAAGAAGGTGCACCGGGCAGTCCTCGAAGTACCAGGCCTTGTAGAGGTGAGAACCAGTATCAAGGAGGGGAAACCGGAGTTCACCTTCGTTCCGCACAGGCAGCTACTTGCGGATTACGGCATCACAACGTTTGATGTGGCGGGGGTGCTCCGTGCCGCTTATGAGGGAGTGGTGTCCTCTACCTACCGGGAAGGAGACAAGGAGTACGATGTGAGAGTGAGGCTTTCCGAGAATGACCGGATCCGCACAACCGGCCTCGAGGAGCTTACGGTGAAATCAGACGGGAGATACCTCCCGATAAAACAGCTCGGCAGAATTGAATACGGGGCGGGGGAGAGTGAGATACTGAGGAAAAACAGGCAGAAGCTAGTTAATGTCACGGCGAACATAGGGTCCGGAACACTCAGCGAGGTGATCGATAAGATCAGAGAGAAAACTTCCAAACTCGATCTCCCCGAAGGGGTCCAGATCCACTTCGGCGGGCAGGCCGAGGAGCAGGCCGAGTCATTCGCTTCTATTTTGACCGCCCTTATCCTTGCCATCATCCTCACCTACATGGTTCTCGGGAGCATCCTCGAATCGTTCGTGCATCCTGTGACGATAATGATAACGCTGCCACTCGGATTGGTCGGTGCCAATCTGGCGCTACTTTTGACACGTCAGACCATAAACATCTTCTCCCTCATGGCTCTAGTCATGATGGTCGGCGTCGTGGTTAACAACGCCATCCTTCTTCTTGACTACACGGCTGTTCTGAGAAAAGAGGGCAAGAACATATTCGAAGCCCTGATGACCGCATGCCCAATACGCTTGAGGCCGATTTTGATGGCTAATGCGGCAATTGTGATCGGTATGCTGCCGCAGGCCGTCAGCACGGGTCCAAGCTCGAGCTTCAGAATTTCTATGGCAATAGTGATGATTGGCGGGATAGTCGTTTCGGCTGTTTTCACTCTTTATCTCGTTCCCGCCCTGTATGTCGTCCTTGACAGGTTTACGCGCTTACCCGGAAAGAATGCTAAAGGAGAATCTCGTGGAGGATAAGAAATCGGTCCAATCCCCGGGAGTATCTGAGAGGCGTTTCTTGGAAAGGCATCCGTTCGGTCCGGCACCCAGGACGGTCTTTCTGACATCCGGCTCTGCGGAAGGAGGCTCGAGCCTTAACGCCTTCGACAATGCGCTGCTAAACGCGGGGATCGGGGATCTCAACCTCATCAGGGTCACAAGCATTGCTCCTCCCGGTGTGAAGACTGTCAAACCATACGGAATAGAGCCGGGTACGATCGTGCCGGTCGTCTACACGAGCATGATAAGCCATCAGGCAGGAGAGAGGATTGCGTGCGCGATTGCAATAGGCCGGTCGGGCGACGATGGTCCCGGACTCATCATGGAATATTCGGGATCTGGCGATGCACAACTAGCAGAGACGATGGTGAGGAACATGCTCAAAGAAGGTTTCTTCAGCAGGGGGAGAGAACTTGAGAAGCTGGAGGTCGTTACCTCCGAGCATGTGGTCAGGCAGCTCGGGGCGGTTGTTGCCGCTTGCGTTTTCGGATTCTGATCTTATCGGGTCAGGTCATGGGAGTTGAGACATGCCGTTCTATTTCATCGAAGAGTATAAACCGGGCTTCGGATTAAATCTGCAGATAGAGAAGATCCTTCACGTCGAGCAATCAAGGTACCAGCACATTGTGGTATTTAAGACCATGTCCCATGGTGTGGTCATGGTTCTGGATGGTTACATCATGACCACGGAACTGGATGAGTTCTACTATCACGAAACGCTCGTTCATCCCCCCATGCACGTCGCCAGTGATCCGAGGAGGGTTCTTATAATAGGGGGAGGGGATGGGGGATCTGCGAGGGAGGTGCTTAGGTATGCGAGTGTCGAGAAGGTCGATATGGTCGAGATAGACGGGAGGGTTGTTGAGGTATCAAAGAAGTACATGCCAGGGCTCAGCTCGTCCTTAAATGACCCGAGACTTGCTCTTCATATAGAGAATGGAGTGAGGTTTGTGAGGGAATGCGATGAAAGATACGACGTCATCATCGTGGATTCGACAGACCCCATCGGCCCCGCCATCGCCCTCTTCTCCGAACCTTTCTACCGCAACTGCTGCAGGATACTAAGCGATGACGGAGCTTTCGCCGCACAGAGTGAATCCCCCCTGTACCAGATAGAGGGAATGCAGCCCATTTACAGGAATCTGAGACGCGCATTCCCGAGGGTTTGTCCCTATTTTGGCCCTGTGCCTTCTTACGGAGGCCAATGGAGCTATGCGCTGGCGACTAAGGGAAAGGACCCCGCCGAGCCCGAGAAGAGGGAGCCGATCCCGGGTCTCAGGTATTACAACGAAAGCGTACATCGTGGATTATTCCACCTTCCAAATAACTTGAAGGAAATCGTTGGGGGGGATTAGCCTACCGTTCTGATTTCCTCTCATGCCGAGACTCGGCATCGCAGCTGGGAGACACTCACGTTGACACCCCTATGCGGGGCAGTAGGTACCTGCTCGCGAGGTACCACGCCACGAGAAAAAGCGGGATCATTAACAGATCTATCATGACTTTCACCTCGATCTTTCGATTCAGATTAAAACACTGCAGACCAACAAATTGGTTTATCCCTTAACTATTATAGTAACCTGGAGCGGATCTTTCAAGGCTTCAGCCATTTGTTACTTCACATACACGGTCTTGATGTTCACGAACTCTTTGATGCCGTAATGCGAGAGCTCGCGGCCGTAGCCGCTTTCCTTCACACCTCCAAATGGCAGGCGCGGGTCGGATTTCACGAAGGCGTTCACGAAGCAGCATCCCGCTTCGAGTTCTATGGCGGCGATTCGCTCGCCCTTCTCAACATCGCCCGTGAAGACGGCCGCCCCGAGGCCGAAGGTCGAGTCGTTCGCCACACCGATCGCTTCCTCTTCGCCTGCGACCGGGATGATCGCAGCGACCGGCCCGAACAGCTCCTCATCATACGCCGGCATTCCCTTTTTTACATCCGTGAGGACAGTTGGCGGGTAGAATGCGCCCTTCCCATCTGGGATTTCACCACCCAGAAGGCATGTGGCACCCATCTCAATGCTCCTTCTCACCTGATCATGAAGCTCATCTCTCAGGTCATGGCGTGCGAGGGGTCCCAGCAACGTGTCCTGTTCAAGAGGGTCACCCGGCTTCACTGTTGCCATCCGTTCGACGAATAGCTTTTCGAACTCTTCCCTCACGGGCGATACGACTACGAAACGCTTAGCGGCGATGCAGCTCTGTCCGGAATTGATGAGCCTGCTGGTCACGCATTTCTCAACAGCATCATCGAGATCGGCATCTTCGAGGATTAGGTAAGGATCGCTGCCGCCGAGCTCGAGCACCGTCTTCTTCAACGTATCTCCGGCTTTACCTGCTACCGCCTTTCCTGCAGGAGTGCTCCCGGTGAGCGTTGCGGCCTTAACCAGGGGGTTCTCAATGACGGAGCTAACCTGATCGCTTTTAATGAGCAGTGTCCTGAAAATGTGCTCTGGAAAACCGGCTTTCTGAAAAAGTCCTTCTATGGCGAGTGCACAGCCCGGCACATTCGAGGCGTGCTTGAGAATGCAGGCGTTGCCTGCCATGAGCGCGGGGGCGGCGAAGCGGAAGACCTGCCAGAAGGGGAAGTTCCAGGGCATGACCGCCAGCACAACACCCAGCGGCTGGAAGGTGACGAAGCTCCTTCTCGCGTCGGTCTCTACGAACTCTGGCTGCAGGAAATATTCTGCATTCTCGGCATAGTAGTCGCATACCCAGGCGCACTTCCGGGCCTCAGCGATGCCGTCTTTTACAGGCTTTCCCATCTCCTTCGCCATCAGCTTCGCATAGCCTTCCGCATTGTCCCGGAGTATACTGGCCGCTTTCTTAATCAGCTCTGCACGTTCGGAGAATCCCTTCTTGCGCCAGCGGAGGAAGGTGCTGTGAGCTTTTTCAATTGTGCTCGAGACATCCTGAGGCGTCATTTCTTCATAGGTGACAACGGCTTCACCCGTTGCAGGGTTTATAACTTCAATCGGCATCGTGTTCCCTCCAGTATTTATCGAGTTTCTCGACGATTTCGTTGTTCACACCCGTATCGACCCGGACCTCGACAAGACAGAGCTCCCGGGAGGTTAAGGCGGTTTTCAGCTGTGACCTCAGCTCGCTGAGATTCTCGGGTCTGTATCCTTTGATGCCGAAGCTCTCAGCGTATGCCTTGAAATCTGGATTACCGATGGCGGTGCACACAGATTTCCCCCTCGAAAGATACTGCTTCCAGCTTACGAGACCGTAGTCGAAATCGTTGAAGACTACTGTCGTGAAACGGGCACCGAGTCTCACCGCCGTCTCGAGCTCCTGTGAGTTCATGAGAAACCCCCCGTCGCCCATAGCCGCCACAACCTGCCTTTTTGGATCGATGAGTGATGCGGCGATCGCACCGGGGAGTGAGATCCCCATGCTTGCAAGCCCGTTGCTGATGATGCAGCCATTCGAGCAGTAAGTTGGAAAGTTCCTTGCTATCCACATCTTGTGACTTCCCACATCACTTATTAAAAGCCCGTGATCATCGAGAAATTCCCTGATGATGTTAAGAGTGCCCGGGATGGTGAAAGGATCCCCATCTTTCAGCTCATATTCCTTTATATCATCCAGTATACGACGCCGAACAGGGACATACCACCCAGAGTCGAACTCAGGCCCATCCTTCTCGAGACCCCAGATGAGTTCCCACAGAGAGCTGGAGATGTCGCCCACGATCTCGACTGCCGGTTTGTAGTGCGAGTAGACTTCAGCCGGCAGGAAGTCGATGTGAATGATCTTCTTGTCCCCCCTCGGGTTGAACTTTTCCGGATCGTATTCGGCGATATCGTATCCGACTGCGAGGATCAGATCCGCCCCTTCCACAGCTTCCATCACGTAATCCCTGAAGCCTAGACCGATGCAAAGAAGTGACTGCTCCCTCCTTCCCGATACAGCGCCCTTTCCCATGAAGGTGGAGGTTACCGGTATGTCATATTTCTCTGAGAACAGGGTGAGATTTTTACTGGCAAGTTTTCTTATAGCTCCGTTACCCGCTATGATTATAGGCCGCTTCGCATTCTTCAGGAGCTTCACCGCGCTTTTCACCGCCTGAAAGTCCGGCGCTGGTCTCCTCACTCGCTTGCGAGGGAGGGGTACGGTGTTTTTCCTCACCTCCTCTTTCGCAAGATCTTCCGACAGCTCTATATGAGTTGCTCCAGGTTTTTCGAATTCCGCGATTTTAAACGCCTTCCGCACAACTTCACTCACAGCCTCAGGTGATGAGATCGCAGTATTCCACTTCGTGATTGGTTTAAACATGTTGACTATATCAATGTATTGGTGACTCTCGTGATGGAGCCGCGAGAGCCCGGCCTGAGCGGTGATCGCCACTACGGGTGCTTTGTCGAGATTCGCGTCGGCGATTCCTGTCAGGAGGTTTGTCGCTCCGGGGCCCAGGGTCGAAAGGCAGACTCCGGCATCTCCAGTCAATCTACCCCAAACATTCGCTATGAACGCGGCCCCCTGCTCGTGCCGGCACGGAACGAACCGGATTGAAGAATCCTCAAGGGCGAAGAGAAGATCTTCATTCTCCTCTCCCGGCAGCCCGAAGACATACTTCACACCTTCATTCTCCAGGCACTTGACGAAGAGTTCAGCCACCTTCATGTTTATCTACCTCAACCTTTCGTTCCCTGGAAACCGGCCTGGAAAGCCGGACGGCTCTCAAAAAATCTCGGGGTTCTGCGAGTCATCCTGTGGAGAGTCAATGAAGTACTCGTTGTCGCCCTGCAACAGATCAGGACTGTGGATTACGCAGGGATCGGTCGGCTCGGTCCCGCTTATGAAAACCTCGTAATACACCTGATCCCTCGGGCAGTATTCCGTCTCCAATAGCCCGGATGTCTTGCAGATCTTCCTCGTCGTTATCCCCTCCGGCATGGGGAATGTCTTCTCAGGCAGGTTTTCGTGGGCCACTTTCATGAACTCCGTCCATATTGGCAAAGCGAGCCTGGCGCCGCTGCCTCTTTTGATAATCGTCTTGTTCTCATCGAAGCCGACCCAGACCCCACACACTAGATCAGGCGTGAAGCCGATGAACCACGCATCCGAGTAATCGGTATTGGTGCCCGTCTTACCTCCCGCTGGTCTCTTGAACCCCCATGCTCTTGCGCTCTTGCCCGTTCCGTAATCGATAGCATCTTCGAGGATCGTCGTCATTACATACGCGGTCTGCGGCGAAAGAACCTGATCCCTCACCGGTATATTCTCCTCGAGAACGTTCCCCTTTGAGTCCTCTACCCTCTCGATGAAAATAGGGGTGACCCGGATTCCGCCTGTCGGGAAAGTCGAAAATGCCACGGTTGCTTCCAGAGGTGTTATCTCCCCCGAGCCGAGGGCAAGGGATTCCACTGCCGGGAGGTTACTGTCTATTCCCATCCGCTTCGCATAGATCGTTGCCGTCTGCGGTCCTATCTTCATCAAGAGCTTGATGGAGATCATGTTGATGGAATAGACGAGAGCTTCCCTCAGCACGGTCGGTCCACGGAAGGTTTTCTCATAGTTCGTTGGCCGCCAAATCGTCCCGTCCGCCTGCGGGATGGAAACCGGCGAATCTATGATGATCGTAGAGGCGGGGATTCCGTTATCGATCGCAGCAGTGTAGAAAATCGGTTTGAATACAGAGCCCGGCTGACGTTTCGCAAGGATAGCCCTGTTGAATTCGTTGTCACTGTAATCCCTGCCACCGATGAGAGCTCGTACGAAGCCGGTTTGAGGCTCCAGGGCCACGAGTGCGCCCTGGAGGTATTCGGTTGTCTCACCGCTTTTTTGCGCCTTCTCCTTAATTAACTCGGCGTATGTTACATGTTCATAGCCCCAGAATCCTTCGATCCTTTCAAGACCTTCTTCCAGTATCCTCTCCGCCTCCTTTTGAAGATGCATGTCCATGGTAGTGTAGACCTTGAGACCCCCTTTATAGAGACGGTTGTACCCGTACTTATCCTCCAGGTACTGCCTTACGATCTCCGTGAAGTATGGTCCCACCGCCTCCCACTCATTGCTGACGGATGCAGCGAGTGGGATCTCATCGACTGTTACATCATTTGTGAGGTAACCTCTCTCCTTCATGAGGCGCAGCACTGTTTTCGTCCTCTCGAGAGAAGCTTCTGGATTTAGCTTGGGAGAGTACCTCGCCGGCCATCTCGGTATCCCGGCGAGCACAGCGCATTCGAGCAGATTCAGCTCCCAGACGTGCTTCCCGAAGTATACCTGGGCGGCCGCCTCCGCTCCATAGGCACCCGATCCGTAGTAGATCTGGTTGAAATATAGCTCGAGAATCTCACTCTTCGAATAGGTGCTTTCTATCTCAAGAGCCAGTATCGCCTCCTTGATCTTTCTCATGAGGGTCTTTTCGGGATTCAAAAAGAGGTTTCGGGCGAGTTGCTGGGTGATGGTGCTGCCGCCCTGTACGATCCTCCTGGATCGGATGTTCACGTACGCCGCTCGCAGGATTCCCATAAGGTCGACTCCCCAATGCGAGTAGAAGTCCTGATCTTCGACGGCGAGGGTGGCTTCTATGAGTACTTCGGGGATCTGAGAAAGTTTTATAGGTATCCTCTTCTGCTCGAAATATTCCTTTATCACCTCGCCGTCTTTGCTCAGGATTTGGGTGATGAGTCCGGTGGTGTAATCCTTGAGTTCAAGGCGGGCGACGGATGGGAGGTCTCTGCTCAGGTAGTAGTAGCCGCCGAACATGCCACCCATGGTGAGGGAAACGAGGACGATCCCCAACACGGCCGCATTACGGATGACCCTGTAATAAGTGATCGATTTTGTATGTGATCGGGACATTCAGGCTGTTTTCCCTTCCAACCGAATCCGGATTCAGACCGGCGTCACCTTCTGTGCAATCCGGAGTTAGCTGAACTTGAAACAATTCATTCAAGCTATTGTAATACCCACAATTTGACGAGTCAAGACCCGATCCAGGCACATCGGCTGAGGATTTTCCCCAGAAATTTGAAATTTCTATCTGTAACTGTTCAAATGGATGGAAGTTAGAGTTCAGTTTAACTGGAACTTGGAGTTGTTTCGTTCGGACGCTTCGCATTGTCCCACATGTGGCTCGCAGGCGGGTTATCAGGGGACTGTTCCTTTTGTTTCGGCATGCGGATTGACCGGATTCAGGGCTCCGAGTCCTTTCACTCGGGCGTTTCGCATTTACCCATCTATGGCCTCGCAGGTGGGGAAGAAAGCTTGCCCCTTCCGCGCTAACTGCGCGCGGCTTTCCCCTTCCTGCTCGACCA
>JBHIFB010000033.1:0-26627 GCA_046760905.1 Candidatus Glassiibacteriota bacterium | reverse complement strand
CCCCGAGGCCATCGGGCTGAATGAACTCCGTCCAGCCTACGACGATGTGGCCATCATCCGCCTCCGCTATGGATGACATGAAAGCGACACCGGACTCACCCATGAGGTCTGGATCTTCGACGAACCCGATGTGGGTGTTGGTGATCGTGCCGTTGTCGACCATGGTGTGAAACAGAGCCTCATAACCGTAGGTCGTATCCAGCATGGTGTAGACAAGGTGAGCGATGCCGTCGGATGTTACGGCGCACTTGTCCTGGCAGTGGTTGAAGGCCGTGTATGCGAGCCCGAATCCTGTACCTCCAACGTAGTTCACCGTGGCATCGAAGGTCGGGTCTCCGGTGTGGCCCTGTGGGTACTGCGTGATATCTGTACCCCAGACCAGCGTCAGAGGATCCCAGGTGTCTCCCCCGTCGGTAGACTGCGTGTAGGCCGGATACGGGAAGGCATCTGAGAAACCATTCGCTGCGGCCCATGTGGGATCGAGCGCCACGAAGGCGAGCGCGGCGATGAAATCGCCGTCGGCGTCTATCATCAGAGGCCCGTCCATGCCTGCCATGTCGAAGCCGTTTGCTCCAATAGTCCCGGTGATGTTCAGGTTGCTCGTCCAGGTCGCCCCGTTATCGGTCGACCTCTTGAAGTAGGTGATGTAGGGGCTTCCGTGGCCGAAATCGATGAAGCTCATGTACGCCGTGCTCGGCTCGACCCATGCGATCATCGGGTAGAACTCATCCAGGCTGTCCACCTCTGTGATCGATGTCATGGGGTTGAAAGCCTGGAGGCACTTGAACAGGTCATCGGTCCAGAACATCTCGGTCAAGCCACTCACGGGGTTCCCGTCCTGCTCCGTATACTCGAGATGCGTGAGGTCGCCATTGAAGCCGATGATGTGATTCCTGTCCCTGTTGGACTCGAGCCCGGTGACACCCAGAGGCCCAACGACGCTCCATGTGACTCCATTATCCTGTGATAGGGCATCATGGAGCATCATTTCAGGGCGATCCTGATCCCTTGTGAAAACCACCTCCAGTGACGGCGGATCCTCTCCGGCGCAGTCATGGCGGATTATCTTTCTTCCTCCTCCAAGGAGTGTCCTCAGGTTCAGAACTTCCTGGCTGACGACGTTGTAAGTCACGGCCAGCGGTGTTGGGTTGTCACCCTTTTCGATGGTGGGCCCGAACGGCGGACGCTTCAGGGTGGGCTTAGGATTCTTCCAGATATGAGAATCCTTGTATTTTGCCGATGCATTCGTTGTGAACATCACCCCTACTGACAGCATTAAAAGCATTATGAAGAGTTTACGAAGCATTTCTAACTCCTCTCACTAAGGTGATATTCCCAAAAAGGGATAGTGCTGACAAATAAAAATTTTTTCCCTAATTACCTCCTTTCTGCTTCAAGGTACAAATTTACTACTCTTCATCACCTCCTTTCCGATCTGTCGAAAGATTAAAGAACTGCATTTCTGGGGAGAGTCTAGTGATGAGTTCAGCCCTCTCTGCGAGTTGCACACAGTTATTTCTATGTTATTGCCCCCACTAAGATCATTAAAAATATTATGGATTTCCTCTATTTCTGTCAAGAAATTTTTATGAAAACACAAAGAAGATCAAGGGCTTCTATCTTTGTTAATTATCGTAATGACCGGTGGTTCCATCCTCATTCCACTCAGTAGTTTTGTACTTTTTCTTCTCCAGTTCTTCTATCCTCAGGCGTTCTTTTTCTGAGATTCTGCCGGGTATGATAGTCACCCCTAAAGCCTCCTCGAAACCCGACAGAATAGCATCCCTCACCTCCTCATAACCTACCTCCCTGCCGAGGATAGCGGAGAGATTCGTCGACCTCTCCTTTAGTGCCTCATCCATTAACAGGAGCTTTTGATTTTCAATGCGAGGGATGAAAATATGGGGGCCGACCGGCGGCTCGCACAGCGGTATCGAGCCGTGCTGAAGGAAGTGTCTGCCCACAACACGCTGGGCGCTGCCCACTATCTTCTTTCCACCGCAGCTTATCTCGAATCTCGATATGCTCGAAAAACAGGGCTTCACAGCCTTTGCCTTCGTCTTCACCTGCGTCATACCACCGGGCTCTCTAGGCTGCGGTCTCGCATACTCCGCCTTCACTCCCATCCTGTTCAGTCCGGCCACCAGAGCGAGGCTTATCTCCCTGTAAGCATCGGTGATGACTCCGCCTGGGGCGATATGGTCGATAGAGGCCACCACGGAGTAAGTGAGGTCCCATCCATGAAGCACGGTCCGGCCTCCAGTGAGGCGCCTGACCCTGTCGATACCGTGGGCCTTGCATTTTACATAATCAACCTGCTGTGACATTTTCTGAAAGTATCCCGTTGAGAAAGACGGCGGATTCCAGCGGTAGGTCCTTATTGTGGGAGGAGAGTTACCCCGCAAGAGTTCGCAGAGGAGCGCTTCATCTACGGCCATGTTGTAGGCGGCATCCCCTTCCCCGGTGTCTAGTCGCCTCCAGGTCATTTCGATTTCATTCGCTCCACACCAGGTGCGGCTTCCTCGCTGCCTGCACCTCATCAAGCCTTCTCACCGGTGTGGTGTGAGGAGCACCCTTCACGATACTGGGGTCTTTCCGCGACTCTTCATCGATCGCCTTCATCGCCCCGATGAACTCATCGAGGCTCTCAATGCTCTCGGTCTCGGTCGGTTCGATCATAAGCGCTTCCTGGACGATCAGCGGGAAGTAGACTGTCGGAGCATGCAGTCCATAATCCAGAAGCCTCTTGGCTATGTCGAGGGTCTTCACACCGCTGTTCTTCTGATTCACGCCACTCAGGACGCATTCATGCATGCAGTGTCCCGGATAGGGATTGTGGTAAAGTGATTCGAGCTTTTTCATCACATAGTTTGCGTTCAGAATGGAATCGTAGGCGACCTGCCTGAGTCCATCGGCACCGAGCATTCTTATGTATGTATAAGCTTTCACCATTACCATGAAATTTCCATAGTAGGAATGAACTTTCCCGATCGTGTGCGGCACGCCGTAATCGAAGCTGTACTCACCGCTTTCCTTTCGGATCACCACCGGGACCGGCAGGTAATCCTTTAGATGCTCCGCCACACCGACCGGGCCGGATCCGGGCCCGCCGCCCCCATGAGGCGTAGAGAATGTCTTGTGAAGGTTGAAGTGCAGGATGTCAAAACCCATTTCGCCCGGTTTCACGATGTGAAGGAGGGCATTGAGATTTGCTCCATCCATGTACATTATCCCCCCTACATCATGGACCATCTCAGTGATTTTAAGAATATTTTTCTCGAATTTCCCCAGTGTGTTCGGATTTGTAAGCATGAAGGCGGCGACGTCTTCGGAGAGGACTTCGCCCAGCTTGTCGATGTCGACGAGGCCTTCGGAATCCGAGGGTGTGCTGACCACCTCGTATCCGGCCAGGTGTATGCTGGCCGGGTTCGTTCCGTGGGCGGAATCAGGTGTGATTACCTTCTTCCTCGGATTACCGTTTCGCCTGTGATGCGCTCGAGCGATGAGAAGCCCGGTCAGCTCGCCCTGGGCGCCTGCAGCCGGTTGAAGACTGATCGCCTGGAAACCGGCGATTTCCTTGAGATACTCACCCAGCTCATACATCAGTTTCAGGGCACCCTGAGTGAGATCCAGCGGGGTCATCGGATGAAGCCTCGAGAAACCCGGCAACCGGGCCGCTTCCTCGTTGACCTTCGGATTGTATTTCATGGTGCAGGAGCCAAGAGGGTAGAAACTCTTATCCACATGATGATTCATCGCCGAGAGAGACACGAAGTGCCTCACCACATCGACCTCGCTCACCTCGGGCAGGCCGGGGCCCTTTTTCCTCATGGCATCTTCAGGCAGAAGTGACTCAGAAGGAACATCGGGCACATCGAGTTTCGGAAGGCTGAAGGCCCTCCTTCCGGGTCTCGACAGTTCGAAAATGAGCTGGTTTTTCATGGCGTCCCCTCCCGGTCAGAACTCTAGGACCTCTCCGGGTGCCATGACAGTGCACCTGATCCCAGTTTCCTCTTCGAGTGCTTCCCTGAACTTCAGCGGATCCTGCTCTATTACCTCCCATGTGTTGTAGTGCATTGGAACCACGAGTTTCGGTGCAAGCATCTTAGCTGCGAAAATTGCATCCTCAGGGCCCATCGTGAAGTTGTCGCCGATTGGAAGCAGGGCCACATCGATCTTCTCGGTCTTCCCGATCAGTTCGAATTCAGATACCAGTCCCGTGTCGCCGGCGTGTAATATCGTCTTGCCCTCGGCGCTGTAAATGAATCCGCATGGATATGAATAGAGCCCTCCTTCCTCCCCGACCTCGCCTCCATGCGAGGCGAATGTGAGTTTCACCCTGCCGAAGTCAAACCGCCGCGAACCTCCTATGTGCATGGGATGGGCGTTCACTCCCTTCGTCTGTAGGTAGTTGGCGAGCTCGAATGTCGTGACGACCAGTGCGCCGGTCCTTTTTGCCACCGTGATGGTATCACCGATGTGGTCGGCATGGCCGTGGGTGAGGAGTATAGCATCTGAATCGATGACCTCCTGGTCGATATCAGCGAGCGGATTGCCGGTCAAAAACGGATCGATGATTACCCTGTGTGAGCCTATATGGCACTCGAAACATGAATGACCATGAAAGATAAGCTTGGCCATAATTCCCCCTTACTCTGCAAGAGCCTCTATGAGTCTGTCAATATCCTCTCTCGTCCTTCTCTCAGTCACCGCTACGAGCAGAATGCCTTCCAGGCTTCTGTCGAAGCAGCCTGCATCTACTCCGGCAAGGATCCCCTTCGTTTTGAGCCTTTCGATTATCTCCCCCGGGGCGACAGGTGGTTTTACGGGGAACTCCTTAAAGATGTGACTATCCCACGGGAAGGAGAATCCAGAAAGCCCGGCCAATTTCTCTCTTGTATAATGTGCTTTTTTGAGACAAAGGAGAGCCACCTGCCGCAGACCCTCTTTCCCCATGAGTGACATATATACAGTTGCTGCGAGCGCGTTCAAGGCCTGGTTTGTGCATATATTGGAAGTTGCTTTCTCCCTTCTGATGTGCTGTTCCCTCGTCTGAAGCGTCAGCACGAATCCCCTTTTGCCATCCACATCAACCGTCTCACCCACAAGACGGCCCGGAAGATACCGCTTGTACTCATCCTTACAGGCGAAGAACCCGAAGAGCGGTCCTCCGAATGCGGGCGGATTTCCCAGCACCTGACCCTCGCCAACGACGATATCCGCCCCGAACTCACCCGGGGGTTTCAGGACGCCGAGGGAGATAGGATCGACGACTGCGATGAAAAAAGCGCCGCAGCTTTTTGCGGCTTTCCCCATCTCGGCCAGGTCCTCGATGCTCCCCACGAAGTTTGGGCTCTGGATGATGATCGCCGCTGTGTCGTCGCAGCACGCATCGAAAAGCCTCTCTGCATCTGTAAATCCTCCTGCGAGAGGGACCTCTGTTAGTTTAACATCCTGTCCTGTCAGATAAGTCTTTAAAACCTCACGGTAGAAAGGATGCACCCCTTTCGATACTACCAGGCTCCGCCTCTTCTTAGCCATTGAGAGAGCCATGACGGCGGCCTCAGCAACCGCCGAACCGCCGTCATAAACAGAAGCATTCGATACCTCCATACCGGTGAGTTCGGCGATCATGGTCTGGTATTCGAATATCGCGGTCAGTGTGCCCTGGCTGACCTCGGGCTGATAGGGAGTATAAGCCGTGTAGTACTCCGGCCGGGATATTATGTGCTGCACGACACTTGGAATGAAGTGATCGTATACGCCTGCCCCGAGGAAGGAGATGTAACTATCCAGGTTACCATTGGAAGAAGAAAGTTCCTTCAGCAGCGAGAGAATCTCCATCTCAGAGGCGGGAGGCGGTAGATCGAGGGGTGTTTTAACCCTGAGCCTTTCCGGGATCGAAACGAGCAACTCATCGATATCGCTAACACCGATGGCATCCAGCATTCTTCTGCGGTCCTCGTCTGTGTGAGGAAGATATGTCATGTTTATTGCCTTACCCTCAAGAGATCAGCTTCTTATACTCCTCGGCACTCAAAAGCTCATTGAGTTCATCGGTATCTGCGACGCGCACTTTAATTATCCAGCCTTCACCATATGGGTCCTTGTTCATTACTTCCGGGCGCTCCTCGATGATGCTGTTTACTTCTATGATCTCACCACTCATCGGGGAGTAGAGATCCGCAACTGTTTTAACCGCTTCGATTGTGCCGAATGCCTCCATCTGTTTGACATCGGTGCCGACCTCGGGCAATTCAACAAATACTATGTCTCCGAGCTCACCCTGAGCGTAATCGGTGATGCCGACGGTGGCAACCGATGCATTGATCCCGACCCACTCGTGTTCTTTTGTATAGTACAGGTTCTCGGGAACGTCCATTGCTCCTCCAATGCTTCACTCATTCTGGCTGGAAAAAAATACGTTGAGATCAACCAGCGAGATAATCCTCGATCGTTTAGTGATTTGAGAACACTAACTTATCAAAAGCACCGGGCAATGTCAAGTCAGGGTTCTCCTTAAAAAGCTGGCTGCCACCTTATTTCTGAGAATCTTTCATCTGCTGAAAGTTGTGGCTGACACCAATTTCATAGAAAAACAGTGGCTTCCGCCTTTTTCGTGCAACAATATTTTTGCTAGATTATTATAATAGAGTGATAACCTGACCCCGAAGGGGGTGATCGTGAGATTCCTTATCATTTTGATTTTTCTGATACCGGCTAAGTCTTTCCCTTATGCACCCATTCTCAAAATAGATCCCTCACAGAATCCCACAGGCATCATGTACACAGAGCACGATGCGAACGAGGTGAGGCTCGGCCTCATGAGCAGCGGGCAGATTGGTATTGATAACTTCGCAGGAAACGGGGCGGGATTCTGGCCGAAAGATACGGAGAACAACTACATCTTCGGTACAGGGCTCTGGATCGCCGGCCTCGCAGATGTGGATGGCGACGGGCTGGAGGACACTCTGGGGATACAGGCATACAATCCAATAGACGGCGGGACCGAGTTTGCACCAGGCCGCGCGACCGATGATCCTGACGACCCTATGTCAAGGCTTTTCGTGAGCACGAATGCAACCGATCTCACGCAGTGGCCTGATGAATTCAGAAACGAATACGGAGACCCCATTGTCTATTCACTTCAGGACATTGTCGGTATATACAATGATATAAATGGGACATTCAAGTACGGCAGACATAAGGGAGCTATTGAAGTATATCAGAGAAGCATGGCATTTATGACAGGCAGGACATCCCAGGTTATTATCTTCATCTGGGATATCACGAATATTTCAGAACTCATGCCCCATGGGCCATATACGATAGAAGATACTTACATCGGTCTCGACAGTGACATTGATATAGGTACGGTATTCGCGGATGACAGGACTAGCTTTTTCAGGTATCAATTAACCGAAAAAGGAGACAGCATTCCGATCATGATGGCTTTTGGGTGGGATAACGATTTCGATGAAAGCTGGGGGAATTTCGAGGGGATACCCGGTTTTGTTGGATTCAAGTTCCTGCTTTCTCCCGGCAACGACATGGATGGTATTGATAACGATGGAGACGGCCTTGTGGATGAGTCGCCTTATAACGGTATCGACGACGATGGAGATGGTGAGGTTGATGAATGGGATGAAGTCGACGAGTTGGGTCTTGTGAACTACACCTTCTCCTGCGGCCCTTCTGCCTGTGAATCGAGGCCTCACCCAATGAGTGACACTGAACTCTACAGGATGATGAAGTGTGATCCTCCTGATGAATGCCTCGAGACAATTGAAGATACAGACATTGCATTTCTGATGAGCTCAGGTCCCTTCGACTGGCCACCCGGGAGGACAATGAGGGTGGCAATCGCGTATGTCTTTGCCCTGCCTGTGGGAGAGCCGGATCACATCGAGGTATACGGCGACCCTCCGCGGCCTGATCCCAACGACCCTGTGTTCGCCGACTTCCTCGCGGTTGCACTGAATGCTCAGAGCTTTTTTGGCGCCGGATTCCCAGACACTGTGACTGGTTTCTACATCTACGACACGACAGACCTCGGTGTAACGAACCTGATTCTGGATCCCACCGTGATCAGCACTTCAGTGGTGAGCTCCGAAGGCGTGGCGGACCTCAAGCTTTTCTACTCATATGACGGAGGGACAACGTTCTCATCGGATGACATGGAATACATCGACGCCTATACATACGCCGGCCTGGTCCCGGGCCCGGGAGAATGGTGGTCTGATGTCCAATATTTTGTGCAGGCGGTGGATTCGACTTTTCTGGTGATCAGGGATCCCCCGAATGCCCCCTCGAATCCCTACGAATATACCATTGTCTACACACCAGATTTTCTTCCCAGGAGTACTGCAGCCGGAATAGGCACGCCAAATCCAGCTTCGGTTGCCTGGCTCGACTACGACAGTGACGGCGATCTCGACTTCTACCTGACACAGAAGTCTTCCCAGCATGTGGAGAATACGTTTTTCAGAAACGATGGTGAAAGAACCTTCACCGATGTGACAGGCGAAACCGGCACCGGTTTCCTGTCGTATCCTCACGCATCCACAGGCGACTATGACAACGACGGATACGAGGACATGGTTATCGCAAGCTCTGAGAACTCCCCTCTCTTACTTCTCCGAAACGCCGGTGACGGGACGTTCGAAAACGTATCGCCCAAAGTTGGCCTCGAAGATCCAGTCATCACACAGGATCTTTCCTGGAGTGACGTCGATTCGGACGGATTTCTCGACATCATTGCACTCTCAGGCAGGTGTTTCCTCTATATGAACGAAGGAGGAGGTGAGTTCATCGAAGATACTGAGTCCCATGGACTTCCCACGGCTGATTTCCAAGCATATGATCTCCTGTGCTTCGATGCCGACAATGATGGTGACGATGACATCGTTTTTGCTGGCAGCGGAAATCGATACTATGAAAATGAAGCCGGTGTTTTTACTGATAAAACCGAATATGCCGGTCTTGTTTTTAGCTCCAGCTTCACAGAGCCACTCGATGTCAATCATGATACTCATCTTGATCTGCTTTTCTACGGTTCTGCAGACGGCTTTAAGCTCCTCACAAACGATGGTGAAGCTCATTTCACAGACGACAGTGAAACATACGGAGTGACTGATCTGAGCAGAGCTTCACACTTTACAGCGGGAGATATGAATGCAAACGGTTTACCCGATCTCGTGCTGAGTACATGGGAGGTCAATTACCTCATCCTGGGACCGGAGGGAAAATACTTCGACGCTACCAGCTTCTTTGACGGCGGGTATTACTCCAACACTGTATCCAACGCAGACGCCGATGGTGACGGGATGCTCGATATCTTCAAAAAAGGGCTGTGGCTCTCCGCAGGTTTCCCGGGGGGATATGTGAACAACTGGCTCGAGGTTGATCTGGTGGGTACGGTGAGTAACAGGTCTGCTGTGGGGGCGGTTGCAACCCTCTATCCTGGGGAGAGAACCATCACTGACTTCGTTTCAGCTTCCGTTTCAAAACCGAAGAGGCTCTATTTCGGCATGGAGCAGGAAACCCCCGACAGCCTTATAATACGCTGGCCGTCGGGTATAGTTCAGGTTGAGAGGGATCTTCCTGTCAATGCAATCATCACTATAGAGGAGGATTCGACTCTCGTAGCCGTCGGGGGAGATGTGCCGTCCCGGAAAATCCCAACGACCTACGCGCTCTATCAGAACTACCCGAACCCATTTAACCCCCAGACGACGATTGGCTTCGACCTGCCGGATGCGGGTGAGAAAATAGCCGTCCGGCTTTCGATCTACGATGTGAGGGGCCGGCTTGTGAGGAAGCTTGTGGACGGGGAGCTCTCCCCTGGTCAGCATCGAGTGATATGGGATGGGAGGGACGATGCAGGTGTTTCTCTGGGATCGGGAGTGTATCTTTATATGATTAAAACGGGTGATTTCACCGAGAGTAGAAAATTGGTTTTGTTGAAGTAGGATGGTAAGGAGGTCGGTATGAATAGAATATACACAATTCATAGCATGTGGCCGATCCTATTCGTACTGTGTATGTACAAGCCGGCACTCCCTTACGCACTCTTTTCCAGAGAAAACCAGCCTCAGTTCCCCACCGGCATCATGTACGCCCATCATGATGCGAATGAGGTGTTTTTGACACTCAAAAGCAGCGGTCAAATCGGCATTTACCCTTACAGAAACATCTGGCCGAAGGATACCGAAAACAACTACATATTCGGAAGCGGATTCTGGGTGGGAGGCATCGCAGATGTGGACGGTGATGGTCAGGAGGATCAGTTCGCCGTGCAATCAGTTGGATACTCTTTATTGAGCGAATTCGCACCGGGCAGATATACTGATGACCCGGATGATCCGCTCTCAAGACTCTTCGTAAGCACTGTCCCGCAGGATCTAATGGAGTGGCCGGATGAGTTCCGTGATGAGTATGGTGACCCGCTCATTCACTCCCTCCAGGATATAGTCGGAATCTACAACGACAAGAACGGGACACCTGCATACGAAGTGGGTTCCGTTGGAATCCAGGTTAAGCAGCGGAGCATGGCGTTTGCCTCTGGAAGAACTTCACAGGTCATCATCGTCATCTGGGACATGACAAACATCTCAGGCGAGATGCCGGAGGGGCCATATACACTGGAGGATGCATACATCGCAATAGATTCGGATATGGACATAGGGGATCAGTTTAACGATGACCGCACCAGTTTCTTCACATATCAGGTCACCGAAGAGGCGGACAGTATCCCCATAATGATGGCCTATGCCTGGGATGAGGATTTCGATGAAAGCAATTTCGATGGGATACCGGGCCTGGTCGGCACGAAGTTTTTGCTATCTCCGGGTAATGACACAGACGGTGTAGATAACGACGGTGACGGCCTCGTGGATGAATCACCTTATAACGGCATCGACGATGATTCAGACGGCGATGTTGATGACTGGGATGAGGTGGATGAGCTCGGTCTTGTCAATTACTCCCTCATATCCACAGGGACGGGAGGACCCCTACCCGGTTATCCTGATTCGGATCTTGAACTCTATCAGATAATGAGCTGTGATCCACCCCAGGAGTGCCTCGAGACAACGGACGGTTCCGATGTCCGCTTCATGATGAGCTCCGGCCCCTTCGACTGGCCAGCCGGCAGAACGATTAGGGTTGCTATCGCCTATGTTTTTGCGCTCCCGGTCGGAGAGCCGAGCTCGATATATGTATACGGTGATCCACCGAGGCCCGACCCCAACGACCCGGTGTTTGCAGATTTTCTTGCCGTCGCCCTCGAGACGCAGAGCTTCTTCGACGCCGAATTCCCAGATACCCTCACAGAGCTCTTGGTCTACTCCACAACAAGGCTCTCAGATACCAACGATCTCACCGGACCTTATGATGTATACACCACTGCTGTGAGTTCAGAAGGCGTGAGTGATGTTTCGCTGTTCTACTCTATGGACGGTGGCGCCACCTTTCTGACAAAGGACATGACCCGGCTCTATGGTAACACGTATCATTCAAGCCTGGAAGGAACCGGAAGGGGGGGAGGAGAGATGGAGTATTTCGTGCAGGCGGTGGATTCCTCCTTCAGGGTACAGAGAGAACCTGAGAATGCGCCGGCAGAAGCATTTGATTTCAGAGTGCTTTACATTCCCGACTTCCTGCCTCCCGATTCCGTTTCGGGAATAGAGCCGATCAACTTCGGCACCGGTTCCGATCTCCAGTGGCAAGATTACGATAACGACGGGGACCTTGACCTCTATGCCACAACCATGAATCCGACCGAGGCGAACCGGCTCTACAGAAACGATGGCGAGAGATCATTCACAGATGTGTCGGAGGAAGCAGGAACCGGTCTCCTCGGCGAATATTCCGGCGAGATCGCCTTCGGCGATTATGACAACGATGGGAATGTTGATATAGCTGTCGGATCCTCACTGGATCACATCCTTCTTCTACGAAACAGCGGCGATGGAACCTTCGAGGAGGTCTCCCAGGAGGCAGGGCTAACCGACAATGAAAATACGAGAACTCCCCTGTGGGTTGATGCCGACGTGGATGGATTCATAGACCTGATAGCCACCTCACCGGGAAGCCTGTATCTTTACATGAACAATAACGGATCAAACTTCGAGGAAGAGGCGATCGGGAGGGGACTTATATCGGAGGGCATGGGTTCTTTAAATGTTATCGCCTTCGATTCCGATGGTGATGGTGACAGCGAGATCCTTCTTGCGAGCAACCCTAGCAGGTTTTATAGAAACGATTCCGGTTACTTCGTCGATGTGACATCCCAATCTGGTCTGGGCTTCGAAATGGACGAGGTTTCTCCGGTTGACATCGATTCCGATGGGTATCTCGACCTTTTCACAACCTACGGGAGAGAAATTCTACTTCTTGTAAATGACGGTACAGGTGTATTCACCGATGTGAGTGACGAGTATGGCCTATCCTCCATAATCCCGCGAGATAAGCTGCTCCCTGGCGACATCAATGCAGACGGACTCCCCGACCTGATCCTCGCATCCGGTATCTATATCATGGGAGCAGATGATGCTTTCAGAAGCACTTCCGATTTTAACGGTATCGACAGAATAGACGCCGTCTCCGATGCAGACTCAGACGGACTGCTCGATGTTTTCAGCCGCGGTCTTTACCTCAGCGCAGGCTTCCCGGGTGGGTTGGAGAACAACTGGCTCGAGCTGGATCTCGAGGGGACTTTGAGCAACAGGTCCGCCATAGGGGCGGTCGCAACCCTCTTTGCCGGCGAGAAGAAATCTACCGGCATCGTCCCGGGTGCATCGCCCTTACCTCACAGGCTCCATTACGGCTTCGAAGAGGAAACCCCCGACAGCCTTATAATACGCTGGCCGTCGGGTATAGTTCAGGTTGAGAGGGATCTTCCTGTCAATGCAATCATCACTATAGAGGAGGATTCGACTCTCGTAGCCGTCGGGGGAGATGTGCCGTCCCGGAAAATCCCAACGACCTACGCGCTCTATCAGAACTACCCGAACCCATTTAACCCCCAGACGACGATTGGCTTCGACCTGCCGGATGCGGGTGAGAAAATAGCCGTCCGGCTTTCGATCTACGATGTGAGGGGCCGGCTTGTGAGGAAGCTTGTGGACGGGGAGCTCTCCCCTGGTCAGCATCGAGTGATATGGGATGGGAGGGACGATGCAGGTGTTTCTCTGGGATCGGGAGTGTATCTTTATATGATTAAAACGGGTGATTTCACAGCGAGACGGAAACTCGTCCTTCTGAGGTGAATAAAAAAGGCGGTGACCAATAGAAAAATTACTCTCGTGTTTCCCGGTCTCAGCCAAGCCATTCAACCGGCGATGTCGCGAGAAATTCCTCTACAGGAATACCAGTGGGTCCAACAAGCAGCTTTCTTTTCATTTCAAACTCTTTAGAGAATGCCTCTGTTCCTGGTAGAGTTTTCAGAGCGTCACACCCATCCCTCTCATCTTTTTTTACAACTTTGCCTTGATGAGACCTACCAACAGGGGGATCATGATCTCGTGGTGGCCCCTGAATGAGTAGCCCGCACCACCGACACGGGCAGGTCTTTTCACAACGTTCTGAGTCGGCCTGTAGTGGGAGAACATGTCGAAATCGGCTGTCGTGAAACTGCCCAGTTCTCCTATGTTCTGCGCCATTGAAAGGGCTTTGAGGAAAACCTCCGGCATGAGCACTGCCGATCCTATATTCAGCACGACGCCTCCTGTGATGTTCCGCACCACCTCTGCGAATATCAAAAAATCCCTGTAAGTTGCATCACCTATCGCGGCGCCGTCGCAGTTCGGGTGCTGGTGTATGATGTCCGTCCCTATTGCGACATGCACGGTGACGGGGATCCCTCTCTCATACCCCTGAGCAAGCAAACTCACTTCGGTGTTGGCAGCCTCTTTCTCTTTCAGGTACTTTCCCAGGGATTCACCTAGTCCGAGCCCCTCCTTCGCAGCCACCAATGTACACTCATTCATTAGCTTTCCGGTCTCCTCCACCATGCCGAAGCTTCCATCCATTATGTTCTCCTGCACATCCTCCGATGTCTCGCCGAAGAGGGCGATCTCGAAATCGTGTATCGCGGCGGCACCTCCCATGGCGACGGCCTTGACGATCCCCATCTTGACCATCTCTATGATAAGAGGTGCCAGGCCCGTCTTGATGACATGGCCACCCATCATGATGACTACGCTCTTCTCCTGCCGATGGGCCTCTATGATCAACTCCACCAGCTTCAGAAGATCCCGCGCAGCGAGGATGTTCGGCAGGGAGGTCATGAAACCGGAAAGCGCATCTGCATCCTCGAGTGGGGATGCAAAATCACTCACCCTGACCAGATTCTTCCTCTCCCTGAACGGGTAGGTCTTTATCTTCTTGCGGTCCAGCATCCTGTTGCGGGATTTCATCTTCTCCTCCTCCTGTCCCGATCGATTCGATACAGCCCGAGTGCAGGCCGGATGGTGATTCATCCGAGACGGTGTCTTCGCGCTCGATACTAAAACTTTCGAGTTTCAGCGGCGTGCCTTCCTCGTATCGTTCGAGCTTGGCATTCACAGAGCCTATGAATATGGAAGTCTTCACCAGGACGGGCATCTTTTTCTCGTCGGCAGTGAGCCAGATCAGTATCTTCCCCTTGGCTTTGAATATTCCCACATCCTTCAGAAAGGGTTCCACCACATAACAGATGAATTTCCCTGCCGGAACTTTGATCCTCTCCTTCCTCAAGACCCTCACTTCGAGCGGATAATCCTTCCTGTTGTCGTGGTGTGGGATTTTAATCGTTTTTCCCACCTCTAGCACCTGATTCCTCAGATAGTAAAGAGATGAGAGTACATCCTGGGTATTGGGGTAAGTCTCGAGTGTGTCGCCCTCCGGATAATAAGCCAGCGGTAGCAGGGGATCGAATTCCACCTCGAAGTCCTTCCTGTACTTCCCTTCCCTGAGCCTTTTCGCCAGCTTGAGGCTCGAGAGCCTGAACATATCGATATATGAATCAACCCTGTCGTTAACCCTGAAGAATGCGGAGAAGGTGGGATTTGTCTCTGCCCTAGACTGGACGTGGTAACAGGGGATTCCCTTCAAAGTATCGATTCCAACGACGGACAGGGAGGCTTCACCTGCAGATATGAATCCGTACTCTACACTGTATACGAATCTCTCCCCCGGGAGATACGGTACTTGCGGTGGATACACTGCACTGCTTTCAGGAGAGGGGACAGCGGTGGATGATGCTGTAATCAGTAAGCAGAGGGCAAAGCCCCGGACGCTCATAATTCAATCTTCCCGATAACTCCAGTGTTGAGTGATCAGCCGCATGTGATTCGACACCATCTCCACCAATCTCATCCTGCTTGGGCGCGACCTGATATCGTAGCGCTGTGTGCAGGGAACTTCTGTAATGTAGCGAGAAAGTCCTGAAAGGCGGATCAGAAGCTCGGTGTTCGCTGCCTTAGTTCTGAAGTTGAGCATACCGTTCTCGAATTGTCCGGAAAGCCTCTTCAGTACAGCGATCCTATAGGCTCTCAGCATTGAGAGGTAATCCCTGACACCTTCGATGGCGTAGAGGTTTCTGAGCATTAGATGAAGGAGCGCCGTGGTGAATCTGACCTTAAACGGAGCGGCTCTCACCTCCCCTTGCTTCACCAGACCAGATCCGATCACCACATCCATACCTTCCTCTATCGCCCTCACCATAGATGGCACGGTGCTGGCATCATTGGTGAAATCTGATTCCACGGTTACCAGTATATCTCTATCAGGGAATTTCGATTCATCTGCCACTTTTTGGATGATGGTTCTGAGGCAGTAACCGAGCCCCATGTTCCGGTCGTTCCTTATGGCCATGAGAGGAAGGAGCTTCTGATATCTCTGGATCCTTTCCCAGGTTCCATCGCTACTGTAGTCATCCAGCGCGATTATCCTGAAATCCCTCCTCACCCCCTCCATTATCTCCTTCAGTTTATAGAGGGTGAGTCCGATTGTCCGTTCCTCATTATAGACCGGTACGCCAAAATATACCACGATCCATCTCCCCTCGGTCAATACGCGTGATCATCGTGAAAGAACTTAGCGATCGTTAAAAGAATTATTTTCACATCGAACCAGAAAGACCAGTTCTTTATGTAGAAGAGGTCAAGCTGGGTCCTCTTCTCTATCGGAGACTCACCCCGCAGCCCATTGACCTGGGCCCAGCCCGTAATCCCCGATTTTATCTTGTGCCTCATCATGTAGCGCGGTATCTTCTTCCTGAATGCGTCCACGAAGATTTCACGCTCTGGCCTGGGTCCCACAAAGCTCATATCACCCCTGAGGACATTCCACAACTGGGGCAACTCGTCCAGGCTGAATTTGCGAAGTAATTTCCCCACAGCTGTTCGCCTCGGATCGTTCCGTGTGGCCCAGACCGCTCCGGTCTCCTTCTCGGCGTCATCCTTCATGGACCTGAACTTGTACATCCTGAACTTCCGCCCATCATAACCTACCCGCTCCTGAACGTAGAGGACGGGACCCGGGCTGGTTAATTTTACAAGAAGGGCGATGGCTACCATGACCGGTGCGAGAATGACGAGACTTACGATTGAAAAGACAACGTCGAACACTCTCTTCGATAGCCGCTTCCATCCGTGGAGCGGCCTCTCGGTGAGGCTTATGATGGGCATTCCCTCGAACTCCTCGGCGCTAGCGTTGAGCGCAATGAACTGTGAAAAATCAGGCACGATCCTAATATCGACGACCTGATCGCTCAAAAGCCTGAAGATGCGCTCCAGATCCTGCTCCGCGTGCCTCGGGAGAGCGATGTAGACCTGGTCTATGGTCCTCTCCTCGAGGACCTTCGAGAGATCGTCTATCTTCCCCAGGACGGGCAAACCCGGGATCGGCTCCCCATCCTTATTCGCATCGTCTAAAAATCCCTCGACAACGAGTCCCAAATGGGCATGTTTTTCTATGTTTCGTGCCAGCTCAAGTGCCGAAGTCCCGGCTCCCACTATGAGAATGTAACGGAGATTGAAGCCCTTTGCCCTAAGATATCTCAGGATGAGCCTCACGCATATCCGGAAAGTGGAAAGCCCCAGGAAGGAGACGGCCCAGAAGTAGGCGATCACACCTCTTGAGAGGGAAAATCCTCTGTAAAAAAATGTCACGACTCCAATGACGAATATTGCGAGGGTTATGCCCTGAGCGATCCTTCTGGCTTCCCACGAGAGCCTCTGCATCCTCGCAGACCCGTAAAGCCTTCTTGTGTGGAGGCAAATGAGACATGCGAGCACGATCAGGGCGGAGAAGTAGATGTAAGTCGAAAACGGCGGCAGCCCCTTGGCGAGTCTGCCCGGGAAGACCGAGAACCTCAGATAGTACGCGGCCACCCATGAGAGCCATATCAGTGCACCATCGGCAGCCATGAGGGATGCGACGAAAAATCGGCTATAGCGCTTTAGCATCCGTTCCTTCCCAGCTCTTCAGACATCTCTCGACTTCACTCCAAAAGCCCTCCTTGAAGACCTCCACGCTGAAACCGAGTGCCATGTCTCTGAGAGAATGAGGATCGTAGTCGATCGACTCGATGAGATCCATTCCCCTAATAATAGTCGAAACGTCCTCGCTTGGAAAGAGAACACCTCCGCCGACTCTGACCGGTTCTTTAAAAAGCGGCATGCCTCTTTCCTCGTCTATGAATTTCTTCCTGTCGGAATCGGTTGTGATGGTTTCGAGAACACCACCTCTCGCATATGCCAGGACAGGCCTCCCGCACGCCAGAGCTTCCAGGGGGACTATGCCGAAATCTTCCTCTCCGGGAAAGAGAAGAGCCCTCGCCCCTGAAAGATACTCCACGAGCGGTTCTTCTTCAAGCCATCCGAGAAACCTGATCGAACGGCTACCTCCCGCAAGCTTTCTCAGCTTCTTTTCATCCTGCCCCCTGCCTATGAGGTAGAGGTTACTGCCGGACCTCAGGCACGCCTCGATCGCTAGATCGGCTCTTTTGTATGGTGCGAACGAACCGAGGTAGAGATAGTAATCCCCAACCGCATCGCTCACGCGGAATTTTTCCACTTCCACAGGAGGGTATACGACCGTTGAAGCTCTCCTGTAGAACTTCGCGATCCTTCGTTGTACGTGGCGGGAATCGGCTATGAAATGATCGACCCTTTGAGAGGAAACGGCATCCCATGTTCTCAGCACGGAGAGAAGCGGTGAGAGCATGGTCTTCACAGGCCATCTGAGCTGCCCTCTCCCGAAATATTCCTCCCCAAGCGTCCAGGCATACCTCATGGGTGTAAGTACATAGGAGATGTGAAGGCAGTGGGGAGGTGTTATTACGCCCTTGGCGGCGCAGTGACTTATCGAGATCACGAGATCATATTCCCGCAGGTCGAACGATTCCACCGCCAGAGGGTAAAACGGGAGGTAAAACCTGTACAGTCCGCCTGTCTGTGGGAAACGGTCGAGAAAGGATGTATGGATCGTCCTCTTTTCTATATCGGGATGGACAGAACCTCTCTTCCAGAAGATGGTGTAGAGGTGGGCATCGGGAAAAAGCTCAAGAACATACTTAAGCACCTTCTCACCCCCCCTCATTCCTGTAAGCCAATCATGTACGATCGCCACTCTCACATTCCACCCCTTTTCCCTGCCCTCTCCTTCATGATTTCGCGGTAGAGTGTGACGGTTTTCTCGGCCATTCGCCTCGTATCATGCTTCCCCCTTACCAGCTGCAGGGCGTTTTGGGTTAAAGTGTCTGTATCAACCGCCCCGCTGAAGACGCGATCCACCGCATCAGCAATATCAACATGATCTCGGGGCCTGATAAAAACAGCGCTCACACAATCCTCGAGGACCTCCGTTACTCCCGGCACTTCCGTCACAATCATCGGTACTCTATGAAGCGCTGCTTCAAGAACAGATATAGGCAGGCCTTCCCATAGTGAGGGGAGCACGAAGAGGTCGGAGATCGAGAGTAGAGCGGGGACATCATCCCTCTCACCTAGGAAATGGACGTGATCCTCGATGCGAAGTTTTCGGCTGAGCTTCTCCAGGCGCCGTCTCTCGGGGCCGTCCCCGACGAGCAGGAAAGCCGTATTCGGATGCCGCTCGAGGATACTGACAGCGGCCCTCAGAAGGTACACGTGTCCTTTCTGCCTGTGGAGCCTGGCAACGCAGATCACGAGCCGATCACTTCCCGAAAAGAGGGACGAATCAACCCGGTCCGTGGAGAATGCATCGAGGTGATCGCTCGTGTCTATTCCGTTATGGATCACCGATACTTTTTCCGGGGACTTCAGTCCGGCACGTATGACGAGGTCCCGGTCGGAATCCGATACACAGATAACCCTTTCAGAGAGCCTAGAAAGCGCCCTGTCTGCAAGATAGAAGAGATGAGTTCGCGGGAACACACGGTACCTCAGATAGTGCACGCCGTGATATGTATAGACAACAGAAACATCTCTCACAAATGTTGATGCAAGTCTACCCCAGACACCGGCAACGCTACCGTGAAGGTGCAAAATATCGGGCCTTACCTGGCGCAGGATGCGCACCAGCTCTCTCAGGCTATGCGCCGCATGGAACTTCGAAATCCCTGCCTGATGCACAATTATTCCTGACGCCTCAAGACCATCGAACACATTCCCATCAGTGGGTACGGCCAGATGAAGCTCGAAGCCCAGCCTGGAAAGTTCTAAAAGGAGGCCTCTCACATGTGTCTGTCCACCGCCCCGCTTCGAACTGTCTATGACATGAAGCACTCTCATCTCTGTCCCGCCCGAAATCTTCTCCCGGGAGGCGGTGGCCCCTTGGCCGACAGTGCTCTTTTCAGGGAACCGATGATGAATCCTGTGCTCTGGGCCGTGAGGTGGATCACACAGACCGGGAGAAGAAGCAAAATCACACCCGGATCCTTAAATTCCCCGGGCACCCGTCTGTAAAGAAGCCACAGAGTCGCTCCCAGAAGTGCAAGAAGTATCAGGAAAAAGTGCGGGTGGGATGGGCTGAGTGCCAGCATCAGGAGTCCGGCAACAAAGAGAGTCATTTTCTTTACATAGTAACCGATTGATATCCCAACGGTGGCATCGCCTATCGAGTATAGGAGGATCTGTTTGAAGAAGGAGGCGGCGTCGCGTCGCGGTCTCCACCTTACTAGCGCTCTACTTGTGAATACAGTCCTCACCCCGAGCTGCTTCGCCCGTAGCGAAAAATATGTGTCCTCACCGTGGTTGAGTATTTCAGGGAATCCACCTACCGCCTCCCACACCGACTTCCTGAATGCAACCGACCTGGCCGAAGGAATGCTTTCAGCCACCCGGTCAGGATCAGGCATCAGGAAAGCCGCTACAGCCCTTTCCCATGTGCTCGCTGCCTGTGGTCTGTATGTGCCTGAAACCATTTCCACCTCTTCTCGGCTGAAAGGGGAGGTTATTTCCTCAAGCCATGATGCATCGAGTATGCACCCTGCATCTGAGGAAGCGATCACTCCAAATGATGCACGCTCGATCGCTGCATTTCTACCTTCGGCGATGTTACATCCTGGCCGCACGAGGATTTGTGTCTCTATTCCAATCTGCCTTGCCCTGGAAGCGAACTCTTCAAGCACCCCTAAAGTGGACGCCGGAGAGCCCCCGTCTACGAGAACGACCTCATCGGGGAGCTTCGTCTGCCTGATCAGGGAATCGAGGAGTATCTTTACACCCGCCTCATCTTCTCTGAAGGTAGAAATGAAGCTCACCTCTTCATGTTTCCCGCTGTTTTTATCCACTTCCTCGCACCTGGCTCCTGTGTCCCTTGAAAAGGAATCTTCTGAGACAGTAGACTATATATATACCCCCAAGTACCCTGACGGCAAGCGAACTGAGGGCTGCACCGACCCCGCCCATCATCGGTATTAGTATGAGATTGCCTGCGAAGTTTACAACGAGCTGGGCGAGGTTGAGGTATGCGAGGAGATCCGCCCGATCCAGCGTATACAGTGCCAGGCTCGCCGGATTCAGTATCACGCTGAGGAGAAAACTCAAAAGAAGGATCGTGAATATTGGAACGGCATCGAGGTATCGAGCTGTGAAGAGCAGTCCGATTACTGGCTTTGCGAAAATCAAAAGCCCTACAGCAACAATGACTGCAAAAGGGGTAATGCGTAGCGTATCAATCACGTATTTTTGTAGTTCATGCCTCTCACGGATGCCCGTCGCTTTCGGTAGCAGAGCAGTTGTCATGGCTCCAGTGATGAGAGGAAAGAGGTAGGCGAGCTGATTTGCGCTCGCATATCTTCCCACTTCGCTCGAAGTCGACATGGCGGTTAGCATTAGGATGTCAAGACGCATGATAAACATGGTGGCGAAGGTGGAGATTGTTACCCACTTGCCGAATCCCAGAATCTCCCTGGCCACACCGGTCCACTCCCCCCGGGCCCGGATAAACGATTTCGATACAAGAAGCCACCCGATGGCAAAAGCACAGAAAGGGGCGGCTGCGAAAGCAATGACCACAGCAGCCGGTTCCATCCTCCCAGTGGCGATAAGGGTCACAACCAGTACCAACTGAGCCACCCCCTGTGAGACCGCAACAATCAGATATCTCCCGAACCGCCTGTATGTCTGCAGAATGCCAAGGGGGAAGCTTGCGAGTAGGAAGCAAAAGGATCCGCTGAATGCGATCATTAACGGGAATGAAAGTTCGCCTTTCCCGAACACTCCTGTCGCAATGGAGGGGGACAGGAGAACGAGTAAGATCAGAACGGGCAACCCTAGCATTAACTTGATAGAGAAGGTGACCTTGAATATCAGCTCCGTTCTCTCTGGCTCTTCTTCGAGATACATCGATCCGCATCTTACGGAACTGGTTGTGAGTCCGAAGTCTGTCGCCTGTGCGGTCAGAGTCATTGCCGCGTTGGCTGATGCCACAGTTCCGAATCCGGCTGGTCCGAGCAGTCTTATGGCGATGAGATTCGAGATGAAACTCAGGACGGATCTGAGCGAGTTACCAATAAAAACCGTGACGACATCCCTCGCCGTCTTCCCCTTGAGCCTCTGGAGGATTTCATCGTAGAACATCAGTTGCTCTGTTGGCCTGTGGACATCTTACAACTGTAAAGATCCAGGTAGAGAGAAGCGACTTTTTCCCAGGTGTGTTCGGAGGCGAACCGATAAGCGGCTTCGATGATTTTCTGCTTTTCACCAGCTTTGTCGAGAAAAGCTGAGAGCTCCTCTGCCAGGGCATTCGCGTCATCGCTCACAAGCGCTATCGGTTCACTCGAATCCAGCGAGCGCACGTAGTCTCTCTTGAGCTCACTCATCCAGGTTGCAAGTACCAGGCTCCGGTGCGCCATTGCCTCGAGCATGGAGAGGTATGAACTCGCGAAGGTGAATAGCGCCTTCCGGAGGTAGGGAATCACATCGGTAACTGCCCCGTGGAATCGGACATTCAGATCGTTACAGTCGGCGTACTCTCTCGCCGGGGCAATCCTCGAGCCTGAACCGAGCACATCGACGGGTACGAGTTTACCGTGGTTCTCTTTGAGAATCCTTAGGACCTCGAGATATTTGAATATCCCCACATCATCCTCCAACCTCCCCAGTATGAGGCCCCTTCTCTCTTTTGCGATAACAGAGTCATGAGGAGGTAGATCCGTTCCGCCTATCGTTACCACGTCACATCGAGTGCCGTAATGTCTCTCGATGTAGCCTCCCACACATACGCTCCCCGATGCAATGCGGTGAAGGAATCTCCTCTCGAGTTTCTCCTTCAGTCCGGGCCTCTCGCTCTCGAAACCGTGGAATGTGACGAAGATGGGCCTCCTTATCCCTGAAACCAGTCTCGGTAGATACCACCTCACAAAGGGTGTATGATCGTGGAAGTGAAGAATATTTGCCCAGGTAAGCAGCTTGCTTGCTCTGTGGGATGCGACCCAGCCTGACAGTAGCCTTGCGAGCGGCACCATCCCGAACATCTTCCCACCTATCCTCAGCACCCGAACACCATTAATCTCATCCTCCTCAGCGAGAGATTCATCGTACCTCAGCGTAAGGACTTTAACTTCATGCCCTCTCTTCACAAGTTCAGCAGATACCTTCAGGACATGTTTCTCAACCCCACCAATATGAGGGTGGAAAAGCCAGGTGATCATTAGGACTCTCACGAGTCATCACCGTCCTCTAAAGCGCGATAGAAATCTATTAACTTCTCGTCATCCTTGCTGACGGTGAGATCCGATGCCGCCTTCATGCACTGCTTTCTTATCTCTTCCATGTTCGATTGGCAGTATGATATGAACTCAACCGTCTTCTCGATCTCATCCTCAATACGCTCGATGTCCACGACGACACCAAGACCCATCCTATGTACCAGCTCCGAGGCAGTTCCCACCTTCTCCGAGATGATTACGGGAATCCCGCACGCCAGATACTCCGGAAACTTGGTGGGCGATGCCACTCTGTTTATCAGGTTCGCCTCCCTTAGCAGCAAGCCCATATCACCCATCGATAGATATGAAGGCATATCCTCGTATTCTATTCTCATATATGTAAGGTCACCATGAAACGGGCCGTACTCCTCTAGGAAGCGTTTCAGACCCTGCTGATCGTGTGTGAAGATGAGAAGATATGCCTCGTGCAGTCGTGCCCTTATACCCTTGAACATCCGGGCCATCGCGCCCGGGCACTGGTGAGGCATGAGACTGCCGGAGTAGACAAGGACGAACTTTTCATCGAGCCCATAGAGCTTTCTAAAATAATCTCTGCTCTCTGTGCCCGGCCTGAAACCGGGTTTCAGTAGATTAGGGTAAACAAGTATTCTCTTCTCGGGATAGGATAGTTCACGAGTGAGATGATCCTTGAAAGGATAGCTCACACATATCACCCCGTGTGCTCGCTTCAGAACCAGCCGCTCCAGGCGCTTGAGTAGGAGGTAGATAAAGAAGCCAAGAATAAGCCCCCTCCGGCTTTTTACCTCTTCGGGCACGACACCGTGATAATCGAGCACCACGGTACACCTTTTGCCGACCCGTGTGCCTATGAGCGGTAGATATGCCAGAAGGTTCTCTACAAGTACCCTCCTCACTCGACCCCTCTTACACATCCTCTTTATAACGCTTCTGGCCCTTAGGGTTTTCAGCAGAAACCCCGGATACTTGAGGAGCGCGGTGCCCCTGGAAAAAAACAGTGATACGCTTTCGATACCAACTGGCCGGAGTCTGGATTTGAGCATCTTAATGTCATCCCTCGTTCCGACGCCGAATACGACCAGGTGGACCGAACCACTGCTTTTGAGGCCTGCTATCTGCCTCCACACCCGTTCTCTATAAGCAGTATCTTTCAGGATGACATGCTCAGAGATGACCAGTATCCCATCACGAGATCCGCTCTTCAAAGAATTCCCCTTATAAACATGAGCCCCGGGCACCGCTGCAACCTGGCCCGAGGCTCTTCTCAACAAGGTTTCACCATTCACGAAGCGCGGTCTTCAGCAGTGAACCTCTCAGAAAGAAGAGATGCTCTGAATGGGAATCGCGACCGTGTAACGTGCTTCCTTTGTCTTTCCGGTCTTCGGATCCTTGACCTTCTGGTCCTCCTGTTGCCAGTATTCCCCCACGATCTTAGCCCCTGTCGCCTTTATGTGGACATTCCCGTACGCTTTTTTGCTCAATACATCGTGTGGTCTGACCCTCAGCGTCGCATTCGGAGCGATCGTGCGGGTGGCGTTTCCCAGGAGGTTACCGTCTTTATCATTGAATTCGAGTGTCACACTCGCCTGGCTCTCGTTCGGATTCGTCAGAAAGATGACAGAGTTGAGGTCCGGATCCGAAACATAATGCTGCAGTATGAGGCTCGAGTGACCGCCAGCCGGTTGGGCCGGGACAGCGACCGAGTATTCCGCTTCATCCGTCTTGACCAGCTGCCAGTATTCAGCAACGATCCCACCGCCCTTTGACATGATCCTGATGTTGCCGTTTTCCTTCCTCTTCACCACATCGTGAGGACGCACAGGCACCGTACTGTTCCTGGGAATTTTTAGGTTCTTCGAACCCACGATGTTCCCTTCGTTGGAATAAAAATATACAGTTACATCCGGCGCAGAGCCGTCGAAATCCGTAATGAATAGGACGGTATTCTGCTTGGGATCTGACACGAAGTGATTTACAACCGCGGTATCGGAGGGCTGCGACCTGAGCCAGCCACTTGCCGTAAGGGACATAACTGCAGCGATCATCGTTATTCTCATCGATTGTACCCTCATCTGACTTCCTCCTTATAGAATGGATATCCTCATGTGTGCCATCTGATAGATCCCTCTCTAAACCTTCGGTATCGAGAAGACGACCCGCCTGTTAACCTGTCCCGCATCGCCGGTGGCCCCGGGCACGACAGGACGCGTTTCACCGTATCCGACGGCCTTTAGCTGCTCTGGGCTCAGACCATGTTGCTGGATAAGGTAGCTTCTCACATTATCCGCTCTTTCCTGGGATAGCTTCAAGTTGTAATCATCCGCTCCCGACTCATCGGTATGGCCTTCCACCATTATAACTTCCCCATCAGAGAAATACCTCTTTATAACCTTAGCGGCTTCGCTCAGGTTAGGTTTGTCCACCTCACGCACCTCCGCCTTGTCCACATCGAAGTGAACTTCCATGGTGAGTCGTATCTCAGTCGGCGTTTCAATAACGGACAACGGTGTTTCGATCTTTCCCTGGAGAGGCACCGCCACCCCGTAATTGGTATTTTTCTCCTTCCCTGTGATCGGATCAGGGAATTTACCGCTCACCACCTGCCAGTACTCACCGACTATCGGTCCTCCCTGTGTGGTGATGTATGCAGAGCCGACGACCTTCCTCTTGATGACATCATGGGGTCTAAGCGCAATAGTCCCATTCGGCTTAATGGTCTTCGAAACCTTCGACAGGAGGTTAGAGGATTGATCGTAAAACTCGATATTAATGGGCACACTTTCCTTACCCTTGGATTCGGAAACATAGATCACAGAGATCACATCGGGATCCGAAACAAAATGCTGCACAACCAGCTTGTCCCTCCCGAGAGCAGGCTGCGCCGGCACCGCAACCGAATACTTGGCCTCATCGGTCTCCACCACCTGCCAGTATTCACCTATTATCCTTCCACTTTTCGATTCCACCACAACCCTGCCGTATGCTTTCCTCTTCACTATATCCATCGGGATGAGAGATAGTGTCCCATTCGGTGGTATCGAAGTGTTCTTCTGACCTATGATGTCCCCCTCCATCGAATAAAAGTCAGCGACTATATCGGCTCCGTTACCGGATGCATCGGTCACGAACAACACGGAGGTCTGCTTTGGGTCGGCGATGAAATGATTCACCACTATCCTCCTTGACCCCAGTGCGCTAAGGCTGTTCGCTACTAGCGCGGCGAACAGAAGAAAGAACATAAAAAGGCCTGGTAAACGTTTCTTCATGAGTGACTCTCCTTTCCCTGTGAGTTTGATGTTTATCTGTAGATGCATCAAGTGAAAATGACGGCAGGTTTCTCGTAACTGTTTGCTTTTAGTAATAACAATATGTCTTTGCATTGTCAACTTTAAAATAACTGGAGTTTCCCCAGTTTTTCTGGAACTTGGAGCCCTTGAGCGAGTCGTGAGAGCATTTGGGTACCCAT
>JBHIFB010000032.1:0-27082 GCA_046760905.1 Candidatus Glassiibacteriota bacterium | reverse complement strand
CTGTTTTTCCTCATGTGAACCGAGTACAAGAATCTGTACACAGGCTTTTTCAACCAATTGCCTGCAGAGAGCTCTAAACCTCATCCAGTGCCATCTCTTATCTATCTTCGTCAGGTCATCCCTGGCACCCGGGTGAATGGAGACCAGAGGCATCCCAGCTCTCACTTTCCTCCCTTCAAGGAAGGCTCGCGCATAATTCAATTCGTCGTCGTTAATCACGATAGAGGGGTATCTGTCTATGCATTGCACCCCAATCGAGCTTGCAAGCCTGTGGAGATCATCTGTGATGTGATTGGCTGACCAATCCGGAACGACGAGATGATTGAAGAATAACTTTCGCCTCGAACACGAGAAACCTGCAGTGCATGGAGCGCCCACCAGGAAAGAGAACAATGCCGAGCTCACGCTATGATCACACATAAAGTCGATGACGATATCGAAGCCATACCTCCTGAAGCTGCCAAGAAGAACGAAACCCCTCGTCGCATCTCTCAGCCAGTCAAAGCTCCACGGGTGGTATCTATCTACCGGTAAGATACGCGAAGATAGTCCGAGTGATTTCTTATCCCTTACTACGGCCTCTATGCTGGCATTCGGCCATTGCCTTCTCACGTTTTTGACTACAGGGCTTGAAAGGATAAAATCTCCGATTCCCTTCATAGGCATCACCAGCAGGATGCTACGAGGGCTGATTCCATCAGCGGATCCAGAGGACATGCGAGAAGTAAGGAAGAAGATGGTTGCTCTAATGAGCTTATAGAAGAATGAAACAATCTGCCGGCTGAGAGTGAGCTGATTTTGAGTATCTCTTTGTGAAGTATTCATTTCATCTCACATGGTTCTAACATCGCTCGCCATCTCCACCAGAATCTCTTCATAATCTTCGATCTTAACCCGATACTTATACAACAACCTGGCATCTATGACCACCTGCTTGTTTTTGTCAGCCTCGAAGCTCACTGTTATGTATCGTGTTTCCCCGGGTAATATCCTGTTATCCTGATAAACCTTATCAGCTTTGAGTAGGAGATCCGTATCATCAACCAGTATGTTACCCTCGGAATCGATCAGGGTCTTCTTGAACACTTCCTCCCTTGTATAAATGACCTGCCCGTTTTGATCGAGGACTCTCACCTTCAGAATCAGCACCCTGGAAGGTGTGCCGGTGGGAATCTTGTGACCCGAACCGGAATTCGTTACTCCTATCAATACGGTTCTCTTGTCCCCGAATTTTTTGATCTCATCGATCTCGATTCTCGCCGCCTTTTCAAGCTGACTATGATGACGGCCTGAAACATCATGCAGGTTAATTCTCTTCTTAGTCTCCTTCAACTCCGGTGCCACTATGTACTCCTCGCCTACCGGCATATGGCAATCCTGGCACTGTATCCCTTCCCTCTTCTGCGGACTCTCCTTCCACTCTGAGTAGGTGCTGATTATGGGAACACCGTTTTCGCCACGCAACTCGTGACATCCCGCACAGAACTCCGAGGTGGTCAGGAAATCAACTCGCTTGGTATCATGTATCTTGGATTCCGTATCCATGAATGGGCCGAACTTTACCCCTCCTATATTAAGCTTGTACCACAGCCCTTCTCCCTCCTGCTTGAGGGCTTGGACCGAATGACAGAAATCACACGTGACCCCCTCCCTTGTCAAATCCATTTCGGTATCATAGTCTTCCGTGATCAGAACGGTGGGAGCGTGACATCTCAGACAGAACTTTTTTGCTTCACCAGCAGTCTGCCTGTATGCTTTGAGGTAGGCAAGATCAAAGACAGGGTCACTGTATGAAAGGGCATGCGATGATCGGCTCCAGTACGAGAATATGGCCTTGTGGCAGACTCCACATTTCTGGCTGCTATTGAAGGTGTCTTTCTTCAATTCAGGTATTTCTATTTCGGCATCCAGCACGGTCATAAAAGTGAGAGTAAGTATTGAGAACATCGCCGGCGTCATAATCGTAAGTTTCATTACCGTCACCTGCTTTCCTCCTTGATGCTGTTAAAGAAACTTATCAGGTAACTCATCTCGTCGTTCTCGAAAATAGGCCACTCCATTCCCATCTCCTCCATGGTTCTTAGCATTGACGGACCATGATTCCACATCACATGAGCCATCTTCGTGGCGGTCAGCTTTCCCTCACGATGTATCAAATCTGGCCCTACACCTCCGGTGACGTGACAGGTGGAGCACTGCTTCTCGTTAAATATCACTCTTCCCCTTTCGGGATCGACCTTCTCCACATAAAACCTCACGTAGAATATATATGCCAGCAGATCGGCCATCTCCTGAGAGGAGAACTCCTGCCATTGTATCTTGTACTCGTTCATGAGTCTTATCATTTCCGGAGCATGGTTCCACATCTGCGCAGCGACTCGAGAAAGCGTCCTTGGAAAATCTATCTTCCTGGCAAGGTCGGGGCCGATCTTTCCCCCAACACCATCGATGGAATGGCATCTCACACACTGCTTCTGTGAGAATATCCTCTTCCCGGAAAGAGGATTCCCCGAAGCGAGATACTCCATCTCTCCCTGAACAGAATTTTCCTGGATATAAGCCACGAGGTGAACCATTTCCTCCTCCAGGAAAACAGGCCAGTTCACACCGATTCTCCTGGTATGGCTGAGCATCTGAGGAGCGTGGTTCCACATCTTCTGCGCCCATACGATTGGGTTTATGAGCCTGCCCCATCTCGTGAGGTCAGGTGCGGCTTCCCGGCCATCGGGTTTGAGTGAGTGACACCTCATGCATCCGTTCTTCGCTATAACCTCTCTCCCCCTTTCCGGATCACCAGACTCATCAATGAAGTTTATGAATTGCAGGAAGCTGAAAAGATCCACAACTTCCTCATAAGTCAGGGATTCGGGAGGTATCCCTCTTGTCACCATTTTAGCCCACATTTCGGGTGCATGATTCCAGAACGAACCGGCGAGTCGGGCAGCCGTCACCTCCTCGCCCCATAACCTCCCGAGGTCTGGCCCAAGATGCGCCCCCTCACCCCACACAGCATGGCAGTATACGCAGTTTTTCTCGTAGTATACCTTCCAGCCGCTCTTTATATCACCTTGCTCGAAAAGCTCATCCGCCCCGAGCACATGTGTTGCAGTGCATAACCAGACAGCTCCAAGGAATGACAAGTAAGCCCCTCTGAGGATTATCGAACGAGCCGCGTTTCCCGTACCGTGCTTTTTCATATCTTTTCCCCCACAGACCCGCTGGTTTTAAACCTGCCTTCGCCCGGCATATATTCTTTCACCCGCTCCTCGACCTCCTCTACCGCACTGATCCTTCCCTCCCTGATTTCCCATATTGAAACGATCGGGAAGATCCTCGTGAAAAGAGCATACAGGAGGATGAACATAGAAAGGCTTCCCGCAAAGATGGAAAACTCTACCCAGTTTGGATTGTACACACCCCGGGCATACGGAAGTCTGGGATTTATCAGAGAAGGTACTATGATCACATAGCGCTCGAGCCACATACCGATTATTACCGACATCGAGGCGGTTACTGTGCCTTTAACGGTCCTGAATTTGCGCCTCGAAAGAATTATGAAAGGGATGATGAAGCAAAGCAGCACCATAAACCAGAAATGAGGCGCATACCTGCCCGTGAACTTCTCATAGAAGACTTTCATGTGGGCCGGTTCCGCTCCATAATAGGTGGTAATGAACTCGGAAGCGGTGAAGTAGAGCCAGAGAAGCGTCATTACCAGAAGAAGGAGGCCGAGGTGACTGAAGTGTATGGGCTTGAGGTAATCTTCGAGATGGTATGCTCTTCTGATTATGGCCATGGCGATAATGAGTGCGGCAATCCCGCTGAAGATTGCACCGGCTACGAAATACGGCCCGAAGATAGCGCTGTGCCACATCGGCTGTATCGTCATCGCGAATACAAATGATACGACGGTATGGACGCTTACAGCAATAGGTATAACCACAATCGCTCCAATGGTAATGCCTATTCCCAATATACGTTCCTGCCTCTGCGTACCTTTCCATCCAAGTGCGAGGATTCGATACAACCATCTCCTTCTCTTCACGGTATCCCGCAATATAGCGATGTCGGGTATGAGAGGAAGATACAGATATATCGAGCTGGCGATGAGATATGTCCCCACACTCAGTACGTCCCATAAAAGCGGTGACTGCAGTCTCCCGTGCAGCGGAATGTTCATAAGGCGATCGGGTCTTCCCATATCTATGACTATGTTGGCGACGCCGAAAAAAAGTACCATCACGGTAATCACTTCGGCAGATCTTGTGATCGCCCTTCTCCACTCGGCATGTGCAATTCGCAGTATGGCTGAGATCAGGGTACCGGCGTGGCTGATACCGATGAAAAAGACGAAGTTGGTGATATATATCCCCCAGAATACTGGTCTGTTCAGTCCGGTGACACCGAGGCCATGCTTGTATTGATAGAAGAACACATAAACAGACCAAATTACGATGGAGGCCAGGATGACAGCGAGCACCTTGAAGCCCTTCCCCCATCTTTCGATGGGAGCGATCAATATTTCATCCGGTCCACTGTAGGAATATCCTTCGTTTTCTTTCTTAACCATCTATGCCCCTTCCCGAAGATAGAAGACCTTGGGCTGGGTTCCGAGATCTTCCATGAGGCGAAACGCTCTCGGGCTCCGGGCGAGCCTGGACACAGCACTCTCCGGATCCTCGAGATCACCGAAAAATATCGCACCGGTTGGACAGGCCTCCACACAGGCCGGAACGTATTCCCCCTCAGCCATCTCCCTCCCCTCAAACCTCGCCCTGTCCCTGGCCCGTATCAATCTGTGACTGCAGAATGAACACTTCTCCATTACACCCTTCGGCCTGATGGAAACATCCGGACTCAGGCCCTGCTTCATCTCCTCGGGCCAAACCGGCCCGTACCAGTTGAAATATCTCAGTGTATATGGACAGGCCGCCATGCAGTATCTGCACCCTATGCATCTTGCGTAAACCTGTCCGACCAGACCCTCTTCGTTAATGTAGGTTGCACCAACTGGACATACACGGATGCAGGGTGGGTTATCGCACATCATGCAGGGTCTCGGCATACTCCTCATCTTAACATCAGGATACTCACCTTCACTGAACACGAGAAGATCCATCCACTTGATGGTCCTGCCCTTCCTGGCCTCTTCAGGGCTCATGAATGGTATATTGTTCTCGAGTTTGCAGGCAACGATACACGCCTGGCATGCTGTACAACTGTCTATATCGATGACCATGCCCCATCTCGGCATTATAGGTCACTCCCTTGTTTGATTATACCTTTTCTTGAGAACCTGACTCGCTCCGATTGTTCTATGAGGCCATCATTCATCCATCATACTCTCTTGATCCTAGCGAATGTTGAATCCCACATCGCTATACCCGTCAGCTGATCGAATTTGTAGTTAATTAGCTCAGAGGGGTTAGAGCCTATTCCTTCTACAAACCTCCCTCCGGAGGTATGGCCGAGTCCAAACGGCAGGTTCAGTGTGCCGGCCGGGTTCCCTGGGAAAAGCTTGATTGTAGCAAATATCCTGCCGCCAGGTGTTTCGACCACTACTCTGTCGTTATGGTGAAGATCCGCCCTCTTTGCATCTTCCGGATTCATCTCAACCCACATCCCCCACTCACCGCTCTGATCAGGCTGGAACGTCATCAACTCCATCAACCACGGCGTATTGCTGCTCGTGGCTGCGAGAAGTGGCCAGTGGCTGTGGATTTGCAATAAGAAGGGATATGCTTCATCCGGCTCTGCAGGCCTGAAGCGATCAAGCGCGTAAAGGCTCTCGAGGGTACCGAGCTGCCTTGCCCTATTCCTCACCAGATCGATGCCGAAATCGAATTTACCATACTTGTTTTTGAAGACCCTTTCCCTCTTCCCATGATAATAAATTGGATCCCACCACCCACCCTTCTCGACACATTTCTTCCAGAACGTCTCAAAGTCAGGATAGGTGGATGCCCTCCATCCAATCCTCTCGAGAAGCCTTACCCACATTTCTTCAAAGCGTGGGCCGAAGACATCTCCTCTCCTCGCTCTGTAGATTTTTCGAGCTTCATCTTTTATTACTTCCTCGAAGCTACTCCAGTGGAGAACGTTCTTGTCATTACCGGCTGATCTCTTCGCCAACTCGATGATTACATCTCCACTACACCTCGTGTCGTGAAGCGGCTCGATGACTGGTCCGCTCACACTGAATACCGGGTATCCTGTGCTGGTCCATGCAGATTGTGCATTCCATTTCTCGAGGTAGTGGCTGTCAGGCAGGATGAGATGAGCGCAAGCGGAAGTCTCATCCAGGAAAGAGGAAAAAGTTACCACGAAACCGGCCTTTTTAATGAAATCGGTCCACTCCTTTTTCCTCGAAGACGTAAAGAGAGGATTCGTTTTATAGATGAAAAGCACTTCGGGAGGTTCCCAGCTGAGAAGTGCGTCCAGCGTCGAATCTGTCTCATAAAGTGAGACAGGGAACCTGAACATGGCTCCTCCCTCCCACACAGATCCCTGAGGAGGAGACGAGATCGATGCGGATGTGTCTGCGAGATCTCCCGGGGGGATTTTCCTGGGAATGACGATGCCTCCCTTCTGGTCTATGTTGCCTGCGAGGGCGTTGAGTGTATGGACCGCAAGCCTTGTGAAAAGATCCTGGTATGAGAAATCAATCCGGTCGCAACCGATCGAAAGGGGCCTGGACGATCCCGCAAATTCCCTCGCCACTTTGATGATCGTTTCCGTGCTCACGCCGGAGACCTCCGACACCTTTTGCGGCGAGAACTCTCTCAGGACGACGGAGCGAAATCCAGGGTGCCTATTGCCTCTTTCGTCAACCCACTCGTCGAAGCCCACGCACTCCTCAGTGACGAATCTTTTGTTATACAACCCCTCTTCGAGCAGAGTGTTGGCAATCGCTAAAGCGACTGCGCCCTCTGTCTGCGGCTTGACCGCAATCCACTCGTCAGCCTTTGATGCCGTAATCGAGAGACGTGGATCGAAATGGACGAATTTCCCTCTTGGTCGTGAAGCGTTTCCCCTGAACTTTCCGAATGCATTTGAAAGGTTCACGTGTGAGGATCCGGATTGGAGGAAGTCGCTTGAGAAGGAGAGTATATAAGTTGCATTCTCCACATCGTATGTGAGAGGCTCCTGGATGCCGTGGGCGATATGCACGGCTGGGTGAGCCATTCGGCTGTCTCCCCACGGATAAAAAAGCACAGCCTCTGAACCAAGACTCGATAGAAACCTCTTGAGAATTCTTACAGTCAGGCTGTCTCTATCCCCCGTGAGAAGCATTATTGAATTGGAGCCCTTCCTTCTTTTCGACAGCTTCTCGGACAATGCCCCAAGCGCTTCATCCCAGGACACCCCCCTCCAGCGACTTGTATCATTCTCCGCCGATGCCATTAGAGGACCCTTCAATCTGTCCGGGTTGTAAAGAGACTGAATCCCTGCAAAGCCCCTGGCACATAGTCCCCCCCTCGACACTGGATTATCCTCATTGCCTCTTATTCCGATAACTCGACTTCCCAGAAGCCTTACCTTGATACCGCAACCGGCGTTACACTCAGCACACGTTGAAACCGGCCAGGATTCCAGTAGATCCTTTGGGGATCTCGCTTTCCTCGCTGCGAACAGGTTCTCGACCCGAACACCCATTCCCGAGATTAGAGCAAAAGCGGCACTAAATCCGGTTGATTTGATAAACTTTCTTCTGTTCATAGGCTCCGGTCATCTATGACATGCCACGCAATCCTCGGTTGCCCCGTTCTTTATGTGGCAGTCGATGCAGAAGTCCATTGAGAGGTTCACCTGGGCCCTTGTAAAAGGCTTTCTCCTGTTTTCCACATCTCCGTGACACTCCTCACATGCTATACCGGCCACGGATGTGTGCCTCCTGTGTGAGAAGAAGACATGATCGGGTACTTCATAGACCTGAATCCAAGGTATTTCGGTACCAGCCTCCGCGTACTGCCTTATTTTCTCCTCCTCACCGCTCTCCGTCAGAGCCTCCTCGTGACATTCCATGCAAACTTCGATACCGGGTATTGTTGCAAAAGTCTCCTTCATCACGTATCTGTGACAATAGCTGCATTCGAGACCCTGTTCGATATGCAGCATGTGATTATAGCTGATTGGCTGATGGTAGGATGGGCCGTACCACCGAAGGAACAGTGGTATCGCTACCGCGATGATAATAACCATAATTATAATTCTACTTCTTCTCATGGGATATCGTTACCATGATTTAGCGTCCGATGAAAGATTTTCAAGAAAAATAGATAAATTGAATTCCTTGTCAAGCATGTTGCCCGAAGGAGCATATCAGATGTAATCTACATCCTCATGCTTCGAAGTGCCAGAAGGGTATCCGTTGCCGTCCTGTACTGTTATTGAAATACCATACCAGGGTGATTAATTTAGACGATGGCCGTGGTTCCATAGTTGGAAGGGTCTTTCGCCTCAGGCATAAAATGACTATACGATATTTATGACAGCTGAGAGCATCCATCTCACTCGATGCTCCCTGGATAGAAAATTTTAGTTTACAGATATGATATATCATCCGGTAAGGAGGAAAGATATGACGAAATTCAATGGTGTGGATTTCTATGATGTAGATTCACTCCTAACAGAAGAAGAGAGGATGGTACGGGACACCGCGAGGGAATTCGTTGAGAACAGCGTAATCCCTATCATCGAAAAGCGGTACCGGGATGGCATATTCCCTATGGAACTCGTAAGGCCACTTGGTGAGCTTGGATTTTTAGGTGCGAACATCGAGGGGTATGGCTGCCCCAGCAAGTGTAATGTCATCTATGGTGTCATCAACCAGGAGCTCGAGAGAGGAGACAGCGGTATCCGGAGCTTCGTTTCGGTTCAGTCATCCCTGGTCATGTATCCGATCCACACGTTCGGCTCCGAAGAGATGAAAAACCACTGGCTTCCCGAGCTTGCCTCCGGAGAGAAGATCGGCTGCTACGGCCTCACGGAACCCGACTTTGGATCGAACCCGGGTGGTATGAGGACAAAGGCAGTGAAAAGTGGCGACCATTACATTCTCAATGGAACGAAGATGTGGATAACAAACGGAAGCATCGCTGATGTGGCGGTTGTCTGGGCTCAAACTGATGACGGGATCAGGGGATTCCTTGTGGAGAAGGGAACCGAAGGATTCTCTACCAGGGACATAGTGAACAAACTTTCCCTCCGGGCTTCTGTGACCTCGGAGCTCATCTTCGAGGATTGCCCCGTTCCCGCGGAGAATATGCTCCCTGATGCGAAAGGACTTAAGGCGGCGCTCCAGTGCCTCACTCAGGCCCGGTATGGCATTGCCTGGGGTGCGATGGGTGCAGCTATGTCATGCTACCATACCGCCTTGAACTATGCCCTCGAGAGGAAGCAGTTCGACGAGAAACCGATCGCATCTCACCAGATGGTGCAAGGGAAACTCGTGTACATGCTCGGCGAGATCACAAAGGGGCAGCTTCTCGCCCTCCAGCTGGGGAGGCTTAAGAACAAAGGCAAGGCGACTCATGCCCACGTATCACTCGCGAAAAGGAATAACGTTGAGGCTGCGCTCAAGATAGCGAGGATGGCACGTGATGTGCTTGGTGCGAATGGAATCAGCGATGATTACCCTGTAATGCGCCACATGTGCAATCTCGAATCAGTCTATACTTATGAAGGAACTCATGACATTCAGACCCTCCTCGTGGGTGAAAAAATAACCGGGATCCCTGCATACGTTTAGAAGTGTCCTGGAAGGAAGGGCATCAAGATATATATGCAGAGTAAGACCAGGAAATGGTTGCATGTCGGACTCTTCTCTATTGTGATACTGCTCACCCTTCCTGTGGGGCCTCTCATCCGCGATTTCCTTTACGAGAGGTTTGGCATGCGGTCTGTTATATTCTTTGTAGCGGCCGTCCTCACTGCCGGTTTCGTCACCGCACTTGTTCATGCCTTTCGCAAAAAAGGCGGCCTGCCGCTCCTCCAGCTTTTTTGGTTTTTGCTCGTTGGCTACCTTTACTGGATTGCCATCAAGAGGACCTTTAAGGTGCCGATCGAGAGCATACATTTCGTGGAATATGGCATAGTGAGCCTTCTCATGTACAGAGCGCTGCGTGAGAGTTTCAATGAGACATACATCTTCTTAGCCTCCTTCCTGCTCACCTACTCACTCGGGATCGTGGACGAATTCATCCAATTCCTCCTCCCGAACAGGGTGGGAGCTTTCAGGGACGTCCTGTTCAATGCAGTCTCAGGCGGGCTCGTTCAGATGCTTCTATGGAGAGGGATCATGCCCGAAGGGCTTCTGAAAGGTCTTCCGGCGAGGAGTTTCAAGCTCGTGGGGATCCTGGCATCCATGAACTGCCTGGCGACGGGTTTCTTCATATCCCGTGTGAGCGATTTCGGCTACCTGATCAAAGATCCGGAGGTCGGCACCTTCTTTTCCAGGTTATCAGGGGAAGAGATAATGGAGACAGACAGCCTCAGGTGGAAGGAATATGCAGAGGCCCTGGATTCCTCTCTTGAGGTCCCCTACTCGAAATTCCTTGCCCAGACCAAGGATCCCTTCCTCTATGAGATGAGAGTGCACATCTTCAGAAGGGACAGGCACTTCGAGGATGAGAGCTACCGTGTCAGCTGCTGCGAGGAGGAGATCCTGAGAAAGTATTTTGTCAACACCCTGACTCACAGTTTATACAACTGGGACGATGAGAACACGGAAACCTGCGAAGAAAAGGACAGGATGTGTTCGAAGTACAGGAGTCCAGTATCGCAGGAACTCATCGTGAGGTACGATGAACGGAGCATGTGGATCGTAGTCCTGCTCTCTTGTGGAGCTTTCCTAATACTTAGCAGCAGAAAATCGTTGACATCAAGACCAGAGTAGTCCTGAAAATTTCTCTGAGTCTATGATGGTAATCACCTTGCCGTCCACCCGTATAAGTCCCCTCTCGATGAGCCGTTTCAGGGTCCTCGATAGCGTCTCGCTTACGGTTCCAATCAAGAGGGCAAGCTCACGCTTCTCCACTTCAAGTTTTACCTCAGCGCCGTCTTCTAATGGGATCCCGCCTTTCCTGCAGAGCTCGATGATATAAGCGGCAAGTCTCGATTCGACGTTTTTAAGTGAGAGCTCCGCTGCCAACGCCGTCATCTTCCTGAGCCATTTTGCCAGAGACGCAATGATGTTCAGGCAAATCCTGCTGTCTTTCTCCAGCAGTTTCAGGAAACTGTCCTTCGGGAAGAAAACCACCTTCGAAGGTGCGAGGGCCGATGCAGTCGCAGGGTAGTGCTCGCCGGAGAAAAGGGAGGCCTCGGCGAAACTCTCGTATGGTGCAATCAGATGAAGTATCTGCTCCCTACCGTCAGCCGAGGACTTGTAAAGCTTCACCCGGCCCGATAGAAGGACGTAGAATCCTTTCACATCCCTTCCTTCGAGGAATAAGATCTCGCCTCTTTCCAGATGTTTTACTCGAGCCACCCTGATGATCTGTTCGAGAGACTCTTCGTCACAATCTGAGAAGAGAGAACAGTGGCGCAGGACAGGGATGAGAGATTTCTTTTCGCCGGGTTTTTTGCTATTATTCATGGGTTGTAGAAATTTGGAAGAAAATCTTTCGAAGGACACCGCCCTTCTCTAATGAAATAATAAAATTATCATCCCCTTTTCAGAGTGAAGACTGCTGCCTTCGCAAGAAAAGTGCGATATCTCCTCAGACCCAAACGCCCCATTCCATACCATAGAAGCTGGCATAAGATGTTCCGGGGCGGTACGGATCCGTAAATGTTCTCTACCGTAACAGTACCTGTATCATCCAGCAATTTTTTCCAGGTCGAGATACCCAGGAGTCGTTCATCGCCATAGAGATCAGGATGACCTTTTGCCCGGGAAACAGGAACTGAGAAAACAATCGTCCTTGAAACTCTCGCCTGCTCCCTCAGGGCTGTTTCTATCTCCTCATCTGTGAAGTGCTCGAACACGCCATCGTGTATTATAATGTCAAATGAGTCGGAATTAAATGGCAGATGGAACATATCCCCCTGCAAAAGCTGCACCGGAGCTCGAAAAAAACCTGACATTACGGTTAGCATATTCGAGCACCTTCTCATCATACTCCATGGCCCAGCAGCTCAGCTCGTCTGAAATCAGGTGAGACAGCCAGATCGAGAGGAAACATGGACCACAGCCTATTTCGAGCACCCTCGATTTTGAAGCAGTCACACTCCTGACCCGACTCAGGAAAGGCCACATATTTGATACAGTCGAGAAGAAGTAAGGAACAAGCCCGCCGGCTCGCCTCTCCCGCTCGCAAAACATCTCTGCCCAATTCTCGGGAGAATGGCTTTGTACAGACCCTGAAAGTGTTGATATTTTTTGGCTCATAAACAGCTGATATTTTTTGATGTCAGGAAGCAATCGGTATAGTATCCTGTTCATGGTGGGAAGTCAATGCCGGAGATCAGGGGAGTGATTCTATTGACAATGAAGGGAACATCAGCTCAACTCTGGCGATTATCTCCGAAGAAGAAAGAATGGTGCTTGCCAGAATCCTGAAGAGGCTCTATTATCGGCTGAAGGAGAAAGGTTTCACTCGGGAACAACGCTCCTAGGGAGCTGGGAACTTCTCCCTATGCCAGTCAACACCCGGATTCACATGGATATCCTCTAACTGGCTGAATACACCCCATCCACGCTCCGGGTTGTATCCCTTAACCCTGTAAAAATACCTTCCACGCTCAACGCCGGTGAGAAAATAGGTGGTATCCGTAATCGAATCAGACAACGTCACCACTTCACTGAACGATGGTGTCGGACTGATGTCATCAACGAAAAACCCCTGGTTTTGGGTGTAATCGTCGGTGATGTAGCGAAACTTGATGTATATTGATTCATTCTCATAGTCCGAAAGGCCGTAGCTCTTGTATGTCCAGAAATTGGTTGAACCCGTGAACGAATCCAGGATATCCCATTCTCTTCCATCACGCGACACTTCAACGAAGGCATAATCATAATCGCTCTCTATGCTGTAATACGTCCAGAATTCGAGGGATTGACCGGGTATTACATCGACAGGATAGGCACTGATCATGGCCACGGCTGCATTTGGCTGTTGGGTGGTAGACCAGAAGGAATGACTAGGACTGTGGTACCTCGAGGTCGTTAGAGAGAAGCCATCCAGCGACCAGAGCGATGTCCCTTCTTCTCCGTCATCCAGAAGTGCTTCGTAGCCACTCATCTGATCCAGCTGGAATTGAGTGGCTTCAGCTCGTGGATTCTGGGGAACCCATGAAACTGTAAACTCTCCGTCTTTGTCCCTGAACATCTCCGATATTACAGGCGGCATGACACAGGGGGTAAGCTCCGTCATCATGCTGTCAGCTATCTGCATCACGTACATGGCGGCGTCGAAGTTCTCTCTTACGATCTGGTCCAGATAAGATTCAGGAGGTTGGAAGCTGGCACAGGCCTCAATCGTGTAGGCCAGGGTAGTTCCACCTTTGGAATATAGATTGTATCCGTAAGCCCAGTCAGTGAAATCCCCGGTTGTGGGGTAGAGAGCCGAACTCTGCTGAGGCCAGTAAGAACCACCACCATACTGGGACTCTATGAGAGAAGCCATTTGAGAACCGATGGCGTTCAATGTCGTGGCATCTGGAGCACTTGAGTATGTGTAGCCCCAGGGATACATCACGAGTTCACCATATGTGTGATATGTAATTGCGAAGATGAAGTCGTGGGCATCGAACAGATTACGGACCGCGACCGTCTCGAGCTCGCTGATCGGACCGGGCCCACAGTATACTTCGGAAGAAGGCTCATGGCTCACATTCCCCTGAATGCTTCCCCACTCGCCCTCTTCTACACCGTTTGTGGAACCGGCATAATTACGGTTCAGATCGACTCCCCAGGTCCCGGATTCCGGAAAGTACCTTCTATTCTTCCTCCAATCATGGCCCTGATCATGACAGTATATGTAGCCGTCGGGATTCACGCATGGTACTATGAATATTTCTGTTTCATCCACCATTTCCGTGATTTCAGGTTCGACTCCGTAACCGGAGGTCAGGGTGTCGGCGTAGAAGAGGCATATTTCCATCGTTGGCCACTCCCGTGCATGATGCAATCCCAGAAAAAGCACCTCCGATTCATCTTCCTCCTCTGCCACATTATCCGAGATTTTCAGGGCGTATATAAAATTGAACTGATTCGTCATACCTATCACGAAAAGATCTGCGATGTCCGGATAATCCAGCTCTATGCCCTGCAGTATCGAAATCATCTCAGGATAAGTGTGGTACTCAGCCGCCCTGTCGCTCTGATAGCTCTCGAGATCATCTATTAGGACAGATATCGATGCATCAAGCTTCAAAAGCTCATCCAGCTCACTCCTTCTCACAGCCACATCGATCCACTCCCCGGCCTTTTTTCCCACCACATCCATGGTAGCAGGGAGCTCTGTCCAGGCTTCATCACTGTATGGGGTTACTCTGACAAGTAGTTTTCTCTCGGCAAGCAGTGATCCAGAAGCCGCTGTTGCGACAGCCAGGAGCAACGGTAAGAACATTGCCAGAGATTTTCTCATCTTCGCCTCCTGTGGTCTGTCACGGGCGTCTCGTATCCTTGCCTTCGGCAAGACGGTATGGGGATTTTTTTCGCAAATCAAATAACCGGAATAAAGCGAGAGTGTCTGCCGCAGCACCAGGAACAATATGATCAGTGACTCTCCGTAATCGGAAGACCGGAAGGATTCCCGGCATTCATCAAAAGGGAGACATCACTCGACAGCACATTTCCAGTGACGATATCGGGCATCAGATCCTCATCGAAGTCTCCGATGGAAACCGTATTCGGATTATCCCCGGTCCCAAAATGCCCTTCTTCACGAAAACTTCCGTTTCCATCCCCATAAAACACAACGACTCCATCCATACCGGTCACAGGTGCAATGAGATCCAGGTGATTGTCCCTGTTCATGTCCTTCGTAACCACATAGTGAGGTCCATTGCCAGCCACTAAATCACCGGTGAGATTCTGGAACGAACCTCGCCCATCTCCGAGCAGAACGCTAACAGTAAAACCTCCGATGTTTGCGGTCGCCAGATCTGGAAAACCGTCCTCGTTGAAATCCCCACTACAAACAGAAATTGGATGTTTACCAGTTGCTACCTTACCGGCTAGCCTGATCACTCCGATATCATTCCTCAGAATGGCCACGCTATCTTCGTTGCTGTTGGCGGATGCGATATCCTGATCGCCATCCTGATCATAATCGAAGGCGACACACGAATGGGGCCCCAGGCCAACAGGTATATCGACATAACGCTCCAGATGACCTGTGCCATCACCCAGAAGTATTGTGATCGTACCTCCCCTCGCATTAGGAGTTATCACATCCAGGTGCTCATCCAGGTTAATATCCACCAAGGTTACCAGATGAGTCCCCTCATCGGTCTCGAATTCCCCTACTAATTCATAATTGGCATTGCCATCCCCGAGGAGGACTGAGACGCTCGAAGACTGGACATTACGCACGACGATGTCTTCGTGACCATCTTCATCCAGATCGCCTACGCCGAGGGTGTGCGTGCCGCTACCGCCTGTTGGGAAGGTACTGTAGAAGCAGAGGTTACCCGCACCATCTCCAAGCAGTATGGAGATCGCATCCTCCAACTTGAATGCGACCGCTACGTCATCATGGCCATCCTCGTTGGCATCCAGCACCGCAACTGATTTCGCCCCCATTTCGCCGGGGCCGGTCCAGAAATCGGGAGCCGAGTGGTAATAACCATCGCCTGCGCCGTAAAACAGGGAAAGCGATCCACTACCCTTATTCAAGGCGAAGATATCAGGAATGCTATCATTATTAAAATCAGTCACATCAACCCATACAGTTTCAAGACCGCATCGGTACTTTTCCCCCCTCTCAGCGAAACAGTACTTAATGTTAGCCGGTCCTCTTCTGGACATTCCCGGCAGATCCTCTCCGAAAACTGGTTCCACCATCGCGGCGCCACAGATTTTTCCCGAGTGGATCTGAATTTCACCTGACGCTTCACTCACCGAAATGATGTCCCGGATGCCGGCTCTTCCAACAGGACCGGGAACAACAAGTGATGCAGTAAGATCATCGTATGAGACTCGAGTCTGTTTGAATCCGCCGTTACCATCGCCCCAGAGGATTGAGAACTGATCACCACCCGAATCGATGGCGAGGAGATCTTCATGACCGTCGAGATCGATATCGACCATCTTGATATCAACGATTGTCTCCTCCTCGTGGGACAATTCCTCAATCTTCAGCCCGGAGGCAATCTGGCCATTTCCATCACCGAAATAGAGGTGCGTACCCTCGGATTCATAGGTGAGCACTATATCTCCGAACCCATCCCCATTCATGTCCCCTGTATCGAAATCCGAGATAATGTCCAGGAGGGGGTAACGCTGGAATTCGATGAGTCCCTCGCGCGGCTGGCGCTTATACAGAAAGATCGTCCGTGTGCCTGACGCCATGAGTTCCTCATCTCCATCGCCCTCAACATCAGTTAACTCGAGATGCAGTGGGTTTAAACCGGCATAGAGGGATTCGCCAGGAGTGAACTGGCCACCCAGACTCCCGTAAAATGTCCTAATCAGTCCTTCGGACGTGAGTGAAACGATAACATCGGGGATACTATCCATGTTCACATCCATGACTTCAAGCTCACCTGGCATGTTCCCACAGTAAACACCCCAGACGAAATGCAGTGTCTCATCGGCAGTTCCCTTAAAGATGGTGAGCATGCCATTTTCCTCTCCACAGATTACAGCGACATCATTAATACCATCGAGATTGTAATCTAGAAGGGCTGCCTCCACCGGTGAAACGTCAGTCAAAAAGTCAAATCTAGCCGGATGGAAAGCTTGAAATGAAAAACAGAATTCCGTGAGGATCGCGACGTGACATAATGTGATGAAGAAGGATTTCATAGCTATTTCTATCACTTTTTTCATCGTTTTCCCATACATTTATGAAAATTATATCACATTTCTATACAAAAATCAACCGAGGCTTGGTTCCTTAAAATCGGTCTCAAATTGCTAAAAAAGGGGCTTTCCATCGAATGCTTCTTCCGTTTCGATTTCGAGCAATTCCACGAGTGAGGGGAGGATGTCGACCTGGTGAACAGTTTCGCCTCTCATCGAACTTCCCATTCGCCATCCGTAGAAAACCAGCGGTATCCTGGCGTCGTAATCGTACATCGATCCGTGGTTCGTTCCACCCACCAGCGCATTTTTCGCAGAGGCATACACGAAATAAGGCTCCGGATTGAGAATGAGCTCCCCACACCTCTCTGGAAAATACAACTTCCCAAGCGCCACAAGCAAATCCTTGTCAGGGTAACTACCCGTTTCGATCTCACGGGCTCTGATCATACTCCTGATACCATCCCGGTCAAGAAGAACCGAACGGGCTTTTTCGACCACCGATTCCAGCTCTGTGTGCAAGATTTCTGCAGCATCCTCATTGAGATAAACAAAGGGAATTACATCGGACAACACCCAATCCGCCTGGCCGAATGCGCTGTCCATGGTGCCGTCAACGATTGCCGCGATGGTCTGCAAATTTCCACTTTCGCCGGTTAGTCTGACGATGATGCGTCCCGCCCTCTCACCCGACTCCCTACTGAATTCTGGAATGGGCGCCATACCGTGATCGGAGGTGAGGACTATTAGGCACTCATTCTCAAGATCCAGTTTCCCGGAAAGAAACTCCAGCATTCGCGAGACCACCCGGTCAATCCTCCAGATAGCATCACCCATCTCCAGACTGAATGGACCGTAATTTTCCCCAATCCGATCAGGACCGGTAAACGATACACAGAGCAGGTCGCAAACCTCATCGAGTCCCAAGCCCTCTTCCTCTACAAGTCTCATGGCGAATTCACAGGTATATTCATCAATCAGAGGCGTGTTAGCCAGAGTATTATAGAACTCCGACGGTGATTCTTCACTGATCTCACCAAGCGGGTGGGGGAACACAATGCCCATCGAGTTGTGGTTCGTCTCGAATTCGTATTCATCATCCCTGCATTTTGCCCATCCCTTGGCCGGGAGAAGGAGATTCCACTGGCCACCTTCAAACCTGGAGAGATTCTCCTCCTGATTGAAACGCTCGACCCATTCCGGCAGCTTTTGGGTATACCATGTGCTCGTCGTGAATATGCCCAGTTCATCCGAAAACCAGAACACACCGTCAGGCTTCCCACCTCCCAGAAGCACCGCTGACCTGTCCTTGGCAGAGACGGAAAACACCTTAGCATCATCACCGAAGGCCGTTTTGAAAATCTCTGAAAGATGGGGGCCCCGTAAGTATTTAGGGGAGGCCCCTTTAACTTCCCTATCTCCCGCCCCAAGCAGGCCGGTCTCACCATCCTGGACGCACCCTATTACCTCACCCAACTCCTTATCCCACCAGTAATTCGAGACAATACCGGTTCTCGAGGGGTAGCATCCGGTAGCCACTGAGGCGTGCCCGGGTCCCGTCGCCGTGAAAAAGTAATCCACCTCCGCATTCGTGAACACGGTTCCTTCTTCGTAAAGGGTTCTCAATCCACCTGGCTCCATTATGTCAAGGAATCTATCGAAATAATCCGCTCTGAAACCATCGAGTACAAGCAGCAAGACGAGCCGCGGTGGTCTATGGCTCGGCCGGCAGGACACGTTGATCACGATGCTGCAGGTGATGACGAGCCCGATGGTGAGAAGGGGATGGTATATGCGGTTAGATCCATTCATGAGAACTCCAGGTTTAAATATATCAACAGTGCTCCCTCTGTTTCAAGGGGGTATACAAAAGGAGGGTCTTGGCTAAATTTATATGACGATGGAGCATCTTCTCTGTTTGAACAGATCAGTTGACTTGCTGGCTGCAGGTGTATATTCTCTTCTTAACCTTCACTGATTATTGTGATATCATGTCCTATAAACGGAGGAGGGCACTTTCATGAAAGCCGTAGTGCTCAGGACACCGGGGAAGAATGCAGCTATATCAGTAGAAGAGCTCCAACCCCCCGGGCCTGCTTCGGGAGAGGTTCTCGTGAGGCTAAGGTGGGCCTCACTAAACCATCTGGATCTCTGGGTGCGGGGTGGACTACCCGGTGGTAAATATCCCCTCATCTGCGGAGCGGATGGGTCAGGTGAGGTGGAGGAACTTGGAGAGGGCGTTGAAAATGTGAGCCGGGGTGATAAAGTCCTCCTGGACCCAACAGTATCATGTGGCGAGTGTGAGTACTGCAACATTGGTGAGCACAGCCTGTGTACCGAGATCGCTATCCTCGGGGAGAGAAGGGACGGGACGTTCGCCCAGTACATTAGCCTGCCGAGTGGAAACGTGCACCGGGTTCCTGAGGGATTCTCTCTGAAGGAGGCGGCCGCTTTTCCGCTTACATTCGTCACCGCGTGGAGGATGCTTTTTACGAAAGCATCGCTTCGGGAAGGGGAGTGGCTGCTTATACATGGCATCGGGGGAGGAGTTTCAACCGCAAGCCTCATTCTTTCAGTAATGAAAGGGGCTAAGGTGATAGCCACATCAAGAAGCAGCGAGAAACTGGAAAAAGCGAAAGCTCTCGGAGCAGTCGAGGTCATCAATAGCACCGAGAAGGAAGTTGAACGGGAGGTGATGAGGATAACGGGGAAAAGAGGTGTAGACGTCGTCGTCGATAGCGTCGGTAAGAATACCTGGCTTTCGAGCATCAAATCTCTCGCCAGAGGCGGGCGGCTAGTCACATGCGGCGCTACGACTGGTCCCGATCCGTCGACTGATATCGTGAGAATATTCTGGAATCAACTGACAATCCATGGCTCGACGATGGGGAACAAAACTGAATTCAGAGAGATGCTCGATGCCGTCTCGAAGAACGGCCTTAAACCCATAATAGATTCAACATTCCCGATGGACGAGTTTGCCCAGGCTTACTCGCGTATGGAGGAAGCGGGCCAGTTTGGCAAGATTCTGCTCGAAATACCCTGAGGCGGGTCTTGATAACCTCACTGAATGATAGTAATATTAATTGTATGATATTACCAATAAACGAAGTTGAACAAGCCTGAAAGTGGTCAGGGAAGCTCCCGATCGACTGAAACCTTCTTCGCTGACCGATTACGTGTCTTATGACAGAAAAAGAAATCTCACCATACGAGCAGGGTCATGTAATAGTTTCGGCAGTGAGGCTGTTCTCATACAGAGAAGGGAAAATGCCCACCGCTTCGGATATCTCTACCCTATCCGGATTCTCCATGGATATCACCTTGCTGCTCTGTAATAAGCTTGTCGAGCTGGGTGCCTTGAAAGTTGTGACGGGTGCCTTCGATGACCGATATCATGTGTCGGATCACCTCAAACTGGAGGAGCTTCCGAAAGCTATCGACGAAGACGAGATGATCAGGGAGGTGGAAAAATTCAAGGCGGACAGGATGGAGAAAAAGAAGAAAATAGAGGAGATGTTCACCGGCAAGGACTTCGATCGGAAGAAGAGAGAGCGGATGAAAAAGCTCGATGACCGGTTCAAGGATCCTTCCTCGAAGAAGCGACCGAACCCGCTTGACTCACTCACCCGCCCAGACGGTGAGAGCGAAAAACAGGATTGATCAGCACCCCGCACCCCTCATCCTGTGTTCCTTCATGGCCTCCCTGTACAAAGATCTTGCATTAAGAAAGAAATCGTTGTAGGCTCCGCTTCTCATATCGGGAAAGCTCCACGGATATGGCCGAAACATACCTTTCTCGTAGTACAGGGCCGGATCAGCATAGACTCCACGGTCAAGATAAATCTTGTTTGCTTTGTACTTGAACGAGGCGAGCACGAACTTACCATAATCCATGTAGCCAGGATCGAGGTTTACCCTCCTCCTGCCATGATCTGTAAGTCTTTTTTCAATCTCCCGCGACAGAAGCTTCACACCTACGAGTTCGCCCGGACTCATGAGCCTCTTGATGGAGAGAAACCTCCGGTATAGTGGGGATCCCATCTCCTCGTTATAGTAGTCAGTTGCATTGAATGAGAATGGAGGACTTACGGAGTCTGTCTCCCCCAACTCATCTACAAGCATGCCGATCGCCTCTTCCATGAACCGGCCTTCCCTATAAATCACCCCTATGACGAACTTGACAGGATCTGGCTCCATTCAATCGTTCCCCTTCTTTCGATGCAGCCCGAGGGCACACAGCGCTTCCTCTATGACCTGTCCACTCACACCCGACACGCGCTGTATGGTACCGTGCAGGTTCTGCTTCAGCCGTCTCTTGCTGAATCCATCGATGCGGCTTTCCCTGTAATAATCACCATGCACGTAGACAAGCCTGTTTCCCCTGCGAAGTGTAATGCAGATATTATCCATGGTCTGCTGGTCGAACGAGCTCTGCCAGTGTTCGAGGAAATCAGCCAGGCTCACCGGAACGTCACTGAAACGATAGCGCCATTTCAATTCATCTCGATTTCCCGAGAACAAATCGAAAACCCGGCGGACGTTATCGTAAGTGAGCCTAACGAATGCATGTGGCGTTTTGAGAACCACAGGAGAATTCCGTTTCATGGGCACAGGTGAGCTTATCACGTAGCCGGGGTCGAGAAGATATTTACCTTCGATTGTCCGTACAACGGTAACGCAGTGCACATTCTTCCTTCTTCTCATATGGGCCATGCAGATATAAGACTCAAGACCCGCGTTGTGCAGGATGCTCATGAGATAGAAGGATAATGAGAAGCAGGTTCCACCGAGCCCTCTCTCGATGTGGTCGCCGAGTACCTCTTCCGGCAGCCTCAGCCTGCCTGGTCCTGTCCCCACATACTCCCTCTTGATTATCTTGCTGAGGTTCTCGTAGGGGATCATCGTGTATCGCTCCATGAGTAATTCGAGAAAATCCCTCACCGGACCCCCCGGTGTGAAGGAGAAGTGCTTGAAGAAGCCGGTGCTGGCGGCCCTGTATCTCTCAGGCTCAAGGATCATGCTTTCCTGCCCCATCGCACAGGTATGGATTGAAATAGCCATGACAGAGATCGGGAATTTCGGCCTCGAATTTCCGAATCATCCTGCTTATTCCCATCCCCCTCTCGTCGGGTTGATCAATGACCTCCATATACAAGTCGGGATCTATGTTGAGGTTCCTCCACTGAATCATGTCCACTCGCAGCGAACGGACGAGCTCCTCCATCGCCTCCACCTCTGAGGGCAGATCCGTAAAGCCAGGGAACAGGAGGCAGTTAATCGAAACGAAGGCGCCCCCTGCCTTGGCTATCCTGATGGTCTCGACTACATCTTCGAACCCGTAGCCGGATGGCCGATGGTACCTGCGATAGTACTCTGCGCGGGCGGAATTCATAGAGACCCTGATTGAAGACAGGCCGGCGTCCACCAGCTTTTCGACCTCGCCAGGGAGGCTCCCGTTCGTGTTTAGATTCAGTGTGCCATCCCCGGTCTGTCTCCTTATACCCCGCAACGCCTCTTCTATGAGACCGGCAACCAGGAGGGGTTCACCTTCACAACCCTGGCCGAAGCTTACGATTGGATTCTGGGCCCTTTTGATATGCTCGACTGCCGCCTCCACGATCTCACTCGCAGTGGGAATGAACTCAATCCTCTCCTGAGTGCTTGGGAAACCGCCTTCGGGTTGGGAGCTGATGCATCCGACGCATCTGGCGTTGCAGACGGGGGAGGTTGGTACAGGCATTTCCCAGCGTCCGAAGACATAATTCATTGCCGCCGGGCAGCTGTAGCGCAGGGCACAATTCTCGACCAGGTGCTCGATGAGCCTGTTTTCCCGACGATCGCTGAGCATCGTCATCGCTAGCCTCTCAAGCCTTTCTCTATCAAAAAGAGCCGGCTCCTGACGTCTGTCCATATCCACGCGGACGGCTGTGGTCACATAACCACCCTCCTTCCAACCGAGGGGAGAATAGGCGAAGAGAGGAAGTGTGGGTGCATCCGCATCCTTCCTGAATGCGGCCGTGTGTGTAATAGTGTGTGCAGGTGGCAGAAAGGCCGATACAGCAACGAGAGGAGTTCCCTGATACTGGGCCACCTCCTCCACAGTACCGGTTATTCTATTGTAACCGATTGGCCTTCGACCTTTAAGCTCGAAGATATCGCTTCCTTCCGGAAGTGGAATTAAGTCCTCGTCCTCTATGTGATAAATGAAAGGCCCACTTTTTGCGAGGACTTCGTACTCCGCTATCTCGAGAACATTCCCCTCGCCATCCGATGCTAGCATTTTGGCTGGCATCATTTACACCCCTTAATATTCACAATTATAATATAAAACTCTGCAACAAGCGGGGACAGCCACCTCCTGAAAATCCGGTAGCCGTCACTTTGAGCGAAGCATGCTGGACTTCAACGCAGGAGCCGTATCTTCCCTTCCCCCACAATGACCCTACCTATCTCCCAGACCTCATGCCCCACCTCCTTCATACCCTTCACGAATACTTCTGCGGTCTCCTTGCCCAGGGTTAGAAGAAGACCTCCTGAAGTTTCAGGCGTCAAGAGAATGAGTTTCTCATCTTCAGTGACATCTTCAGCCATAAGGATGCTCGGTGCATAGTGCTCGAGGTTGGTGAAGGAGCCCCCCGGAAAAAGAGAACGGGAGGCGTAACCAGATGTGCCCTCGAGTAGCGGAACCTTCGAAAAATGTATCTCAAGATCAACTCGACTGCTCGATGCGAGTTCAGACGCATGACCCAGCAAACCGAAACCGGTGACATCCGTAGCTGCATGGACTCCAGCCGATTCGGCCGTTTTCATCGCTGTGTTGTTGAGCCTGCTCATGCTCTCGACTGCCGCCTCGAGGTGATCATCCAGGACGTCCCCTGCCTTCGCCGCTGTGGTTATGAGCCCTGTACCGAGAGGCTTTGTAAGCAGGAGAATGTCCCCGGCAGAAGCTCCGGCTTTTGTAACGATCCTGTCGGGGTGCACGAAACCCACCACGCATAGCCCGTATTTCGGTTCCCTATCCACGATCGTATGACCGCCACCTATGATCCCTCCGGCCTCCCTCACTTTATCAGCCCCACCCCTCAAAATCTCGGCGCTCACCTCAGGCGGAAGGTCCCTCGGAAAAGCCGCCACGTTGAGTGCAAGTGCCACTCTCCCACCCATTGCGAACACATCGCTCATGGCATTTGCAGCAGCGATAGTGCCGTAGCAGTATGGATCATCCACGATCGGTGTAAAGAAATCAACGGTCGCGATCAACGCGTTGTCAGCGCTTATACGCCATACGAGGGCATCGTCTCCCTGGGCGAGCCCAACTAGAAGATTCTCCGGCACCTCGTCCCCGAGGGAGTGCCTTAGGCCATCGAGTAACTGTGAGAGAGCTCCAGCTCCCAGTTTCCCGGCTCAACCGGCACAGTCGGTCATCTGTGTGAGAGTCTTGGCCTTCTTAGCTGTCATCTCACGAACCTCTTTCACAGGTGGTTTCACTTTTCGGGATCATGGATTCCCTTCACCTTTACGCCCATTTTACTTAGCAGAGTGAGGGATTCATCAATCTCTTCGCTGTGTAATCTAAGCCCAAGCCCACAGCTCTCTGTCAATTTCCTCGGAGCCGCTACAATTTTCGCCTTCAATCCTGCATCATGAAGGACCTTCTCGGCCCTGATCGCATGAGATGGTGAATAGAATAGGATCAGGAGGTCATGTGCCATCTCTCACTAGACCCTGACTACGTGTCCTGCCCGAAGAAGGGTTTCCGATATCTCGAACATGTTCGAGACCTTGCCTACTTCCACCTCGTTCATTATATCGAAATATTTGAGGCATGTTCCGCATGCGAGAATGGTCACTCCTGCCGATTCAAGAGCCCTGATATCATCTATCACATCCGATCCGCTGCATACAAGCTTGACCCCGTTTGTGATGAATATCAGCTGGCCGGGAAGTGGTGATGTCTCCACCAACGTGCCAAGAAAGGCCTTCATCATCGCTATCCTGAGATCCTCGGGCCCGTTACCGATTCCCTCATCTGTTACAAGGATGCATGCATCAACTATCTCTTTCATTTCCTGGCTCCATTCCAGCGCCCCCGGGGGAATTCACCTTGCCTTCGAAGCTATTGTGCCGACTGCATCAATGGCATGGTCCAGTGAGAGTGTTTCGGTATAGTATCCGATCCCGAATCTCACTGCCCCGTTCGGGGAAGTTCCTATAGTTTCATGAGCGAGAGGTGAGCACTGGAGCCCCGCCCTCGCCAGTATGCCATACTCCTCATCAAGTATGGTTCCCACGATCTGTGGTGTCATACCACCAACATTGAAAGACACGACCGGTGCACACGCTTCGGCCGAAAGGGGCCCGTATACCGTGACGCCGTCGATCTCTGTTAAGCCCGTGAGTAATTTCTCAAGGAGCAGCTTTTCCCTGGCTCGTATCACATCGATACCTTCACTTAGCACTAACCTCGTTGACGCTCCGAGCCCGGCTATACCGACGCCGTTTAGTGTTCCAGACTCATACTTATCCGGGAGGCCGCCGGGCTGTTTTTTCGATTCAGATCGTCCACCCGAACCACCAAATTTGAGTGGAGTCAGCCGCTCTATATCGACCCTCTCCCCTATGATGAGTCCTCCCGTTCCGGGGGGACCCAGGAGACCCTTGTGTCCTGCGAAAGCGAGGAAATCGATTTTCTCTTCTTCCACGTTTACGGGAATACAGCCTCCAGTCTGACCTGCATCGACCAGGATACTGGCCCCTTTCTCATGCGCCATTTTAGCCACATCAGCTATGGGCATGACATTACCGGTTACATTGGAAGCGTGTGTGATGGCAACCAGCTTTGTGTTCCCGTCTATAGCATCATGGATCCTTTCCAGATCAAGTGAACCGTCTACATTGCATTTCACGATCGCAACTTCCACCCCCCTTTCCCTCTGCACATATAACGGCCTGAGCACGGAATTGTGTTCCATCGTCGTGGTGACAACCTTGTCTCCGTCCCGGAGGTAGCCGAACACAACGAGGTTGACGGCCTCGGTTAGGCCAGATGTGAACACGACACTCAACGGATTTCGGGCTCCGAACATGGAGGCGAGTGCCTCCCTCGTGTCATCCAGCCTCCGCAGGGCCTGGATGGATAACCTGTGTCCAGACCTTCCGGGATTGCCCCCCTCCTCCTCTATGAATTTCTTCATAGCCTTGATGACGCAGGGAGGTTTTGGCCACGAAGTTGCAGCATTGTCCAGGTATACGATCTTATCCATTGATGACTATCCCTGTTGAGAGATCCCTTCATACAAGCCGGGAAAAAAAGATAATCATTTTTCATTATACTTTCAAATGAAAAGCCTCGTCTTTAGGCTGATGCATGGACTGATTATGAAAAAATCCAGCAGGGATCAGTCACCCTGCTGGATCCGCTCCTGGGCTGTCACCTGTGCCTCCTCCCCGGTCTCCGTCTCCTCCTCAACTTTCCTTGTGCAGGATAAGGCGATTGCAAATGAAAAGATAAGCCCGAGCTTCATACATAACGAGAATAGTTTCATATGAGCTCACCTCCCCCGGTTCTGGAATTTTAACGTCAACGTGATCCGCAGTGGAGCGAGAGGCTTTAATCTGGCTTGTAAAATGGGAAAGTGTCAAGGAAATTAACGGTGAGCATAGCACATCTCACAGCACGGCATCTTTATCTAGATGTCAAATTCTCATCTCAAAACGACCATCTTCTTCGTCAGTAATATCTTATCACCCGCCTTTAACGAATATAGGTACACACCGGATGACACAGGCACTCCCATCTCGTCTCTCCCATCCCACATCACCCTGTGAATGCCCGGGGCAAGCTCGGCATTTACCAGATTCCTCACATGCCTGCCCCGGCTATCCATTATACTGAGTTTCACACGCTTTAGCTCACCAGGGGCTCCGGACACTTCGAAGGATATCGTCGTCGTGGGATTGAAGGGATTCGGGTAGTTCTGCAAGAGAACGAAGGAAACCGGGAGCTTTCCCGCATAGCCGCCCTCATCCACGTCCGTTTGAATAGAATCCTCAATCGGGCAATCCATCATTGTTCAGGTCATCTGCTACTGGTTTGCTTCCCATCAT
>JBHIFB010000031.1:0-27144 GCA_046760905.1 Candidatus Glassiibacteriota bacterium | reverse complement strand
CTGGCTGCCAACTTCCCTGAACTGGGATTAAACGATAGGTTCAGGACACTGGAACCAGACATCGATAACATCGCTCCACGGCTTGGAGCTACCTATGATCTAACCGGTGGCGGAAACGTGATTCTGAGGGGGGGCTGGGGTATCTACTACGACTCGATCTACGACCTCTATGTGAGGATGGTATCTCTTCAGAACTCCATCAGGCCACAGCTAAGCTTCCTCATTCCGCAGCCCGATTTTGGCCCAGACAGCCTTCCTGATTTTACTGAAATATACGACCCGAGTGGGAAGGGGGCAGATCTTTTTTACCCTTCACCAAGCCTTAAAACACCCTTCACTTATCAGAGCTCCATAGGAGTTGCTCTTCTGTTTAGGAAAGGAATGTCGCTTGAAGTCGATTACCTGAATGCAATAGGGAGAAACGAGCTCAAGCAGCGAAACATCAATTTCAAGACGGAAGACGGAAGGCTCCTCACGGACGAATACGGGAACATCATCGTGCTTGAATCGATAGGGACTTCGAGGTACGATGCCCTCCTCGCCCAGTTTGTGGATCGGTTTTCGAATTCCCTGACGACTCGCATCTCCTACACGCTATCGAGAACACGCGGTTCCCAGGATGGATACACAACCAGACCACAGGACAACCTGAAACCTCTCGCATGGGTTGAATATGGCCCAACTCGCCACGATGCAACACACAGCCTTAATGTGAGTGTTCTGACAAAACTCCTCGGGAGTTTCGAGCTGAACTCTTTCATGCTCCTCGAATCACCCAGGCCATACACTGTACTGACAGGCGTGGACGAAAATGGTGATGGCCTGACAAACGACATGCCGCCCGGAGTTCACAGGAATTCAGAGAGGGGAGACTGGACGTTTCAATGGGATGTCCGCGTCTCTAAGTTCTTCAAAACGGGCAGATGGGGACAGACAGAGTTGCTTGTGGATTTTTTAAATATCACAGACACCGACAACTTCGGCAACTTTTACTTCAATAATCTCACCTCGGACAATTTCAAGGAACCGACCAAGGTTTTCACTCCACCGAGGCACGTTCAGATAGGATTGAGGCACACTTTTTGATCAATTATCTAAGGGCGCTTGGCACGGGATAAAAGGGTAAATCACAAGTAGATATGTTTGACAAGCCAAGGCTTTTCATTATATTTAATCCGGATTATGGTGGGCGTAGCTCAGGGGTTAGAGCACCAGGTTGTGGCCCTGGGGGTCGGGGGTTCAATTCCCCTCGCTCACCCCACTTTTTCACATGCGTTTCCTACATTCGGCTGGGTGTGTATGTTGTGAAAGCTGGAACAAAAATAGAAGGATCCGGTACAATAGAAAGATTCCTGTTTGGGCGGAATTCGGGCCACGGCCCCATAGCTCAGTGGATAGAGCGTCAGACTTCGAATCTGCAGGTCCTGGGTTCGAATCCCAGTGGGGCCTTATCGGGAGATCGAATTCGATAGTGAAGTGACATATTTGCATCTAAGCAAAATGGCTTATGAAATAAACTAAAACTCTATCCCACCGAGGTACTACCAGCCAATTGCTGTATGAGTGAAATTTAGAGGCGCCGTTAGCTCAACTAGGCAGAGCAACTGACTCTTAATCAGTAGGTTGAAGGTTCGATTCCTTCACGGCGCAATGTTTCACTGTCTCAGGACATAATCGGTAAAAAACATCCAATTTGAGGTAAGACCTTACTGAACGGAGGAGGACCGATGCCGCTTGATGATCGACTGTTGGAGATTCTTGCCTGCCCCAAGTGCAAAGGGGAACTGGAGTATGACATTGATAATGAAAAACTCATCTGCGAAAAGTGCAGACTTAAGTACAGGGTTGAAAATGACATACCGGTGATGCTGATCGATGAAGCCGAAAGTTATTGAAATAATCTGTGCTCATTCCCAAGCCCTGCTTCTGGTGCTGCTCACACTGATGCTACTGGTGTCTGATGCGGAGGCCTTGGAGCTTAAGCATAATGCAGATATCTCCGGTATCAAGGTGAAAAAGCCAATGAAGGAGAGGCAGATGGAAGTCGCGCCCTTCAGGCTCCTCAGTTCATCACAGGAAAGGATCTCGGTCAAGTTCCAGCTGCCGGACTTTACTGTACAAAAAGATGCAGCCGGTGGGGAGTTTTCCAAGATCTCATGCACCGGTTCCGTCACTATGACTGAACCGGGATATCCTGCGTTACCTTCTTTCGTAACGAGAGTGGCAATCCCTCCGGATGCCGGGGTCCGGGTGAATGTTACTCCGGGAAGGGAAGCAACACTCGGTCAGCTGCAGCTTGTGCCAACTCCTATGGTGAAGGGAAAGGATGAATCAGGGATACCGGTATACGAGTTCACCTATTCCGATGGTTTCTTGCAGGGAGGTCCATTTCCCGAAGCTTATTATTCGACTTCAGGGCCGAGCTATCTCAGGAGACTGAGGGTGCTAACCATCATTTTACATCCCTTCCGGATAAACCCTCAGGGAATGGACGTTTCTTATTTCAGCGAGGCGAGTATTGAGATCGGCCTCAGGCAACCTTCTCCGGCTGGCAGTTCACCGGTGAAGGAACGAGACCCATTTGACCTTGTATACGAAAGTCTGGTTCTGAACCCTCAGGACTCCAAGAAATGGTTGAGGCCGAGAGAGCCTAATGGCGCACATCTGTCAGTCTTCCAGACTGGCGAGGACTGGGTGAAGGTTGTTGTCAAGGAGGAAGGTATATATAGAGTCACCTATCACGACCTCTTCGAACTCGGAGTCGAGCCTGGTATGATAGACCCCACGAGTCTTCAAATGTATTATCTTGGGGGAACCGAGCTCCCCGAAGATGTTTCCGAACAGAGGCCACAGATGAGAGAGATCGCGGTTAGGATAGAAGGAGGTGCGGATGGTACCTTTGACCCGGGTGATATGATCATCTTCTATGGCCAGAGCCTTTCTCGATGGACATCCCCAGACACATATCATTCGCATAGATACACAGACGATAATGCATACTGGCTCACTTGGGGAAACCCTCAGGCAGTTCCCTTGAGGATGGGCACTGTAGATGTTTCACCGAGCGGTTTGCCCGATTACACCAACACCACGAGAACGAGGTTCCATTTCGAACAGAATACGCAGTATGTAACTGATGAAGAGAAGGGCTACCAGAGTGTACCGGATGACTGGATATGGGAGGAGATCTCTGGAACACCAGGTGTAGTCGAAGAGGCAAATTTCGATTTTACCATGAATAACCTCGCGTATGCAGGGACGGATTCTATAAGGATTGAGTTATACGGCGTACCCGAGTTCACCGGGCACAAGGTATGGCTATCTATCAATGGCAGAATGTTCCACGAGATTCGCTTCTCAGGCAGGTTCGCCCATCAGACTGAATGGCTCCCCCTCGAGGCTGGCGATCTGCGTGAGGGGACAAATACACTCACTGTGACACTTCCTAAAGACGAATCTTCCGTAGAGGAGGACGCCATATACTTCGGCTGGTTTGAAATCAGTGCGCTTCAGCTCCTGGCAGGGGTAGGGGACGGTTACATATTCGAGGGCAGTACAGATGAAGGAGAGATAGGATACACTCTCGATGTAACATCCCTGTCGAATCCGCTGCTTTTTAATATCACAGACCCCTTCGTCCCTGTCGAGCTCGTTGGAGCCGCACTGGAAACTAATTCCCTTCGCTTTGAAGATTCAGGCTCGACACCTCCTGTGAGATACGCGTTGCTGGACAGGTCTCTGCTCAAGTTGCCCTCTTCCCTTAAGCTCATAAGCGGACTGAAGCTCAAGGAAGCCGGTAAGGGCGCCGATTATGTAATTATCACGCACAGCGATCTTCTCTCGCAGGCACAGCGACTTGCCGATTTCAGGCGTGAAGAAAACGGTTTTAGAGTGGAGGTTGTGACAACAGACGAGATATATCAGGAGTTCAGTGGAGGTTTGATGGATGTGACTGCCATCAGGGACTTTCTGCTGTGGGCCTATGAGAACTGGGATCCGTCTCCCGGTTGGGTCGTGCTCTTCGGTGACGGCCACATCGATTACAAGGGGTATACAACCTTCGGGCAAAACAAGCCAAACATGGTGCCGCCGCATGTAGAAAGAGATCTTGCCTTCGATGACTGGTTCGTGCAACTTAACGCCGGATATGAGCCTGACATGTTTTACGGGAGAATGACTGTTCAGGACATAGAACAGGCGAAGATTGCAGTGGACAAGATTATGGACTACGAACGCAATCCCGAATATGGACCCTGGAGATCCAGAGTGATAATCGCCTCGGATGATTGTTTTAGGAAAAAAAACTGCGAGACGCTTCCGCACACAGCCCAATCCGAAGATGTTGACAGGCGCATACCGCAAGAATTCCAACGTGTGAAGGTATACCTTGTTGACTTTCCCTTCGATCCTCCACAAACCGGCGATCTGAAACCCCAGGGGACGGATTACCTTATTGAACAATGGAACAAAGGAGCTATTTTCCTGAACTATGTCGGTCACGGAAGTCCGAATCAATGGGCTCACGAGAAACTGTTCTATGCTCCGTCTCATATGTCTCTGCTTAAAGGAGAGAGTAGGCTGCCACTAGTCGTAACTGCATCATGCAGTATCGGTCACTTCGATCATTTTCTATACGATGGGATGGTCGAAGATTTCATGGTGCAGCCGGGAGGCGGCGCAATAGCGTCCTTTGCAGCGACGAGAGTCACTTATTCAGACCCGAATCAGGACATCAACAACGCTCTGGTTGATACTTTGTTCAAGGATCCTTACGAACCTCAGTATCTCGGCGTCGCTGCCGTAAAGGCAAAAAGTATTATCACAGGAGGAAACTCGAGGCGATATACCCTTTTTGGCGATCCCGCGACCAGGCTCGCCACACCGTATCAGGCTGTGAACTCGCTCGAGTCACCCGATTCTCTCGCTCCTTTTGAGAAAACGTCTTACAGTGGTGAAGTCGTAAGCGATGGAGTTAGAGATGCCTCCTTCGACGGCTATGCCCAGGTCGACGTATACGCACCTCCAAGAAGAAGAGAAGCAGACGAGTGTACCTGCATCACAACCAGCTACTGGGATACGGGAAGCCTTCTTTTCACAGGATCCGTGCCTGTGAACTCCGGTTCTCTAGCTGCTGACTTTATAGTACCCGGAAACATACCATCGAGCCTCCCGGCGGATACGCAGTACACGAAGAACAGCAGGATATACGTCTATGCCTGGAGTGATGAAGGGGACGCATATGGCGTTGTGGATTCCATACCGATCACGCAGACTTCCCAGGGAACGAACGACACTATACCACCCGAGCTCACCATATTCTCCATGGGAAATGAGCTCCGGGGAGGAGAGGAAATTCCTGAAGGCTCCGAACTCTCAGTGGCGCTGAGCGATCCGAATGGCATCAATCTCACCGGGGCGCCAGGTTTTCAGCTCCTCGTCGAAGTCGATGAGGGAAGTGCCTTCAGGGGGGATCTTACCGGAGCCTTCAAATATAATGTTGGTTCTTATACCACTGGGAGCATGGAATTTCAGATCCCCGATCTCACCGTTGGTCCTCACTTTTTCTCTTTCAGGGCAACGGATAATGCGCTCAACACAGTTAGAAAGGGAGTGAGCTTGAATGTCATGGAGGAAGGGCTTCTTAATGTGACCAATGCACTCCTCTATCCGAATCCTTTTAACTCGACGTGTAATATAACATTCGATCTTACTTCCTCTGCAATAGTGACCGTGAAAATATTCACGACTGGAGGAAGATTGATCAAATCCTTGAAATACAGTGGAAGGGCAGGATTCAATTCTATTCAATGGGATGGTACCGATCACAGGGGGGACAAAATAGCGAATGGAGCCTATCTCATAAAAGTCATCGCACGATCTCAATCATCTAATGGCCCTGACAGCAGAGATGAGGCAATGCTGAAGGCACTGCTTTTGAAATAGAGGAGAAAACATCAACGAGGAGACATGCAATGAGAAAAAGACTTTCACTGCCAATCACAGGCTTGCTCATCCTCCTGACCGTTTCTGATGTGAGTGCTCAGGCAGGATCAGGGGCAGAATTCCTCACTTACCCGATGGGAGCTCGAGCGGTTGGAATGGGAAGAGCCTATACCGCCGTAGCAAACGACATCCAGACGGCTTCATGGAATCCTGCCGGGCTCGCTTTGTTGAGGAAGAAGGAGGTCTCATACTCCAGGCTGAACTCTTTCACATTCCAAGCCCTCGACAAAGATGACAGCATCAACAACAACCTGGTCTCTGTGGGAATCCCCACGGAGCTATATGGTGCCTTCGGGTTCTCGATTGAGATTCAGAACTACGGAGCAACCGTCTTAACGGGTCCGGGAGGTCCAGAACCTATAGGAGTTGTGGATGACAAGGCTATGATCCTCTACGGATTCTATGCAACATCCGTCACCGACAAACTAGATCTTGGGATTGATTACAAATTCGTGAACGTTGATTTTGGTTCACTCTCGGGTAAGGCGACCACCTCGGCCGTTGACTTCGGTGCCCTTTACCGTCCATTCCGAAGCATCCCCCTCCAGGTAGGTGGGTCATTCCGCAACCTGGGCTTCGCAATTCAGTACAAGGATGCGGCGCAGAAGGATCCACTGCCGAGACGGCTGAGGGTTGGGGGAGCGTATGATGTACTTCAACATCTTATAGGTTCTGATGTGCTGAGCCTCATAGTGGCGACAGACGTAGAGATGTGGAGATCGAAGATCGTCGGTGAGAATGACGAGGTGAAATCCAGACCAATAGAAAGCAGCCAGTACTTTGGAACGGAGTTCTCCTACTCGCGAATGCTGTTTCTGAGGCTTGGCTACATACGTGAGAAACTTTTCTCGACGGTGGGGCCGGCTTACGGTATCGGGCTCAATTATAAGGGAATAAGGTTCGATCTCGCACAGGAACTCGGAGTGAGTGACCTTGGCGACGAAACTCACTTCACTGCCGGTCTCAGCTTCTGATATGCGCGCAAGGTACAGTACACAAAGGAGAGCGATATGATGAGGTCAGCATACCTATCACCCCTCATACTTCTCGTTTTAACAGGCTCCAGCATGGCTCTAACCCGTATGAGTACTGATGTGTCCTTGGGACTTCAGACGAGTCCCAGAGTACTCCTGGCGACATCACCACTGAGTTTTGTTTCCGGCCTGGACAGAACCGGGAATGGTAGGAGTTACCTGTTCACGAAATCGAACGCGGCCCAAGAGGGTAGTCCGCAGCCTTCCGTCATAACTCCGATACCGGTCTATAAACCGGTTCTCTTCTCCGCCCTCTTACCGGGTGCCGGCCAGCTCTACCGGGGGCAGAAGAGGGGCTTTGCCTACATCGCTACAGAAGTCGTCAGTATTACAGCCTGGGCCTTCTTCAGGAACGAGGGAAATAACAACGAAGATAAGTACATAGATTTCGCGAGGGTCAATGCCAGGGAAACAGTTGCATCCCACGACCCCTGGTACGCGCTGATACAAGACCGGATACACCCGGAACTTGAGGGGGACTGGGATTACTATGAACACATGAGCCAGTACAGGAGGAGCGGGAGATACGACCGGGATCTTAACAACGATTTTACCATTACGGGAGACCTGCATGACCTCGACCCGGAGACGGAATACACCGATTCCTTTAACAACAGACAGTGGAACATCGCACGTATCAATTTCTTTCATACAGACCCTGAGAATCCAGATGCGCTGATCGGTACGAGTGCCGATACACTCGCGGCGAAGGAATACTATGCAACGACAGCCACTTCCTTTGACTTTGCATGGGATTGGGGCTCTCCCGAAGAGTCCGGCACTGCGAATATGAACCAGTACAAGAGGATCATCGATGACGCGAACTCGGCTTTCAGGAGGGCGAGCCTCTCCCTCGGCCTGCTTCTGGCGAATCACGTGGTGAGCGTGATCGATTCATATATCTCTGTGAAGACCCACAATTCGAGGATCGGCGGGAAGGACGGGCTCGGTGTCAGGCTTACCCCAGGTGCGAGTGATGGGTATGGTCCCAGGGCGAGGATTCAACTGGTCAGGAGGTTTTAGACCGGTGCAGTCCACTCCGAGACGCTCTCCGCTTAAAATCTGTGAGATCATTCTTCTGTCCGTCTGTTTTTTTCTCAGCGCATACACCCAAATCCAGGCCATCGAAATAAGAGACATACATGAGCTGGTGAGGACAGCTGACCACGGCGCGCTCGGCCCGGTAGCAATCTTTCCCATGGGAAGCGATGGTTTCCTCGTCACCGACAGAGCGGGGCGTTTGCTACTATGTTTTGATTTCGACGGGAATCTCAAATGGAAGACAGATGGCACGGAAACCGGCGAGAGGGGCCTTCTGTCCCCCGGTGCGGTGGCATCGACCCATGGACTATCAGTATACGTTCTCGACAGGGGATTGAGAAAGATATTCAGTTTCGATAGGAGGGGTGCTTTCACTGGATATCTGGTGAATGAAGCCATCGGGAATCCTTCATCCATAGCTCAGGGTGAAGGGGGTGAGCTCTATTTGTATGACATGACGAAATGGGAACTCGTGTGTATCGAACCCGGTGGTACGCTCAGGTGGAAAGTTAAACCGTGGAAGGTAAATGGTGAAGTTACTTCCATCAGATTAGCGCAGGGTGAGATCCACCTGCTTGTCCCTGAGAGAAGTACCATCTTTTCATATGGAAAATTCGGTGAGTTCCTGAGAGAAGTTCGACTGGTCATGCCCGGGCGCGATCCGGAAGAAAGACCCACTGCATTCTGGCGAGATCAAGAAGGATACATCTATGTTTGCACGGAAGAGGGATCTCTTGTCATTTACGATGTTCTCATGAACCCGATAGTTAATCTGAACTCCATTCGGGGAAGAAGGCTCGATTCACCCTGCGATCTTTTCCTGTCGGGGAAAAAGTTATATCTACTCGATTGCGGAAGCCAGACGGTTTATGAGATAACCATCGGGTGAACATGCCATTGGCAAGAGCACTTAGGCGCCAGAGCAATGGACATGGCTTTACGAAAGCATGTAATCGTCTTATCGTTCGCTCTCAGTTTTCTTCTTGTCTGTACTGGCATATCATTGGCATTGCAGGAGAGGCTGAGGGTTATGGCCGGGAAGACATCTTACGAGTTGGGAGGCAGACCGCTCGAATCAGGGACAGTCACGATACGGACTGATGACACTGTTCTTTCGGAGGGTGAAGATTACGATGTCGATCTATTCGCTGGCAAAGTGACACTCTATCAGGAATTCTCAGCAGGCACAATTCTTCTCATCACCTACGAAATCTCTGGAGACCCTTTTCTCAGCTACTCGCTCTCAGAAGTGCTTCCGGTAGTTCCGATTGACTCAGCCGTAAACAGAGACAAAGATGAGGAAATCGACACTGTCAGGGTTGGAAAACGCAAGAGAGCAGATCTTCTCAAGCTCCCGTCCAGTAATCTGTCGATATCCGGTGAAAAGGTTCTCTCGATGGAGGTGTCAGCGGGACAGGGGGCGGTGCTGGCCCAATCGCTCGACCTGAGCATGGGAGGCAGTATCACAGATGGAACCGATCTCAGTGTTTACCTGAGTGATAACACGATGCCTGTGGAATCCGATGGCTCATCTAAGGAAGTAAGGGAGCTCGACAGGGTATCTGTTAGTGTCACGAATCCCAGCGGGGACGCGACGGTTGGTGCATACGTCTTCGAACTGGATGACTATGAACTCGTCAGTGTGAGGAAAAATCTGGAAGGCTTCACAGGTTCTGTAAGAAGGGATGGTTATTCGGTGGGTGGCTCGGGTGCGATATCCGGCGGTGATTTCACCACCAATACATTTCAGGGTGCGGAAGGGAAGCAGGGTCCATATCTGCTAACCGATGGAAGTGGGAGGTCTTCTATAGTGGTGATCGCAGGCTCGGAAAAGGTTTACCTCGATGGCAGGTTGTTGCAGAGAGGCAGCCGGGGTGACTACACCATCAATTACAACGATGGCACCTTAACGTTTACAGATAGGAATATGATTACTTCCTACTCCCGGATCGAAGTCGAGTTTGAATACGCAAGTGCCAGCTACAAGAAATCGTTTCTTGCGACTCGGGGCAGTCTCGAGCTAACAGAGCATACGAGGGTGAAGGGATTCATGATGAGGGAAAACGATCAGGCATCAAGCCCGGTGAGCGGAGATTTCTCGGACAGTGACATGACTCTGCTTACCGCTTCTGATGGGGATGGAGAGGTGCTGTTACCGGGTGGAAAGCATGTGGGAGAGGGGGAAGGCGACTACATACTTATAGATGCAGGATCGGTGAGCGAACACTATGAATACGTCGGTCCCGGAAAGGGGGATTACCGGGTCACATTCACTGCTGTAGGCCGAGGCGAAGGCGATTACACAATAGATACGGCCACTTCACATTTCGTTTATCTCGGGGACAGCCTGGGGGATTACATAGCCGCAAGGAAGGTGAAAACGCCCCAGCGCAGGCTGACCGGTGGTGCGTCATTCCGCTATGAGGAACCCAAACGATTCCATCTGGGCGGTGAGGGTTTCATCTCCTCGATAGATAAGAACACATTTTCATCGGGTTCTGGTAGCAGGGACGCTTTCGCCCTGGATCTTGGGGGAGGCCTCCAAGGGCAAGAGGTGAGAATCAGTGAGAGAGAGCTTGGAGTTTACTCCATGAGTTTCTCCGAGCGCTACCTCGGTAAGGGATTCGATGTACCGGGCCGGCTCTATGAGGCAGATTTCCACAGGCGTTGGGGACTCTCAGCGCTCGAGGGAGATTGCGGAGAGAATCTTTCGACCACCACATTCGGCTACAGCTGGCCTGGGATTTTCGATGTAGATGCCGACCTGGGATTCTTGGACAGAGGAAACGGCGACGGTTCAAGGAGAAGAGGGGTTGTGGCGAGTCTTAATCCATTCCAGGGCACAGAGCTCACCTTCGAGCGGGAATCGGCGGCATTCGTATCATCGGAGCTGACACCGAGCCCCTCAAGAGGGAATATGAGACGAACCAAGACAGGCGCCAGTCAAAAGCTGGGTCAGTGGATCACAATCTTTCAGAACGAGCAAGAATCGAGAGTCGAACCATATGGGGAGTCTACGCTAGAGGAGGGGAGGAGAAGGTCCACAATGAGGGCTACGGTGAAAGGACCGCTGTCTCGGGAAGTCGGCCTCGAGGTGTCAGCGGGAAGTGAGGTCGGGAAACTGAGAAACAGCGGGAACTGGAGAGATTGGATGAGAGCAACCGAAGCGGAACTGGAACTGAGTTACTCCGGGAAAGGTGCGAACAGCCTCAACGCGCATCTTACCCACAGAAGAACAAGGTTTCTCACCGGTAGCCAGGCTGACTTCAACACAACAATAGGAAGGCTCGAGTATTTCAACTTTCCCTCTTCCGGTAGACACAGAACCCACTTGAGTTATGAACTCACGAACACATCGAGAGTGACAAGCAGGGTTGCCTTCCTGCCCGAGAGAAATGCTTCGGAGGGCGAGTACCTGGAGGATGGTACCTACGTGGGAAGGGAGGAGGGAACTCACAGGAGGGAAATACTCGGCGGATCCGAAATAGGAGAGCGAACGATCAAAGTGTCCCTGAGCGGGGTCCAGTCTACGGACTTAGATTGCCTTCTCCCCGAAGGAAGCTCGCTTTCAGGTTTGACACTTAACTCAACCTTCCACCTCGTTGAAGAGAACAATGCCGTATCGGACAGAGGGCTTTTCCTTTTCACCTCAGGAAACAGGTTCTCGAAGCAGCACAGCGTTTACAGCGAGAACAATCTCCGGGAGGAGCTCGAAGCACGATGGAATTCGAAAGGTCTAACAGCGAAATTCGAATTTCTCATGAATCGGCTCATGGATAACCGGTACGAGAACCTCTCCGGTGGCAGATTAGAACAGAGGTCGACTCTGTACCTGAGATCAAGATCCCAGGAAGGACTCGAACTCGGCCTGGAGCTGGGCAAGGGCAAGGAAGAGAGGGAAGTGGCACATGGGCTTGATAGGGTCAGGTTCGTTGTGCTGGCAGGTGATATAGGGTACCAGATGAATGAAAAATTAAGATTTTCTCTTGAAGTGAAAGGAGAAAACCGCACTCTCTATGATGATTATGGAGCCCGGCTATTCGGAGTTTCTCCTGGTTTAACCCGGTTTTTCAGGTCCCGAGGGCGCCTGCATATAGATGTGGAAATCACCCGGGTGAGTGGCAAAACAGATAATTACTTCACTACGCTATGGCTCCTCAAAGGGAAGGAGTTCGGGCTGAATTCTAAACTCGGTGTGGAGGGCGAGTACCGGATAGGCCGTTCGCTTCTCTTTCTGGCAAGACTGTCCTTTAGGAAGAAGGCGGATCAGAACGGGATGACATCAAGCGGGAACACCGAACTGAGATACATATTCTGATGATTACCGGACGTACGTATTACAGGAGTTCTCTCCTCGATATCACAGCGATGGTGTGTGCCTTTCTTTCACTCCATTGTCTTATGACAGGAGGAGGTTGCCTGGGCGATGAACATGAGCCAGTCCGGTCCGATTCTATGATTACGAGGGTGGATGTGAAGGGGGTGAGAAGCTTCTCCGACGAAGAGCTCTCGAGAGTGATCGGGATCACGAGTGGGATGAGATTCTCCAGGGAATCGCTCGACAAATCATGTTCCAGACTGCTGAGGTTCTGTGGTGATGCAGGTTATCCCTGGGCCAAAGTCGACGTATATGTCCACGAGGACATTGCCACAGGAGGGAAAGAGGTGCTGTTTGCGATTGAGGAGGGCAGGAGAGCGAAGGTAAGTGAGGTGGGGTTTAAAGGAAACAGCATCACCCGGACCGAAGTTCTCCGGAGACAGGTCGGGATCCAGAGCGGGGATCCGTTCTCACTTTCTGAGATCGAAAATGGGAGAAAGAAACTCATTAGCTGGGATCTATATGACGAAGTGATGGAACCCAGAGTGTTCGAGGATCCCAATCCGTACAGAGTATCACTTCTTTTCCCCGTGACCGAATCGAAGCCCAACAGATTGTCGGGCCTGGTTGGTTTTGGGTCCGGGAGAGATGGTGCAAGAAGAGTGTGGGGAAATGTTGGTTTTCTCATGAAGAACATCATGGGTACAGCGAGACGTTTCGAGCTAAGATGGTCACAGGCCTCGGTGGATGAAAAATTGCTTGCGGTATCTTACAGAGAGCCCTGGATTGCAAGTACGCCGTTTTCGGGAGATCTTTCTTTCTCACAGCGTCTGAGGGAATCGGTGTTCATGCAGATGGAGCTGGGGCTCGGGGTTTCCACTGTCTTCACAGATCTGGGCAGAGCAGGTATAGGGTTTTCTCATGAGCGCCTCTATCCGCATGGAGACGCAGAATCGCAGACCCTGGCCAGCGTCAAGAACAGCGTCACGGCATCCCTGGCCTGGAAGGAGGGGAGCCAGACTGGCGGATGGCCAAAGCTTTCGGCCTTCTCGTTTGGAGCATCCTACGGTGTGAGGAAAGATGAGGGAGTCACCTCGGGGGAGATGCTCTTTCAGTCGCACTTCAATGCTGTAATGTGGGAAAGGGGATCGATCCGGCTAAGTGTCACAGGAGGTTTCAGGACGGCATCTAAAACAGGCGGTGAATATCCAGCGTATCTCACCGTCCCGTTCGGTGGATCGAAAACTGTGAGAGGACACAGAGACGGGGCGCTATACGTAATAAGGGCCTTATGGATGCAGAATGAATTTCAATTCCTCAGGGGATCCGGCAGTGATCTGCATGTTTTCTTCGACCATGCCGTAACCGGGTATCCGATTGACGAAACCACATTGCGTGGTTCATATCTTTCCGGTTATGGAGCTGGGATCAGGGCGCATACGTCCGCCGGTATGCTGGAGCTGGACCTGGCCGTTTCACCCGGAAGAGGGTTTGGGGAGGCCAGGCTCCATGTAGGCATGAAAGAAGAGTTTTGAATGGATGAATGAGTATATCTCGGTGATGCACGTTCATACGATACATTCTGATGGCCATGGGGATGTGGACATCATCGCCAGGGATGCCAGGTTAGCTGGAGTCGATATCGTATTCGTCACAGACCATGGTAATGACGATGTGAGGAGACTCGGAAAAGAAGGCTGGTATGAAGATGTCCTTGTGTTATCAGGATATGAGCTAAATGATATTCGCAATAAAAACCATTACCTCGTCTTCGGTGTCGATCAGTGTCTCGGCGGAGACGGTGGAGCCAGGAAGTATGTGAGGGAAGTTCGTGAACGCGGTGGGATCGGATTCCTGGCCCACCCGGATGAGCGGCGAGATTACTACCCCGAACATCCTAGCTACGAATGGACCGACTGGGATATAGAAGGATTCGACGGTATCGAGATCTGGAACTACATGTCCGAATGGATGGAAGCCCTGCGCCCGGGCAGGAGGTTTCTTAATCTGCTATTTCCCGACCGCTGCATCAGAGGACCCACCGAAAAAGTGCTTCGTTTCTGGGATGAGAGGTGCAGGAAGCGAAAAATAGTTGCAATCGGTTCGGCAGATGCCCACTGCTATCAGCACAGGCTGCTGGGATTTACAGTCTCCATTTTCCCCTATGAGAGACTTTTCAGACGCATCAGGACTCACTTCCTCCTGCCCGATCAGCTCACGGGTAATTTCGAGGTAGACAGGGATATGGTCCTCGGGACCCTTCGTGAAGGAAGGCTCTTCGTTTCCAACCTAAGGGAGGGGGAAGCCAGCTGTTTTTCCTTCACTGCCCGGAGTCTGAAAGGGACGACCTGGATGGGGGGCGAAGTCGCGATATCGGACAAGCCGGTTCTTCGTATCTGGGCACCGCTTGAAGGTCACATCACTCTTCTCAGAGATGGAGCCACTTGTGTTGTGGAGAAAGGACATAAGGTAGAGTATGCAGCAGATGAGGCTGGATCGTATCGGGTGGAGGTTACAAGACATGGAAGGCCCTGGATATACTCGAATGCGATACGCGTTGTGCGAGGCGATCGGGGAAGAGTCCCTGAGCTCAGGGAAGAATCGCTTCGCCATGCGCCTATTTGCAATCCATGAAACTTGATCCGAATACTCCAGGGATCTCGCATAAATGCTGAGAGAAGCGCATGGATAAATTCACTGTTTTAATTATATTCACCTTTGTGGCCGCACTAGGCGGGGAGCTAGCGGTGCCCTGAACCTGAAAACCGCTTTAGCAGGGTCGAATGCCTGCCGTGAGGCTTTCGGTTCCTGCCTGCCTGGGTCGGAGGGAGATGTTGATCGTTCGGGTCCTGTGGGTCAGTCTCTGTGAACCTGGTCAGGTCCTGACGGAAGCAGCCATAAGCAGATTATTCTGGCAGCACAGGTGCACCTGAGCGGGAGTCCACCATTCGGTTTAAGGGGCAGGACACGGTGTCGAAGGCAGGGTGCGGCCATCTTCTTCAGAAGATGAACGAAATGCCTCCGGTGAATTGAGTGTTGTTGAGTTCATCGGCGTTCAGGAAACTCCTGAAGTGCCTCACCGAAAACTGAACTCCTGCGTGTCTGTGCACCCGTGCATTGATACCGCCACCCATTGAGAAAGTCGTGAAGCCCTCGTCCCTTGTGATGGGATACTGGATTTCCATTCTTCCTATTCCAAGCTTGACGAAGGGGCTGACAGGTCCTTGTGTGGGCAGATCATAAAACATATTGAAATTTAAAAATACCACATCTCCACCCCTACTCGTGACGAATACGGGATCCCCGGCCGTAGGAACATCTGCAACTTCAAAGCCTATCCCCAGGCCGTTCACGACCCTGAAACTGAGATCGAGCCCGATGATCCCATCACTCACCTGGTGAAAACCGGTAAAATCGTCGAAATCGCTGGAGAAGGAAATTATTCCAAGGCTAGGCGTAAGGTAGATGCTGGGTTCGTAATGCACCCATCTATGCCGCCGTATGGCCGATGCACTCGTGGCAAAGGATAGAAACACGGCCAAAAGAAGGACACTCACTGACCTTTTCATTGGACACCTCTCTGTGAAGCTGATTTTTGTAGATTTTTCATCCTTTTATAAACCATTGTTTTGAAATCACTTAGTAACATCCTTTTATATATCGGATGAGGTCCCCATCGCTCTTCAATTGTATTAAAAGCAAGTTTCATACCGCTGTCACAGATTTTGGATTGGTCTCTTTTTACGAATCCAGGAAATAGGAGAGTTATATGATCCATTTGAGAATCCAGAGAGCGGGGCTATTTGGGTCTGATCACAGTTTAATTAAGGAGGACATGAAGATGAACGAGGAATGCCGTTTGCCAGGGAGTGGGCGCATCCAACTTGATAGTCCAGTGAGAAACAGTTGAGTTTGTGAGATCAACTTGCAAGGGGAATCATCATGAGACGAGCAAGATTCTGTCCACTCCATATAAGTGAGTTCCCCGAAAGATGCCGTGTGCACAAGGACCTCATCCTTTCGAAGAGCTCATCGTCCCAACATCACGCACACCCCAGGGAACTCAGTCACTCGCAATCTTCAGCGATTAGCCCGTCTTCTCATCATGGAACAGCACTTCCAGGGATTTCTGCCTCATCTCCTGTTCGATCTCCTCCAGCATCCTATCTGCATGTCCAGCAATCATGCATAGAGAAGCAGTGAGAATCACTCCCAGAAATGCCATTATTCCAAGCAGAGCGATGAACATAACTGACTCTCCAGGTGTAGAGGACAGATAGAGATTGTCTCTTGTATAAATAGCACAATCCGTGCCATCTGAGATATGGAAAGTGATCACTTCCCGCTGGAGTGTCCTGATTCCGTAATTCATTTGCAAAAAGTGAGTTGCGTGATTATTATTATAAGGAAAATGAATCCCTGCCTGATGCAAATGAAGCATGGAATAAGCAAAATGTGCGAGGTTTTTATAAGATTAATCCTGCTCACTGTGATAATCACGTTATCAAGCATTGTTTTCTCCTGTGGCGGTAACATGCCACAGGGGGAAGGGGAAGGAGGCATCCAGCAGCTTGCCCCAGAAAACATATTCCTGGGTAAAGGGGAAAATGACGAATTAATCGTGGAAGCTCACTACAGAACCCAGACGTTAAAGGGGAACAAGCTGCATCTGAGGCTAATGCTGCTTCCGACGGAGCATTTCGAATTCGAAGAGGAGTACAGAGGATTCTCGAGAATATCTTATTACAAGATTCGAAAGAAGACGAAACTGACGATCAAGACAGGTGAAGAAATTCTGGATTTCAAACTTGAGAAGACATATACAACGCGGTCCATCGAACCGTTCGAAATCGACTTCGAGAGAAAAGACATGTTCGCCTTTATACCCGATGTCATAGACTCCATGGCACTTCCATTCAAAGGGGTGGCCAGATGGGAGAAGGTATCGAGGGAAAACGTCGGAAAGTGGAAAAAAACTAAACAGTCTATCCAGGAGGAGGCCAGAAAGAGGCGGGAAGCGCGCAGGAGAAGAAAGGAACTGGAAAAAGCAGGGGAGGAATACTCAGGGTCAGATGGTGTATGGGTATCAGTCAACTCAACATATCTGTTTGAGAATAAAGATCCTAACTCTAAGATACTTGCCGTCATACCCCTGGGTACATTCCTTGAGCACGCAAAACCTGACGGTAAGAATTGGTTCAAAATCACATATGGCGATCCACCGGTGACTGGCTTCATCCTGTCACTAATGCTTTCCCCGTCACAAGAGGAGGCTGTCAAGTGGGAACAGCAGATGGAAATCACCCCTGTCGCGACGCCGCTTGAACCTGAGCGAGACACGACGGAGGTTGGAGACTGATCATACCTCTTGTTTCTTGACACAGATGGTGGTTACATTTATTATTCTTTCAGTGAAACTTTCCACATCCCGGATGGGCGGTTAGCTCAGTTGGTTAGAGTACTTGCTTGACATGCAAGAGGTCACTGGTTCGATCCCAGTACCGCCCACCATATTTTCATTTTCAGGATTGCCTTCACCGATTATAAACTCATGGGACATCCCGGTTCGTAAACTTTTCCTCTCAAGCGGAGACGATCATGAGTGAAGCCAAAAAGCAGTGGAAATTGAGTGTAATGATATCCGGATCAGGCACGAATCTGCAGAGTTTGATCGACACATTTCCGAATGATGAGCGGTCAGGGAAACCGGCGAGGGTGGTACTGGTTATCAGCGACAATTCCGACGCCTACGGGTTAGAGAGAGCGAAGAGGGCTAAAATCAAGACGGCAGTCATCCATCCCAGACAATTCCAGTCCAGGGAAGAATTTGGTAGTGCACACCTGAAGCTATTCAGAGAAGCTAAAATCGATCTAGTCATTCTGGCCGGTTACCTGAAGCTGGTACCCGAGAATGTCATACGAGAGTATAGGAACAGGATGATCAATATTCATCCTGCCCTGCTGCCAATGTTCGGTGGCAAGGGAATGTATGGCGCACGGGTTCACGAGGCGGTAATCGAAAGCGGCACAAAACTATCCGGAGCAACAGTTCACTTCGTTGATGAAAAGTATGATCACGGTCCCATACTGTTACAGTATCCCGTGCGAGTCTACTACTCTGATACTCCGCCTGTTCTAGCGAAAAGAATCCTTAAATACGAGCATAAGCTATTACCACTTGCTGTTCATCTCATTTCAACCGGCAGGGTGGAGGTACGTGGTCGCAGAGTTTACATCGACGGGGAAGAGAATATCAACTGGGCTGATTCATACTTCTCCGAACTGGAAAGAAACTATTAAGGGAGTACCAAAATGGAGGAAAGTATCAAGCGAGCGCTTCTGTCCGTTTCAAAAAAAGATGGGATAGTAGAATTTGCAAGAGGCCTTTGTGATTTGGGGATAGAGCTAGTCGCCACGGAAGGAACAAGAGAGCTTCTTAACGAGAGCGGGATCCATTGTAAGACAGTTGAGGAGTTCACTTCGTTACCATCAATGATGGGAGGCAGAGTAAAAACGCTCCATCCCGGTATACTCGGAGGCGTCCTGGCGAGGAGAGATGTTGAAAGCGATCTGGAGGATGCGAAGAAACACAAGATCCAGTTTTTTGATCTGGTCGTCGTAAACCTATATCCGTTCCAGGAGACGATACTGAAGACACCTGATGATCTTGATAAGGCTATCGAGCAGATCGATATAGGTGGACCAACGATGGTACGAGCCGCTGCAAAAAACTATAAGCACGTTGCCGTTATTGTGGATCCACAGAACTATGATGTGATTCTCGAGGAACTCAAGAAGAACAATCGTACTCTTGCCCAGGACAGGAGGTTAGAGCTTGCCACAGAGGCGTTCCGACACGTATCAATGTATGATGCGATCATCGCCAGATATCTTAAAGGTTTCCAGGTTGAGGAAGATGCGAGTTTTCCGGTTGAAGTCGTCATACCGCTGATAAAGAGCAAGGAGCTCAGGTACGGGGAGAATCCACATCAAAAAGCTGCGTTCTATCGTGACCCGATCCCTCGGGGTGGATGGACGAGCCGCTTCACACAGCTCTGGGGAAAGGAGCTTTCGACGAATAACATTCTTGATTCGGAGAGCGCCTGGAGGCTGATGTCTGAGTTGCAAGGTGTTTCCTGTGTGATCGTGAAGCACAACAATCCCTGCGGTGTGGGGCTCGGTTCCAAACTCAAGGAAGCATACTCAAACGCTTTGAAGACCGATCCCGTTTCAGCCTTCGGGGGCATCGTGGCCGTTAGTGAGAGCCTCGATGAAGAAACCGCACTTCTCATGTCCAAGCACTTCTTCGAGGTCATCATGGCACCCGAGTACGAGGATAGCGCTCTGGAGCTGCTCGAGAAGAAGAAGAACCTGAGGATTTTGAAGATCGAGATACCTGATCGCAAGCCTCCCGGGCCAGGCTGTTGGGAGATCAAGTCTGTCGAGGACGGTGCGATCCTTCAGGAGAGGGATCTCGGAGAGATCGATCTCGATGATGCGAAGATTGTGACTGAGGCAAAGCCCACCGATTCCCAATTGAGGGCGCTCGGCTTTGCCTGGACCGTTGCCAAGCACGTAAAATCAAACGCCATCGTTCTCGCGTGTGAGACGGGGACGATTGGTATCGGTGCAGGCCAGATGAGCAGAGTTGATTCAGTATGGATCTCCGTAGAGAAAGCGAGGAGGGCAAAACTCTCAACCGAAGGCGCGGTACTCGCCTCCGATGCTTTCTTTCCATTCAGAGACGGCATCGACGAAGCAGCCACAGCCGGGATAGGTGCTATCATACAACCTGGAGGTTCAATAAGGGACAGGGAAGTCATAGAGGCTGCGAACGAGCGCGGCATCAGCATGATTTTCACAAGTATTCGCCACTTCAGGCACTAGCTGCCACGGCGAAAACATTGACCTGGGGAGAAAAGTGTTTTATTTTAAAACATGGAGCGATTTCACTCAACGCCGAAGGAGGTTTTAGTGCGATATTTCCTGTTTGTCATCACCATCCTAACACTCTGCATTTACGCTATTGATGCTCATGCACAGAAGAAAATCCGCAGTGCGAAAGTAGCTTTGGAGAGCGCAAAGATCTATATAAAATACGAAAAGTGGAACGATGCTCTGGTTGCCATAAATCAGGGGCTTGAGCAAGATCCGAACCATGCGGAGCTCTACATGCTGCTTGGAAGGGTCAGCGCCGAGCTGGAGGATTACGCAAAATCCGATACCGCATTCAAGAAAGCCTTTGAACTCGACATAAGCTTAAAAGACCGGATAGAGAAAACGAAACAGAGATTCCTCAGCCCCCTCATGAGAGACGGCCTGAATGCTATCAATGAAAAGAATTTAGATGAGGCAGAGGCCATCTTCAAAAATGTGGTTGCACTATGTCCCGAGAGGTCGGAGGGGTATATAAACCTTGGAATAATATGCTATGACAAGCAGGACTATGAATGCGCGGTGAAACACTTCAAGCGCGCCCGGAGCATAGATCCTCGGAATGAGATGATACTCAAGAATCTGGCCCTTACATTCTCCCTCACAAAGCAGCCGGACAGCGCGCTGTCAGTATACAGGGAGTTGCTTGCAATTAAACCGGAGGACTTCGACACTCGAAACTCGATGGCCACTCTTTTGCTCAATATAGGGAGATATGAGGATGCCTGCAACATCTACGATTCGTTATTGAGCGACGAAGTTGATGATGTGAATACTCTATACAACTCGGGTGTGGCTTATGCACAGGTGAAACAGTTCGAGAAGGCGAAAGATTGTTTCGAGAAGGTTCTCTCCCTATCCGCGAATGATGTCGATGCGATGGTGAACCTGAGTATGATCTACATGCAGCTGAACAATTATGAAGGGGCGATACCTGTTCTCGAGAACCTGACGAAGAAGGAACCAGAAAACGCCGAGTACTGGAGCAGCCTCGCAGTTGCATACATGCAGGTTGGGAGGGAGAGCGAAGCCGAGACAGCTTACAGTAAATACAAAGAGCTCACAGGCGAGAAGTAGTCTGATAAATTGAACTCCTTTTAATCTGGTCCAGTGAGGCCAGCAAAGGAGGCAGGATGCATAAAGCAGAAAACCCCGGATATGGGCCTGAAGCCCACGCCGGGGTTTTTTCTGTCCAATCGTTGATGAGTGGAGGGTGATGTGAAGACGACGAGAGGAAGAACGATAATACTCACGAGCGAGATGATGAGAAGGGCCCTTATCAGAATCTCACACGAGATAATCGAGGAGACTGGAGGAACGAAGGATATAGTCATCCTCGGGATCAGGACAAAGGGTGTACACCTAGCTCGCAGGATAGCCGAATACATCAAAACCTTTGAAGGCACTGAAATCCCCTTTGGAATACTGGACATAACACTATATAGGGACGATCTACATAATACCACAGTGCAACCCGTCATAGGCAAGACGGAGCTGCCTTTCGATGTCACCGGGAAAGTCGTGGTACTCGTAGATGATGTTCTATATACGGGGAGGACGATTCGAGCAGGCCTCGATGAGATCATAGACTTCGGCAGGCCTTCCCGCATCCTACTCGCTGCTTTGATCGACCGTGGACACAGGGAATTGCCGATAAGAGCTGATTTCGTGGGGAAGAACATCCCCACATCCAGGGATGACGATGTAATCGTGAAGGTAGCCGAGGTGGAGGGCGTGGACGAAGTAGAAGTAGTACCATGCACCGAGCAGGACGGTGAAGATGAAGCTTAACAGAAAAGACCTCCTGGGACTGGAAGAGCTGGATCCTGCAGAAATAAAACTCATACTGGATACAGCTGAACCTTTCAAGGAGATATCCGAGAGAAAGATAAAAAAAGTGCCTGTTCTAAGGGGTAATACCATCGTAAACCTATTCTTCGAACCGAGCACACGGACAAGGATCTCATTCGAATTCGCCGAGAAAAGACTCTCTGCGGATACAACTTATATCTCACAGAGCATGAGCAGCGTCCTGAAGGGGGAAACCCTGGTCGATACGGCCAGAAATCTTGAAGCCATGCGCATCGACATGGTGGTGATCAGGCATAATGCTTCGGGAGCTGCAAAATTCCTTGCAGAGAGAATAGATTCGAAAGTTATAAACGCTGGAGACGGCTTCCATGAGCACCCAACCCAGGGTCTCCTCGATATCCTCACGATCAGAGATAAGCTCAACAAAATCGAGAACGTGAGGGTGGTGATCGTGGGGGACATCATGCACAGCCGTGTTGCGAGATCCAATATATGGGGACTCACGAAACTCGGTGCAAAGGTCTCCGTTTGCGGCCCACCAACACTCATACCGCCGGGCATAGAGGAACTCGGTGTTAACGTTTACTCTCATATAGAGGAAGCGATAGAGAACGCCGATGTGCTGAATATACTGAGGATCCAGCTTGAAAGACAGCAAGCCAATCTGTTCCCTTCTCTGCGTGAGTACAACAAACTATATGGAATATCGAATGCTCGCTTGCAGAGAGCCGGCAATGATATCCTGATTTTACATCCGGGACCCATGAACCGGGGCGTTGAGATAGATTCAGACGTAGCCGATGGTGACCACGCGGTGATCCTTGAGCAGGTGACGAATGGAATCGCTATCAGAATGTCGGTACTCTATCTGTTAGCCGGCGGAGAGAGCACCGAAGCTGAGGACGCGAAGAGAGGAAGCGGAGAAGAATGAGAGGCGAAGACGGATGACAAGAACTATAATTCTACGCGGTGGACATGTCACCGATCCCAGTCAGGGTCTGGACGATGTGCGGGATGTACTGATAGAATCGGGCAGGATTTCCGCTATCGATAGTGACCTGCCCGGGGAGGGGAAAGCGGAGGTGATAGATGCGATGGGTTTGATGGTATCTCCCGGTCTCGTCGACCTCCACGCCCATTTGCGCGAACCCGGTAGAGAGGATGAAGAAACAATCGAGAGCGGAAGCCTGTCGGCAGCTTCAGGCGGCATAACCTCTATCCTGGCCATGCCGAACACGGACCCGCCAACAGACAACCCCGCCGCTGTTGGATTCATCCTGAAACAGGCCGCTCTCGCTGGCCTGGCGAAGGTTTACCCGGTCGGCGCGGTAACGGAGGACCTCAAAGGGGAAACCATGTCACCGATCGGTGAGATGGTAGATGCCGGGGCTGTCGCATTGAGCGATGACGGGATGCCGGTTGTCAACTCTGAAATCATGAGGAGGGTTCTGGAATACACGAAGATATTCGCGATACCAGTCATCGATCACTGTGAAGACCCGAACCTCACGATAGATGGAGTTATGAACGAGGGTCTGCTGGCCACGAGAATGGGTCTGAAAGGGATGCCACCGGCAGCCGAGGAGATAATGGTTGCGAGAGATGTCTTGCTTGCGAAGCTCACAGGCGGAAGGCTCCACATAGCACACGTCTCCACCGGGAAATCTGCTGAGATAATCCGGAGGGCAAAGGAGGAGGGGGTGAACGTCACCGCAGAGGTTACGCCGCACCACCTGTCATTGACTGAGGAGGCGGTCCGTGGATACAACACAAATGCGAAAGTCAACCCACCCCTCAGGACCCATGACGACGTAGTAGCGCTCAGAGAGGCCCTGGCCTATGGTACAATAGATTGTATCGCAACCGACCATGCACCACATCATTATGATGAGAAAGAGAAGGAGTTCAACTATGCTCCTTTCGGACTCATAGGATTCGAGACCGCATTGGCAGTTGGAGTGACCTTTCTTGTCAGAGAAGGTATCCTCACCCTCTCACAATTGATAGACAGGATGTCGAATCGACCGGCCAGCATCATGGGCATAGAGGGTGGGACGATGAGGATCGGCGCGGTAGCGGATGTCATCATCTTCGACCCCGAACTACGATGGGTGGTGGATGAAGCGAAACTCCACTCAAGATCTTCGAATACTCCATACCGTGGAATGGAACTAGTAGGGAAGAACATGATGACTATATTGAACGGGAACATCATCTGGGAATCCGATGTCATGAAAAACAGGAGAAAAAAGGGGGTGGGTGAATTACGGAAAAAAAGCCTTGACAAAAAAGGCTATAAGTTATAATATTTTCTAGGTGTTAAAAGAGTGAGAGGGATGGCTCATGCCGATCTATGAATATATATGCCTCGAATGCGGCATTTCGTTCGAGCGGCTTCATCTTTCTGGAAATAACGAGGTGAATTGTCCCTCGTGTTCGAGTTCCAGGATTGAGAGGGAAATGTCGGTTTTTGGCTTCCATTCCCAAGGAGGGACTCAGAAGGCACAATCTAGTGGATGTACCGGCTGTGCCTCGTCATCTTGTTCGACCTGTAAGTGATATTCAACACCTCTCGACGCAGCAAGCCCTACGTTTCAGAAACCGGAGAGAAGGAGGGGATTAATGACAAAAGCGGATATTGTAGAGAGGATCTCTGCCACTACTGGATTGACCAAGAAGGATACTGCCATGGTTATCAACCGCTTCTTCGAGGTGGTAACCGAGGCGCTTTCACAGGGGAATAATATCGAAATTAGGGGTTTCGGCAGCTTCAAGGTAAAAACAAGGAGGGCCCGAAAGGCGAGAAACCCCAGAACCGGTGAAACGGTAGATGTGCCCAGGCGTTTAGTACCAACGTTTAAACCCTCTAAGGAGTTGAAAGATATCATAGCAAAGAAGACGGAATCTTCATTCTGACAAATGACCGGTTAACCTCACCGTTCACTTCGAGGCATCATTTTGTTGAGTTTGAATGTTGATGCAATATTGGTGGACTAAGTGTACAAGACTTCTGGGAAATTAGAGCTCGCTATGAAGAGCTCTATTTTTCTACGAGTCATACGTCAGGTTTCAGCTTGAATCCCGTGCTCAAGACTTTGCCCCAGTAGTTTAATTGGATAAAGCACAGGCCTCCGGAGCCTGAGTTGGAGATTCGAGTTCTCCCTGGGGCACTTATGTGGTATCATGAAATACTATCTCGTAAATTTCGGTTGTAAGACAAACAGATACGATGCGGTGTCCATGTCACGACCACTGGCCTCGAGAGGGTATGTGGAGGTTCACTCTCCAGAAAAAGCGGATCTTATAATTGTGAACACCTGTACGGTAACCTCGAGAAGCGATGCGAAAGCGAGAGCCTCCATCAGGCACTTGCACAGGATTAATCCCTCCGCATCAATAGTCGTCTCAGGATGTTCGGTGGAGACACAGGGCGAAAGACTCCGCAAGCTTCCCGGGGTCGACCTGGCGATCGGAGTGGATGAGCGCTTTTATCTGCAGTATTTCCTGGAAACTACGCCTGATTCCCGGGTGAAATATATCCAACCAGGGCAGAATATGGCGGGTGCGAAGCCGAATCTTTGGGGTGAAGGAATAGAGCGTTTCCCCGGAAGGAGCAGGGCATATTTGAAAATACAGGATGGCTGTGACAACCGCTGCACATATTGTGTGGTCCCATTCGTGAGGGGTAAGAGCAGATCGAGGGCACCGGATCAGATAGTGAAGGAAGCGAAAGGGTTACTCAGGGCGGGACATACCGAACTCGTACTGACGGGGATCCATATAGGTCACTATGGCAGAGACCTGGATGGGCGGATGGATCTTTTGGCGATCGTAAGGATGCTTCTGAAAGAGACCGATGTTGGGATGTTAAGACTGGGCTCATTGAATCCTGATGAGATAGAGCCCGATCTTTTGAGACTTATGGCCTCGGACGAGCGCATCGCCAGGCATCTCCACATTCCCTTGCAAAGCGGGAGTGATCGGGTGCTGGCGATGATGGGGCGATCTTACAGATCCGCAAAGTTAGAGGAGATTGTACAGAAAGCAAGGGAGTATACGCCCGATATAAACATCGGGAGCGATGTGATCGTAGGCTTTCCGACAGAGGGTCCTTTTGAATTCGATGAAACTGTGAAACTGATCGAGCGAATTCCTGTAGGATATCTTCACGTGTTCAAGTACTCTGACAGAACTCGAACGAGGGCTTCTTCCATGAGGAAATGTTCGACGAGTGAAGAAGTGTCAAGGCGAGCACGTGTGTTGAAGGAGCTCGGGCAGGTGAAGAAGCTCGATTTTCACCGTGAGATGATCGGCAAAAATCTTCGAGCAGTCTTTGAGAGGAAATCCATCGACGGGGGATTACTTTACAGGAGCTCCAACTACTGCAAGATCTACTACTATGGAGATCCAGAATCGGCATCGCCGCTGGATTTCAAAATCGAAGGCCTATTCAGTGATGGATTGAGTGGTCGTCCATCGGCAATGCAATGAGGTTTATTGATGTTCTATGATCAGTTGCTACATTGAATCTTATGGCTGCCAGATGAACAAATACGACAGCGATCTGGTGAGGAGCATAATGGAATCTTCCGGCTGCCGCATGGTGGATTTTCCTGAGGAAGCTGACATCATCCTGGTTAACACATGCTCGGTAAGGGAACATGCTGAAAGAAGAGTGCTCGGCCGGGTAGCTGAACTCAACAAGATCAAACGGAAGAGCCCCGGGAAGTTAATCGGTGTGCTGGGTTGCATGGCCCAGAGGCTCGGGTGTGAACTCCTCAGAAGCGCTCCTTACATAGATGTCGTTGTGGGACCGGCATCCTACAGAGAATTGCCTGGGACCATTGACGCACTCAGAAACAGTGGCGAGCGGCAGGCGGTACTTGACGATGGCAGGCAGGAAACATACGAGGAGCTGACACCTTCTACATCCGGCAGGATCTCGGTTATGGTGCCTATCATGAGAGGCTGCAGTGAATTCTGTACCTATTGCGTTGTCCC